>JAAYZK010000120.1 GCA_012514895.1 Planctomycetota bacterium | reverse complement strand
TCGGCGCGCCGTTGGCGCTGCCGGTGTCGATGATGACGGTGGCCGTCGAGACCGGGCGCATGTCGAAGTTGTGATAGTCGGCGAACCAGAGGTCGGCCTGGACATTGCGGTTGATGATCACGTTGTGATCCTCAATGACCTTCGTGCCGGTGGAGAACGCGGTGTCCCAGGCTTGCATGATGTTGTTGCGGATGATGTTCGGCGGCGAGCCGCCGTCCGGCGTCAGGCCGATCCACGGATGGAAGCCGGACTTGGCGTCGTGATAGTCCTTGTTGAAAATGGTGTTGTTGACGATCCTGCAGTTGCCGGCGCGGTAGACCGTGATGCCGTGCCAGTGGTCGACCATGATGACGTTGTTCTCGAAGACGCAGTTGATGAACGGCCCGTCGAAGAAGCCGATGCCCTGCAGGGTGCCGGGGTGGGGCTGGTCGGGGTCTTCCTGGTTGATGATGACGTTGCCCCGCAGGGTGAGGTCGTAGACCGTCTGGCCGGGGTCCAGCGAGTAGTAGCCCTGGATGCCGTCGTCGTGGTTGCCGTCGACCTTGTAGCAGTTCTTGATGACGTTGTACTGCACGACGGCGCCGTGCATCATGACGCGCATCCCGTCGCCCCGGAAGTTGGTGATCTCGTTGTACTCGACCAGGCAGTCCTCGGCCCCCACATTGATGCCCCACGCGACGTTGAGGATGCGGTTGTTGCGGGCGGTGAGGCGCAGACCGGCGTGGCCCAGGTCGATGGCGGAGGTGGCCAGGTCGATCCACTGCTGGGCGGTCCAGGCCGAGCTGTCCAGCTGCGAGTAGATGAAGCAGTCCTCGATGCTGATGTCGCTGCACTGGCCGTTGGAGCTGCGCGAGTTGAACGTGACCATGGACGTGGGGTTGACCGTCGGCGCCAGCGAGTAGGAGATCGTCAGCCCGCGGAAGGCCCAGCGGCTGGCCCCGCTGAGACTGATCCGGCGCAGCTCCGGGGTATGGCCCTCGGCGGCCTGGACGGTGATCACGTCGTCGTTGAACGCCTGGTTGCACACCAGTTCGCCGTGGTAGCCGCTCAGCAGCAGAATCGTATCGCCGGCCTTGACCGGCGCGCCGGGGTTCTTGACCGAGCCGTTCAGCGCGCGGGTCTCGATGCGCCCGGTCGTCCAGACCTCCTGGATCGTCCGCCAGGGATCGGCGGCGCTGCCGTCCCCCGCGGGGGTGCCATTGACCGGATCGACGTAGAACGTCGCGGCTCCGACCGCCGACGCCGCCACCGCCATGATCATGCCCGGCACCAGCCACCTCAGGCCCTTCATGTCCGTCTCCTTTTTCCGCCGCCCCGAAAGGCTGTCTTTTACCACAGTCCGCTGCCGAAGTTCTGTTTGAGGATCACGAAGTCGTCGAGATTCACGTCGCCGTCGGCGTTCACGTCGCCGTCGGCGGCCCCCCCGGTCACGCCGGAGCGGCCGAAGTTCTGCTTGAGGATGACGAAGTCGTCCAGGTCCACGTCGCCGTCGCCGTCGCAGTCGCCGTCGACGGCGGGCGTGTCGGCCGCCACGGTGATGACGACCTCGTCGGTGTCCACGTCGCCCTCGCTGGTGGTGATCTTGAGCGTCACGGTGTACTGCCCGACCGGCAGGATCATCGGCAGAACAGCGCCGGTGCCGAGATAGGTGCCGCCGAGGGTCCACAGGTAGGAGGTGATGTTGCCGATCAGGCTGTACGAGCCGCTCCCGTCGAACGTCACCATCTCGAAGCCGTCGCCGTTGGCGTCGACGGCCGTCCAGTCCTCGCCGGCGTCGGCCGCCAGGGGCGGCACGCCGCCGAACTCGTAGGCCCCGATGTCGCAGGTCAGGCCCATCGGGCGGAACAGTTCGTCGGCGTCGAGGTTCGGCGCGCCGGCGGCCGTCCCGGCGTCGACGGCCGGCGAACCGGCCTTGAGGTGCACGTCCCAGTTCCGCCAGTCGGCGAAGTACGCGTCGGCGTTCATCGCGCGGGTGAACCGGACGTTATGGTCGGCCGTGTTGCCGGTCACATGGTACGCGTGGGCGATGTTGTTGCGTACGATGTTCGTCGCACCGCCGGTGCCGACGTCGATCCACGTCTCGTAGTTCGACGCGCCCGTGTGGTACCACGGGCTGAAGACGGTGTTGTTGACGACCGTGCACCCGTCGGCGGCGTACAGCGTGATGCCGTGCCAGTGGTTGGTCATCACGACGTTGTTCTCGACGAGCCAGTTGCGGTAGGGCCCGTCGAAGCAGCCGATGCCCTGCAGCGTGCCGGGGAACGGCTGGCCGGGTTCTTCCTGGTTGATGATGACGTTGCCGCGCAGGACGACGTTGCGGACGTTGGGGATGTAGTCGTAGACGCGGTAGCTCTGGATGCCGTCGTCGTGGTTGTCGTCGACCTTGTAGCAGTTCTTGATGACGTTGTACTGGGCGACGATGCCGTCGTTGGTGACCCGCATCCCGTCGGCGGCGAAGTTGGTGACCTGGTTGTACTCGACGGTGGACCCCTCGGCCTCCGCGAGGATGCCGTGCCGGACGTTCATGATCACGTTGCGGCGGGCGATCTGCCACTTGCCCTCGTAGCCGAGGTTGATGCCGTTGCAGGTGTTGACCCAGTCGGCGGCGGTCCAGCCGGCGGTGTCGAGGGCGGAGAACATCGTGCAGTCCTCGACGACCATCTCGCGGCTGATGCCGATGCCGTAGCGGGAGTAGAAGTTCACCAGCGTGACGGGCTCGTAGGTTCCGCTGAAGATGGGGCTGATGGTCAGCCCGCGGAAGGTCCACTCCGCGCAGCCCCCCATGTAGATGCATTTGACCGTGGGCGTGTGGCCCGTAGCGGCGGCGATGGTGATGGGATCGCGGTTGAAGTAGTGCTCGGCGCTGATCTGGCCGTGATAGCCGCTCAACAGCAGGATCGTATCGCCGCCCTTGACGGGCGCGCCGGGATTCTTGACGGCCCCGCTGATGTCCCAGCTCTCGATCAGCCCGCCGGCGAAGACCTCCTCGATGGTCCGCCAGGGGTTCGCCTCGCTGCCGTCGCCGGAGGGGCTGCCGTGGGTGGGATCGACGTAGAACGTGGCGGCCCTGACAGAGGCGGCACCCAGGGACAGGGCGACGGCCAGCGCGAATATGCACGTTCGGCGCATATGAACCCTCACTTCCATTCACCCCCCCCTGCGCGGTGAATCCTAGTTCACTGATTGTACGTGGCCTTTAGCCAATTTCCGGAGCCATAAGGACTGATAAAAAAGCAGCCGACTTCCCGATGCGATTGTTGTCAAAGCAACGCACGGGAGAGTCGGCATGGATGCTACTGCTCTTGTATCGGCATGG
>JAAYZK010000119.1 GCA_012514895.1 Planctomycetota bacterium | reverse complement strand
CGCGGAAAGGACCTGGTGCAGGGCAATCCGCAGGACCCGTTCCATGGCCTGCTGCAGGCAAAGGCCCCTTGAGTTCGGTGGTGACGAGGACGAATGAACATGAACGACAGACCTGAATCCATGCGAAGGCCCCAGCGTGTCGGCACCGCCCGGACGGGCGCGGCGGCCAGGAGCGCCTCGGCGGGCGGGCTGACCGCCAAGGACGTGCTGCGCATCCTGCGCCGGCGCTGGCTGATGATCACCCTGTTCGTGGTGGTCTCCGGCGTGATCTCCGTCGGCGGCACGCTGATGTGGTGGAACTTCCTGCCCCGGTACACGGTGGAGTCCAGTGTCGCGCTGAGCCCGCCGGCGCAGTCCATGCTCCGCGATACGACGCCCTATCGCAATGCCGACCTGCTGGACCGTTTCAGGGAAACGCACGCCGCGAACGTCAAGAGCGAGGACGTGCTGCGCAGCGCGCTGGAGACCCAGGCGGTCAAGGACACCCTCTGGTACCAGAGGCTCTACGACGCCGAGCTGAGAAAGACGCTGAAGTACCTGAACGAGAACCTCCGGGTGATCCTGCCGCCGAACACCGAACTGATCAGGATCCAGTTGTCGATGTACTGCGCCGACCGCCGGACGCGGGAGGAACTCCCGACGATCGTCAACGAGATCACCGCGGCGTTCCTGAACCGGGTCAACCAGAACCAGGAGAGCGATCGCGACGTCGAGATCAAGACGCTGCTGGGAACGATCGATGCGAAGGAAGAGGCGGTCGCCCGAATCGACCGCGACATCCGCCAGCGCCTGCGGACGCTCGACGTGTCGGTGATGGAGCGGGCGACGGACGAACTGACGATGGCCATGGAGGAGATCGTCAAGTCCAACAACGAACTGCTGGTCAAACGGGCCGAACTGGAGAAGGCCCTCAACAGCCTGATCAGCCAGCAGCGCGAGCAGACCCTGTACACCCACCCGATGGTGGTGGAACGCCTGGAGGTCGACCCCATCCTCCGCGGGATGGAGGCCGCGCTGAACGAGTCCCGCGCCATGTTCGAGATCATCCAGTCCAAGTACGGGCCCAGCGCCAGGCAGTACAGGAACCTGGCGATCCGCATCGAAGGGCTGCAGCGGGAGATCGACGCTCGGCGCCAGGAAGTGACCGAAAGCTACATCGCCTCGATGATGTCGGCCTACGAGCAGGAACTGCTCAAGACCATCGAGCTGCTGGCCGCCAACTCCGAGCGTTTCGACGGGTACTCCGGGCGGAGGCGCGACCTCAATGACGCCCTGAACGACGTGAACAACATGAAGGCCAGGCGCGAGGCGCTGCTCAAGAGCATCGAAGACCTCAACGACAGGCTCATGGACGTGCAGATGGTCCGGGTGGAGGACGCCCCGGCGGTGTCCAACACGCGGGCCCAGGTGCCCCGCGAACCCAGCGGGCCGAGCCTGCCGATCTGGATCAGCGCCGGCATCGCGCTGGGGCTGGGCCTGGGGGTCGGCCTGGCGCTGCTGCTGGAACTGATGGACACCTCCGTCAAGACGCCCTCCGACATCGTCGGCCGTGCCGAACTGCCGCTGCTGGCCATGGTGCCCCACGAGGACGATCTCGACGAGGAGATCGAGGACTGCCGCCTCGCCTGCCGCCCGGGCGACCAGTCCATGCTCACCGAGAGCTTCCGCGAGATGTGGACCAACCTGAAGTTCGCCGGCCCGATGGAGAACCGCCGCGTGACGCTGATCACCAGCGCCAGCCCCGACGACGGGCGGACCACCGTGGCGTCCAACCTCGCCCTGACCGGCGCCCACGTCGGCACGCGGATCCTGCTGGTGGACGCCAACTTCCGCCGGCCGACGATCAGCAGGCTGTACGGCCTGGAGGGCCATGCCGGCCTGTCGGACGTGCTCAGCGGGCAGACGGCCTGGGCCGACTGCGTCCGCCAGACCGACATGCCCAACCTCTCGGTGCTCGCCGCCGGGCCTATGCCGCCCAACAGCACCGAACTGATCGGCAGCGACCTGGCCCGCGGCGCCCTGGCCGAGATGGCCGCCCGCTTCGACCAGGTGATCGTGGACGGCCCGCCGCTGCTGCTGATCAGCGACGCGCGCCTCCTGGCGGGCCTTGCCGACGGCGTGATCGTCGTCGTCCGCGCGGGCGTCAACACGCACGGCATCGTCACCCGCGTGCGGTCCGTGCTCACCGCCATGAACGCGCACGTCCTCGGCGGCGTCCTCAACGGCGTCCGCACCACCGCCGGCGGCTACCTGCGGAAGAACTACGACGCGTTCCACGAGTACCACGAAGCCAACGTCTGATCGGCGGCGGACCTGGCGGGGCGACGGACCCCGCCAGGTCCGCGCCGTTTCCCCCCCGAGGGCGCCTCGATGAAGCTGGCCGATGCCGTCCATTTCTCCGCCGCCGTCACGAAGGTGTTCCAGACCATGGTCGGCCTGGACGTGAAGACCGACGCGCCGAAGGTCCTCTCCGAGGGCTCGCCGACGGCTGACGTCACCGGGATTGTCACCTTCGCCGGCGACCTGGTCGGCGCGATGATCCTGTCCTTCCCGACGCCGGTGGTCCGCGACCTGGTCAAGCGGTTCGCCGACCTGGACTGCGACGTCAAGGACCCCAACTTCCTCGATGCCGTCGGCGAACTGGCCAACATGGTCGCCGGGGGGGCCAAGAGCCGCTTCGAGGGGTACGACGCCTCGATCTCCGTGCCGACGGTCGTGTGCGGCCCGGCACACCACGTCAACCGCCACAAGTCGGCCCCGTGGGTGGTCGTGCCGGCCTTCTGCGAGGCCGGACGCTTCGTCGTGGCCATGAGCCTCCAGGGAAAGAAACGCTGACCCATGATTGACTGGCTCCAGCAGTCCTGCGATCCCTACGTCGTCATCATCCTGCTGACGCTGATGCCCGCGCTGGAACTGCGGGCGTCGATCCCCTTCGGAATCCTCCTGGCGCACAAGCCCTGGTGGAGCGTGTTCGCGGTGGCGGTGGCGACCAACATCGTGCTGGGGCCGATCCTCTACCTCCTGCTGGACAGGTGCCTGCACCTGGCGCTGCGGGTCAGGCTGCTGGACCGCATCTGGCAGCGGGTCATCGTCAGGAACCAGGCGAAGATCCACGCCAAGATCGAGCGGTACGGCGTGCTCGGCCTGGGGTTGTTCATCGGCGTGCCCCTGCCCGGCTCAGGCGTCTACTCCGGCGCCGCCGGGGGTTACCTGCTGGGGATGGGCCATCGCGACTTCCTCAAGGCGACGGTGATCGGCGTGGTCATCGCCGGCGTCGTCGTGCTGCTGTTCACGCTGTTCTTCAGCGAATCGCTCCCGCTGCTCCGCAGGCTTTTCATCAAAACGTAGTCCTGCCCGCCGGCGCTGCTACAATGGCGGCGTGAATCGTCAGACCGCCATCGTGGCCATGAGCGGCGGCGTGGACTCGGCCGTCGCGGCCCACCGCCTCGTCGAGGAAGGATTCGACGTCCTCGGCGTTTACATGCACCTCGGCGCCGCCGCCCCGTCGGCGGCCGACGACGCACGCCGTGCGGCCGCGCAGCTCGGGATCGCCTTCGAGGCACTCGACGCGACCTCCTCGTTCGCCGGGATCCTCGACTACGTCGCCGCCGAGTACGCCCGCGGGAGGACGCCCAACCCCTGCGTCCGCTGCAACCCCCGCGTCAAGTTCGCCTGCCTGCTCGCCCTGGCCGACCGGCGCGGGGCCGCCTGGGTCGCCACCGGCCACCACGCCAGGATCGCCACGGTCGCCGGCCGGCCGGCCATCCTGCGCTCCAGCGACCGGGCCAAGGACCAGTCCTACGTCCTGTGCGGGCTGCCCGCCGCCGTGCTGGGACGGCTGCGATTCCCCGTCGGCGACATCGCCGACAAGGCCGAGATCCGCCGCCTCGCCGAGTCGCTGGGCCTGCACGTGGCCGACAAGCCCGACAGCCAGGACATCTGCTTCGGCGATGCTTACGTCCACATCCTGGCCGAACGGGCCCCCCAGGCCCTGTGCGGCGGGGCGATCCTCGATCCCGACGGCCGCCAGGTGGGGCGGCACGAGGGCGTGGGGCGGTATACCATCGGGCAGCGGCGCGGGCTGGGCGTGGCCCTGGGCGAGCCCATGTACGTCACCGCCATCGACGCCGAGGCCCGGACGATCACCATCGGCCCGCGGGCGGCGACCGAGTCGCGGCACCTGGCCGCCTCCGGCGCCAACTGGCACGCCGATGCGCCCGAGGGCACGCCCTTCCGGGCCCACGTCCAGATCCGGTACGGCCACTCGGCCCAGCCGGCGACCGTGCGTGCGGCGGGCGACCGTTTCGCCGTCACGTTCGACCAGCCCGTCCATGCCATTACCCCCGGTCAGGTCGCCGCGGTCTACAATGGCGACCGGCTCCTGGGGGGCGGGTGGATCGACGCCGCCGCCCGCGGGGCGGACGGGGAGTAGTTCCATGATCCCGCGGCGGATCCTCGGCTTCCACAGCGGCGCCCTGGGCGACGTGATCCTCCTGGCCCACCTGCTCGGCCGTCTCCGCCGGATGATCGACGGCCCTGCCGCGGTGACGCTGGCAGCCGGGGGCGAGAAGGCCCGCCTGCTGGAGGCGCTGGGGGTGGTCGACGCCGCCGTCGCCGTCGAATCGCTGCCCCTGGAGACGCTGTTCTCGGAGGCCCCGGCGGCGCTCCTGTCGCAGCGCCTCGGACGCCACGACTGGCTCGTAAGCTGCTTCGCCCCCGCCGATCCGGCCGTCCGGCGGCGGCTGGCCGAGGCCTGCGGGGCCGCCCGGGCCGACTTCCTCCCGGTCCGCCCGCCGGCGGGCTCGTCGAAGCACCTGCTGGACGCCTGGAGCGGCGCCCTGGGCCTGGACGGCCCATGTGTCGCCGCGCCCTGGAGCGTCCCGCGGACCCTGCGCGAGGCGGGGGCCGCGTGCCTGCGGCGCGGCGGCACCGATCCCTCCCGGCCCTGCGCGGTTCTGCATCCCGGCAGCGGCTCGGCCGGCAAGTGCTGGCCGCTCGAGCGCTTCATGGCCCTGGCCGGACGGCTGGAGGCGCCGGCGGTCTTCGCCGTCGGGCCCGTCGAGCGCGAGCGGTGGGGCGAGGCTGTCCTCGCCCGTCTGGCCGCCGTCGCCGCGGTGGTCGAGCCCACGCTGGCCGAGCTGGCCGGCCTGCTGGCCGCCGCCCGCGTCTTCGTCGGCAACGATTCCGGCCCGGCCCACCTGGCCGCCGCGCTGGGTACGCCCACGGTGGCCCTGTTCGGTCCCACCGACCCCCGCCACTTCGCCCCGCCGGCGGCCCGGGCCCAGACGGTGACGGTCCTGCGCGCGCCCGCCTGGGACTCGCTGACCGTCGACGCCGCAGCCGCGGCCGTGCGGGCGATCCCGTAGATCGCTGCAGGGGGCCGGAATCCGCCCCTCGGCAGCCTCAGGGCAGGCTTGTCCCGCCGAAGCCCGCCGCAGCTTCATCGGAGGCAGGGCGACGGCGGAAGCCGCTCGAATCGGGCGAGTACGCGCGCCTCGACGACCTGGCCCAGGCCGTGGGCGCTGTCGTGACGCGTTACCCCTGTCGTGAGTGCGCCACTGCGGCTATCTCCTCCTACTGTCTCCTGCTGTCCTGGCCTGCCCTGAGCATGCCGAATCGCTCTCGTGCCGCTCTGCGGCACGCGGGATGAGCAGGGAGAGGTGGGGGTAGGCGAACCCTCGGAAAGCCGGCGGAAGAGTCCATCTTCCCTTGCCGCGAGTCTTGGCTACAATCGGGCGTCCGTCCAGCCGGGACGGTGGAACGATTGACGGGAAGGGGCCGCATGTGAGCAGCACGCACCTGTCGCGGGCGCACGAGGAAATGCTGATCGAGTCCTACGGGCGGATGGCCAGAACGCTGGACGATCTGCCGTACACGCAGGAGTTCGAGCAACTCTACGCCGGGTTCGTCGAAAGCAGCCGGCGGGATCTCAGCCGCCATGATCTGTGGCGGGCGTTGACGAATCTCCGGAAAGCCGGACGCCTCGCCCGGAAGGAGCGAGGGAATTGAGCGCTCCACAGACCCCAGACGTAGCGGAGGCTCCGATCGCAGCCCGTCGCAGGCTGTGGCTCCTGGTGCTGTTCCCTCTGGCGTTCGTCGGTCTCGCGGTGCGCCTGCTGGTTCCGGGGCACTGGCTGGCGGCGCACGCCCACACGCTCCGGACCGCGCTGCCTGCGGTGCATCTGGCGGCCGGCCTCGTGGCATGGTACGCGCTGGTCAGGAGACCGCTGTTCAGTCTGCGGGGGTGGGCATGGGCCAGCGTGCTGCTGATCGGGATGATGGCCGTGCAGTCCGTCGTGGTCCAACGCGGCCTGGGGCCGGCGGATCGGCCGGGGTGGCTGGCGTGGCAGTTCGTGCGGCTCATCGTGCTGATCGGCCTTGCCGAGGAGCTCTGGTTTCGCGGGGTGTGGTTCGAGATTGTCGGACGCAACGCCCTGCTGTCGGTGGTTGCGGGCGGGGCTCTCTTTGGTCTGTCCCACCTGCACCAGGGCCTGCTGATGGTCCTGATCACCGGCAGCGCCGGCTGCGCTTACGCTGCGGCGAGACACCGCGGGGCCTCCCTGCTGTCCCTGGCGCTGGCGCACGGCCTGATGGACTTCGCCAACGGCATCCTCTTCCCTGGGGCCGCCGCTCGTTTCTCGTTGACGGCCATCATGGTGATCGCTCCGGCCCTGATCCTCACCGTGGCGCTGGCCCTGATGCTCATCGGGCGGTGGCCGCTCCGCTTCCGAGCCAAGATGGGCAAGCGACAAGAGCCGCATGGCAGCCAAGCGGCCGATTGACGCCGGGATGCACGCGAGCCTCGACGACCTGGACCATGCGGTGGGCCCGTTGCCGTTGCCGTGGCCGTTCCTGCAGTCTACAGCCTTCTCCAGTCTGCCGTTCTGTGAAGCTGAGGAAGGATCTGCCGGTGAGGTGGAGTGAGCAGAGGGGGAGTTGGGGGTAGAGGGTGGGGGTTCCAGGTAAGTCGTCTGCCGCCCTCCCAAGGGAGCGAACATGTCACACAAGGACGGTTGACGTCCCGAGTTCACCGGTAGAGAATTGCGTGTCGTCGCGACGCGATCTGGGAGAAGCCAGAGCTGCGCAAACGGCCGGCGAACGCGCCGTGTCTCCCGACTCAGTCCCAGTTGACGGCGATACGCGGGCGTCAGCGGTTCGCGTGATCGAAACGATTGAACGCCAGGCTGGGTGATCCAGGAAAGGTTCCGGGGCATGGTGCCAATCCCAGACAGGTCCACAGTCCTAAACAGGGTGATTTCTTTCTATGTCAAGGGGCACCTGTTCCTTTGCGTGGCGATCTGTGGTCTCCTGGCCCAGACTGCTTTGTACGTAAATGCCGGGGACGGCAAACATCCTACGCCCCGCATGGACGATCCTGGCATCGCTACGGGCGAGGCGAAGTATTTGGAACCGGAAGCGTATAGACGGTATTTCTCGCTGCTGCGCAGGGTCCACGGTGTCTGCGTGTCGAATGGGGTGCTGTGGATGGTTGCCTATTTCTGGATTGGGAGGAGCACATCCCGGCGGGAGCGACAAACGGGGGAGACCATGAGCGTGACGGGGGGCCGCCGACTCGCTACGAGCATCGGGGACGGGCGCGTGTTCGTGAGCCTGTCGATGCTGGCATGGGTGGTTCTGACAGTGATGGCTCTGGTCTTTGGCATGCCACACGACCTCACTTCGGAGGATGGCTCCTCTGCTGTTGCCTTGGGGCAGAAAGACTACATGAGTGCGAATGTGCTGAAGAGCTATGCACGTTGCTGGGATGTGGCCAAGTGGATCTTCATTTCGAGCGGCATCGCTGGGGGAGCGTTGTACCGAAGAGATCAACGGGAGCGACCTCTCACGGAGACGCCGGCCGCACTGTAGCCGATCACGTCGGCACGAAGTTGCCCAGGCGCACAAGCCCGCGAGCCTCGACGACCTGGCCCAGGCGGTAGGCGTCGATCGAACGTACGTGGGCCGGATGCTGCGTCCCTGGGCTCCGAAGCCTTGGCGAAGAGGCCTGACGAGCTTGGCCCCAGACATCATCGAGTCGATCCTCCGTGGCCGTGAGCCGGAGGGGATGAGCCTGGAGAAGCTGAGGAAGGATCTGCCGGTGCGGTGGAGCGAGCAGAGGAAGATGTGGGGGTAGCAGTGACGGTCGCCGTGCGAGATCAAACACATCATGCAAGCAATAGTTGACGTCCTGTGGCCACCAACAGAGAATGAGGCCAGCCCGCGACTTGGTTTCGAAGAAGGCCGAGCCGCCCAAGATGACGGCGGGTCGGGTGGGGTGTCCCTCGGACCGGGGCAGTGCGGAGGCGAGCCGGAATGTTAACAATGTTCGATGTCTTCCAGGGATTAATGCTTCTCACTGGCATCGCCGTGGGCATTGTCATCGGTTCTCGCCACTTCGGTTGGTGGGGAGGGCTCCTCGGGGCAGCCGCCGGGCTGCTTGCGGGCTTCGTCGTCGGGCGTCTCCCGTGGTGGTTGTCATGGGGGTAAATGCGTCACCACCTCAGGCGCACAGAGACGGATGCGCTGTGCCTGGAAGCGGAGTCCAGGTACTTCATCTCTCATCTTATCATCGCTGAGGTGGCGGCGCGCGGCGAGTCTGTGGATCGTTTTCGCACGCTGGTCGATTCCCAACTGCGCTCAGAGTCGTCCGACGTTCGGCGATTCGGTGAGGTGAATGCCAGACAGTGGTTCCCCGACCTCCTGCAGACTGAACGCAAAGTCTCGGATTCGTCTGAATGACGTACTTCCGGACCAGCCCGCGAGCCTCGACGACCTGGCCCAGGCGGTGTGTGTCGATCGAACCTACGTAGGGCGTATGCTCCGCCTGACCAGCTTGGCTCCAGACATCATCGAGGCGACCCTGCGTGGCCGCGAGCCGGCGGGGTTGAGCCTGGAGAAGCTGAGGAAGGATCTGCCGGTGCGGTGGGAGGAGCAGAGGAAGATGTGGGGGTAGGGGCAGACCATGGATGTAGATCGCTGACTGAGGCGCAGGGAATGGCTCTTGTCGTTAATCCCATCCTCACGTAGACTATGACTTGGCATTGGGTGTTCTATCCGCTGCCAAGAATCAGATGAGCAGTATCAGATAGTTACGGGGAGTGCATTCATGTTACGATCTGTGAGATGGGTGGGTGTGCTGGCCGTCCTGGCGTGCGCGTTGGGCGTGAAGGCCGAGTTCCTCGTGAACACGTCGACCGACGGGGACCAGCGGGACCCGGCCGTGGCGATGACAGGCGACGGCGCGTTCGTGGTGGTGTGGCGGGGACTGGATGGAGACTCGGGAGGGATTCGTGCCCGGTCGTTCCTGTCTGAGGACGTTCCGCTGGGATCAGAGTACACCGTCAATTCCGCGGCCTCCGGCTCGCAGAGCAACCCTTGCGTGGCGATGGACGCGGCCGGGAATTACGCTGTCGCATGGACCACGCCAGGCTCGGACGGCTACGAAGACGTGGTCTTCCGCCGGATGTCTCTATCCGGCATACCCCTCAGCGTGGAAAGCCGCGTGAACGGCTATGTCACCAATCGTCAGATCAGGCCCGCGATCGGAATGGGGTCGTCGGACGAGTTCACCATTGTGTGGGAATCGAAT
>JAAYZK010000118.1 GCA_012514895.1 Planctomycetota bacterium | reverse complement strand
GACTTCGGCAGCCTGGCCATCGGCGACGTCGACGGCGACGGCCACGACGAGGTGCTCATGGGCGGCACCGGCGGCCTGCTGTGGTATCGGCCGGCGACGCTCGAACGGGGGCTGATCGCCACCGGCGAGTTCCACGTCGGCCTGGACGTCGGCGACATCGACGGCGACGGACGTCCCGAGGTGGTCGCCGGGTACCTGGCCGCCAAGGGCTCCGGCGTGCACCGCCTCTGCTGGTACAAGCCCGGCAAGGCCCTGGGCGACCCGTGGACCGAACACGTCATCGACGCGGCCGTGCCCGGCGGGACGCACGACGTCCTGTGCGTCGACATCGACGGCGACGGCGTCCTGGAAGTGGTCGCCAACGGCTGCCACCCCGGACCGGGACTGTGGATCTTCAAACCCTCCGCCGACCCCGCACGGCCGTGGATGCGCCACGTGGTCCAGGAGGGGATGTTCCGCGAAGGCACCTCCGTCGGCGACGTGGACGGCGACGGCCAACTGGAGATCGTCTTCGCCGGCGAGCTGTTCCACGCCCCCGCCGGCGGACCTTTGGCCGGGCCGTGGGTGCACTCCGTGATCGGCCCGAGCTTCCGCGAGATGGTGCGGACCGCCCTGGTCGACATCACCGGGACCGGCCGTCCCGATGTCGTCATCGCCGAGTCGGAGTACTTCGACGGCCGGTTCGCGTGGATCGAGAATCGCACCCACGCCGGCGACGGGAGGCCCTGGGTGGTCCACCCGATCGACCGGCCCGTCTACTACGCCCACTCCCTGCACGCCCGCCGCAACGCCGCCAACGGCGAGGTCCGCGTCATGCTCGCCGAGATGGCCGAGGGCGGCTGGAACGCCCCGCGGAACTACAACGCCCGCGTGATCGACTACGTCACCGCCGACGGCGGGCGCACGTGGACCACCGAGATCATCGAGGCCGGCCGTGGCACCCATCAGGCGCGGATGGCCGACATCGACCGCGACGGCCGCGAGGAGGTAGTGGGCAAGGAGTGGGGCCGGTTCCAGCACATCCCGCGCTTCCACATCTGGAAGCAGGCCGTCGAGCCGTCGCCCCTGCGGGCCTACACGCACCGCATGCTGGACAAGGACAAGCCCGACACCGCCATCGACATCTTCGCCGCCGACGTCAACGGCGACGGGAGCGACGACGTGGTCTGCGGGTCGTGGTGGTACCGGGCCGGCGACTGGAAGCGTTTCAACCTGCCCGACCTGTTCGAGGCGGCCGCCGCCGCCGACGTCGACGGGGACGGGCGCGTCGAGCTGATCGGCCTGAAGCGCAGCGAGCGCGGCTACCGGGGTCTCAACGCCAACCTCGTCTGGCTCAAGGCGGTCGATCCCCAGGCCGGGCGGTGGATCGAGCACACCATCGGCACCGGCGCCGGCGACTGGCCGCACGGCGTGCTGGTGGCGCCGCTGGGGGCCGGCGGCAGGCCGGCGATGATCACCGGCTACCACAACGCCATCAGGGGCGGCATCTACCCGGAACTGTGGGAGATCCCCGCCGATCCGACGGCCCCGTGGTCCAGGCGCACGCTGGCGGAGATCCCCTACGGCGAAGAGTTCGCCGCCGCCGACTTCGACGGCGACGGG
>JAAYZK010000117.1 GCA_012514895.1 Planctomycetota bacterium | reverse complement strand
TGCCGGCACGGCCTTCGAGATCCTCTCGATCGATATCGCCGATGTCGACGTCGGCGACAACGTCGGCGCGAAGCTCCAGGCCGACCAGGCCGAGGCCGACAAGCGCCGCTTCCAGGCCGAGGCCGAGAAGCGCCGCGCGATGGCCATGGCCCGCGAACAGGAGATGCAGGCGCTGGTCCGCGAGAACCGCGCCAAGGTCGTCCTGGCCGAGGCCGAGATCCCCAAGGCCATCGCCGCCGCCTTCCACCAGGGCAACCTGGGCATCATGGACTACTACCGCCTCAAGAACATCCAGGCCGACACGGCGATGCGCGACACGATCGGCGGCGGCGGAGAGGCCCCCAAGAAGAGCTAGGCAACAGACCTGCCGTCCGCGGCCTCCCTTCGGGGGGCTCCAGGAGATAGACGATGGGCATGCTGCATGTGCTGGCCCAGAACGGAGACGGGGAATTCCCCGGCCAGTTGATCATCGTCTTCGTCCTGATGGCCCTGGCCGCCCTCAAGTCGCTGTACGACAAGGCCAAGGAGCAGCAGACCCGCCAGAGGCCCACCCCCGGCGGGCGCCGGCCCGCCCCGCCGACCGAGACGCCCCGCGAGGGCGGGCAGTCCGTCGAGGAGATCGTCCGCACGATGCGGGAGGCCCGCCGGGCGCAGGGCCGTCCCGGCACCCCGCCTCAGCCGGCGGCGCAGCGCCGCCCGCTCCCGCAGGCCCGTCCGGTTCGCCAGCGGCAGGCGCGTCCCGCGCCCAGGCCCCGCCCCACGCCCCAGGCCGTCCAGATGCAGCAGATCCTCCAGCGCCGCCAGCAGGAGGAGATCCCTCCCCTCGTCGCCGCCGGCCCCCAGACGAAGACGGCCGCCGCCGAAGCGGCCGCCGCGCCCCTCCAGATCCACCTGGCCGACCCCGACGAGGCTCGCAGGGGCATCCTCCTGGCCGAGATCCTCGGCCCGCCCGTCGCTCTCAGGCGCCAGCAGGGACTGTGGGAACTGTAGCCCTCTTGGGCAGGCGAGGTGAGTCATGAGCGACGGACTGGAAAACGTTCGGCGCCTGCTTCCGATCGATCCGGCGAGCCTGCGGCGCCTTGAGGGCAAGGGGCTCCCGGCGGGCAGGCCGCTGACGCTGGTGGGGCCGTCCGAGACGGCGGCGGCATGGCTGGGCGGCCTGCCGCGGGTGGCGGGGGTGAAGGCCGGGACGATCGGCGGCCCCTGCGACGTGGTGCTGGCGGCCGACGTCGACGCGCCGCCGCCGCCGGCGGAGCTGGACGCCGCAGGCGACGAGGCGTTCGCCCTCCGCTGCGATGCGCGGGGGCTGGCCCTGGCGGCCGGCGGGGAGGCCGGCCTGCGCTACGCCTGCGACGCGGCCCGGCGCCTGCTGTCGGGCGCAAGGGCGGCGCTGCCGGCGCTGAGCCTCGAGGATCGGCCGGCCATGGCCCGCCGCGCCGTCATGATCGACATCTCCCGCTCGCACGTGCTGAAGAGCGACTACATCGAGGGCCTCATCGACCGCCTGGCCGAGTCCCGCTGCAACATGCTGCTGGTGTACTTCGAGGAACGCTTCACCCTCCGCCGCCACCCCAAGCTCGCCCATCCATTGGGCCTGACGACCGACGACATGGACCGCCTCGGCCGCTACGCCCGCGCGCGGGGCATCGACCTCGTGCCGGCCATGGCCACCTTCGGCCACTGCCAGGGCTACCTCCGCGAGCCGTCCTACCGCCACCTGGCCGACGGCGACCAGATCTACCAGTTCAACCCCCTTCATCCCGGCACGCGGGAACTCATCGCCGACCTGCTGAACGACTGGGCCTCCGTCGCCCACAGCCCCTACGTCCACCTGGGCTTCGACGAGGCGCCCTACTACGGCAACCTGCCCGAGACCCGCGACTTCATCGCCGCGCACGGCATCGAACGTTTCATGGCCGACCACCTGGTCTTCATGCACGACCTGCTGGCCGCCCGGGGGCTGCGGGCGATGGTCTGGGGCGACATGCTCAAGCTGCACCCCGGCATCCTCGGGCTGATCCCCAACGACATCATCGTCGTCGAGTGGAACTACGGGCCCATCGGCGAGAAGGACCGGCAGGCCATCGGCCGCCTGCACGAGCGGGGCTTCGACGTCATGGTCGCCCCGGCCGCGTCCAGCTCCGCGCAGTACGGCTTCCCCCGGTACGCCCAGGTCACCGGCAACATCCCCGACTACCTCGACCTGGGCGTCCGCGAGGGCGTGCTGGGCACGATCATCTGCCAGTGGGAGGGCCTGCCGCGGTTCACGCGCCTCTCCGAGCCGGGCTTAGCCCTGGGCTGCCGCCTGGCCTGGGAAGGCCGCGATTTCAAGGATCCCGCCAAGCGCCGCGCCGCCTACGAGCGGGCGTGCGGGCGGCCGGGCGAGGCGGTCGAGCCGGTCTTCCAGACCCTGTCTCCCGATCTGCTGCTGGAGCGGTTCGGCCGCCTGCACCGCAACCGCGACGAGCCGTTCAAGCGCTACCACCTCGACACGCACGAGCTGTTCGCCACCGACCCGCTGCTGTACCTCCGCGGCGACGGCGCCAGCGACTGGGCCCTCCGCGTCGCCGCCCGCTACGAGCGGGGCAGCGACGAGGCGACGGCCGTCTTCGACGCCGACACGGCGATCGACCGCACGGTCCGCTTCGCGGGGCGGTCGTGCCTGTACCTGGGCTGGAAGCGCACGAAGATCAACGCCGCCGGCGACGCGATGCGGCAGGCCCGCCAGGCGTACGTCCGCGGGGACCGCGACGGCTGCATCGAGGCGCTGGGCGCCGCCCTGCGGCCGCTGGGCGACCTGAAGGCGCTGGCCGACGAGCTGGACCGCTCCGCCATGGCCGTCTGGTCCCTGGAACGCCCCCTGGCCGACCCCAGCTTCGACTGGGTCCACGGGCCGCGCTACACGATGGCCCGCCGGGGCGCCGAGCGCCTCGGGCGCGACATCGACCGCTGCATCGCCTCGGTCCGCGCCGGCGGGCCGTTCACCCTCGACGGGGACCTGGCGGCGCGGGAGGTGCTCTGCTTCCGCATGCACCTGCGCCCGCCGGGCGACATCAACATCCTCAACCTGGACATCCACACCCCCGACGGGGACGGCTGGCACTGGGACCGCCGCATCCAGGCCTTCCAGCCGGCCGGGTCGTGGTACGACTACCTCTGGATGCCCACCGGGGCCCTGCCCGACCGCCTCCGCGTCGTCAAGACGCGCACCCAGGCCCCGTGGGACTTCGACGACCTCGACATCCTCCTGTTCGGCCTCCGCGGCCTGGACGAACCGGCGCCGGCCGACGACGCCGGGAGGATCGCCAACGAGGAATACGACCTCGTCCGGCGAAGCGGCAAGGCCTACGTGCGTCGCGAGCCGGCCGGGATGGAGGCCCTGTACGAGCTGAAGGAGTCGTGAGCGTGGCAAAATCCCCCCTGCCCTCCCGGGTCGCGGCGCCCCTCCGCCGGCGCGAGGTCCTCGACGGCGCCCTGGACGAGGCCATCGAGCTGGGCGGCACCGACGGCGCGCGGCGGCTGAGCCTGATCGTCGACGGGCAGACCGTCAGTTGGTGCACCATCGTCGACTTCCGCCAGCAGATCGGCCCGTGCCTGCTGCGGATGGCCGGGCTGGCGGGGGTCGGCACGCATCACGAACACCGCTACAAGGGGTACTGCCGGCGGGTGCTCACCAGCGCCCTGCGGTGGATGCGGCGGGAGGGGTACGACGTCAGCATGCTGTACGGCATCACCGGCATGTACCCGAAGTTCGGCTATGCCGAGGCGTTCCCGGAGGTCGCCTGGCGCGTGGCCGTCCGCGACGCCGAGACCGCCCCCCGCGGGCCGTACCGGGCGGCGGCCTTCGACCCGGCCCGCCACCTGGCGGCGGTGCTGAAGCTCTACCGCGCCGCCAACGCCGGGCGGACGGGCCCGACGGCCCGCCAGGCCGGAACGTGGAAGCCCTTCCCCCTGGGCCGCTCCTACCGCACCCGCGCCGTCGTGAAATGCCTGTGCGACGGGCGCGGGCGGGTCGCCGGCTATCTCGTGCACGACAGCGACCGGGCCGCCGAGGTCATCGAGGCCGGCTGGGCCTCCCCGGCGGTCTATCCCGCCCTGCTGGCCCTCGCCGCCGAGGGCGCCTGGGCCGAGCGGGCCGAGACGATTACCTTCCGGCTGCCCGCCGACGACGCGTTCATGCGATTCTGCCGCCCGTACGGGCTGACCTGCGAGACGACCTTCCGCCGCGACGGCGGCGCGATGATCCGCCTGATCAACGTCCCGTCCGCCCTGGGCAGACTGGCCGACCTGCTGGCCGCCCGCGTCGACGGCCGCGGACAGGTGAACCTCGTCACCAACCTCGACACCGCCGCCCTCGCCTGGCAGCGCGGCAAGCTCACCGTCACCCCCGCCCGCCTCGGCGGGGCGCCGACGGCCCGCCTGCCGCAGTGGGCGCTGGCGCAGCTCATCTACGGCTACGCCGACGCCGCCGACCTGCACCGCGACGGCATCCTCAAGGCCCCGGCGAAGACCGTCGACCTGCTGGCAGACCTCTTCCCGCCGACGGCGCACCACCACTACGACACCGACCGGTTCTGACGGGGCAGGCGGCAGGTCTACACCCCCTCGACGTCCACGCGCCCCGGCCCGCCCATCTCCCCCTCGACCGTCACCGCCCGCCCGGTCAGGCGCCGGACGATTTCGGCGTTGGTCAACAGGTGGGACGTGACGGCCGTGGTCGTGTACGCCGTCGGCTCCAGCGCCAGGGCGGCCGGAACGAGAAGCTGGTCGGCGGCGTGCGGATCGACGGCCCCGTCGGCGTCGAGGTGGGCTTCGAGGGCGTCGACGGCTTCGTCGGCGACGGCCTCGGCGGGCTTGCCGCGCCGGCCGAGGGCGAAGAAGCCGGCCGTGCCGCGGGCGAAGACGGCGCGGAGGAACACCACCGTGCCGGGCGAAGCCGTCTCCCAGCGGGCCTCCTCCAGCCCCCACCGCACGCCCCGCTTCTGCAGGCGGCCGGTGAGCTGGCGGGCCTGGCGCTCGGCGACGTGATCGGGCAGCGAGGTGCTGACGGCCGACATCGCGTCGATGCTCCGCAGTTCGCCCCGCTGGGTCATCCGCAGACCGATCAGCGGCTCGCGCCCCCCCAGGCCGCGGATGTGGAGCGTCAGCTCGCCCCCGCCGGCGGGGTAGAAGCCGGCCCGCTCCATCGTCAGCATCGCGTCGACGCCCATCGCCGCCATCAGCGGGCCCATGACGTGGGCGAGGTAGTGGTAGCACGGCGCCATCGGGTTGTGCGTGCCGCCCGTGACGGTCACGCGGCTGTCGCCGTCGGCCAGCAGGAGGACCGGCAGAACCGTCTGGACCACGAGGTTCGCGCTGCCGGCCGTGCCGATCTCGAAGCGGTACTCCCCCGCCCGCGCCCGCCCGGCCGGCAGCTCGATCGCCGTCGAGCCCAGCTCGCCGCCGCGCAGTTCGACGCCGGTCACCGCCGCGACGGCCCCCAGGGCCGCCAGGTGCTGGCGGGCCAGCCCCGGCCGGGGCCGGCTGGCGCGGAAGTTCTCGACGCGAAGGGCGATCCCCAACGCCGCCGCCAGCGCCGCCGACGTGCGGAGGATCTGCCCCCCGCCCTCGCCGAACGACCCGTCGATCGTCATCCGCTCGGCAGCCATGGTCAGGCGCCTCCGGCGCCGCAGAGGCTGAAGCGTTCGAGGACGGTGCGTGTCATGGCCGTACCCTACCGCGGCGGCGGCAGATATCCAACAGTAGATTTCCTGACCGATGCGGAAAGAAACGCAGGTCCGCGCTCAGTCGAACGCCCCGTCAGACCTCCACCCTGAACCGCTGTCCCTTCCGGATCGCCAGGGCCGACGCCGCCAGCAGGTCGGCGATGCGCGTCAGGTCGCGCAGGTCGATCATTTCGACGGTGGTGTGCATGTAGCGGTTGGGCAGGCCGACGACCGAGCAGGGGATGCCGCCGTTCTTGGTGTAGATCGTCAGGGCGTTGGTCCCGCCGCTGATGCCGAAGGCCTCGAACTGCAGGGGGATCTTCGCGGCCTTGGCGGCCTTGATGATCAGCTCGTTGAGGGCCGGGTGGTTCTCGCGCCCGATCGACAGCGAGGGCCCCTGCCCCAGCTTCGTCTCGCCGTGCTCCTTGACGTCGATGCCCGGCGAGTCGGTCGCGTGCGTGACGTCGACGACGATGGCGGCGTCGGGGCGGATCGCCGCGGCGTTCATCGCGGCGCCGGCGCCGCCGACCTCCTCCTGGACGCTGGCGCAGGCGTAGATGGCGCAGTGGAGCTTCCGGCCGTTGCGGCCCTTGCCCAGGGCTTCCTTGGCCAGGCGCAGGCCCTCGATCGCGCACCACGTGCCCACGCGGTTGTCGAACGCGCGGGCGACGGCGACGTTGTCGTTGAGCATCTCGAAGTCGTAGGCGAAGGTCACCACGTCGCCGACGCGGACCTTTTTGCGGGCGTCGTCGCCGTCGGCGGCGCCGATGTCGATGAACAGCTCGGGCCACTTGGGGGCCTTCTTCTCGCCGTCGCGGGGCAGCAGGTGGATGGCGGTGGCGCCGACGACGCCCGGGAGGATCCCGTCGCGGGTGTGGATGCGGACCCGCTTGCCCCGCACGAGGGCCGGATCGATCCCGCCGATCCGCTGGATCGAGATGAAGCCCTTGTCGTCGATGTAGGTGACCATCATGCCCAGCTCGTCGGCGTGGCCGTCGAAAACCAGCTTCGGATCGCCGTCGGGATTGAGCACCGCCACGGCGTTGCCGTACGCGTCGGTGCGGACCTCGTCGGCGAACTGCCGCGCGTACTGGCACCAGACCCGCTGGCCGGGCGCCTCGAATCCGCTGGGGCTGGGGGCGGCCAGGAGGGCCTTGAGGAACTCGAAGGACTCGTTTCGCATCGTGACGCCTTTCGGTAGAAGGTCTCGTGTCGTTCAGCAGCGCCGGTCTATTGGACGCCAAGGCGGCGGGCGTTTCAAGGCCTCCCCGCCGATGGCGTGCGGCCCGGCTTGCCCCCCGGGCGGCGGGGCGCTACAATCCCGTGGGCGTCCGGGGAAGGACCGCCTCACAGGGGGACAGCGCATGAACGAGACCCAGCCGGCGTCCGCGCGGCTGCCGTCGCGGGCCCGCGCGGGCGGGGGGATGCGGGCCATCGGGCGGATCCGCACGCCCTTCGGCCGCAGCGAAGACCTGCCCCACCCGGGGCGGGCCGGCGATGCGCGGGGCGTGGTGCTGGTCAGTCGCCGCTTCGCCGCCGGGCTGAAGGACGTCGAGGGATTCGACCGCCTCTGGCTCCTCTACCGCGTGCCGGCGGCCGGATCGATCCCGCTGCTGGTCGCGCCGGACGGGCCGGGCGAGCCGCACGGCGTCTTCGCCACGCGGGTCCGCCACCGGCCCGGCCGGATCGCCTTCAGTTGCGTCAAGCTCCTCCGCCGGCGCGACAGCCGCCTGTGGGTCGAAGGGGTCGACATGCTCAACAACGCCCGCCTGCTGGACATCCAGCCCTACGTGCCCGACCTGGACGCCTTCAAGGCTTCGTGGGCGGGGTGGATGGAGCACGTGCCGCGCCCGGCCCGCCGCTGTCCGCTGCGGGCGGCGACGTGGCGCGCGTCGTGAACCAGTCGGCCAGGGCCGCGATCAGGGCCAGCGCGAGCACCCAGGGGCCCAGGGGGGTCCGCCGGGCGTCGTCGAGGGCCTGCAGGCGGGCGGCGACGTCGGCGGCGGAGACGACGGCTCCCCGGGTGATGGCGGCACAGGCATCCAGGGCGTCGGCGTCGACGCCCGAGGCGGCGAACTCGCGGCCGTAGCCGCCGGCCAGCGTGCCGGTCCAGAGGACCTGCGCGGCCTCCCGCGGCCCCACGTGGACCAGCGCCGCCGTGTCCGTCGGCACTGCCAGGACGGCCTCGTAGCGGCCCGGCGCGACCTGCTGGCAGGCTGCCTCGTGCACGAGCCCGTCAACGTCCGTGGTCCACGCCGCCAGGTTCAGGTGGTTGATCGGGCGGCCCTCCTCCTCGGCCGTCACCTCGACGGACACGCGGGGCCCGTCCCGCCGAAGGCGGCCGACGTAGCGGGGATCGCCCGCCGGGGCCCGCACCCACGCGACGGCCCCCGCCAGGACCTCGCGGGCGTCCGCCGCCGTCCGCCAGGCGCGGTTGTGCGGCGCCTCCAACGGCGCCGCCAGGTGCACCGCCCGTCCGGCGCCGACGGACCGACTGGCCAGCAGCGGGGCGTCCTCTTCCACCACGGCCAGGACCCGCGAATCCCCCTGCGCCGTGGCCGCCAGGCGGGCGTCGATGGCCGGCAGCACGACCGGCTGGAGGCCGAAGATCGGGCCGGTCGGGCGGACATGGTCCGCACGGCGGATGAGCGGGGTGCGGCGGGCCTGGTCGACCAGCTCGATGAACAGCTCGCTCACCCCCGTCAGGTCGCCGCGCAGCTCGAACCGGCCGCCGGAGGCGTCGGCCAGCCGCTTGAGCGGGGCCTGGGGGTCGTCCTGGCCGACCGCCACGACCGCCAGGTGGACGCCGGAGGCGCAGAGCCTTTCAGCCCAGCGAGCTTCGTCAAAGCGTTCGGTCTGCAGATCGCTGAGCACCAGCACCACGCGATCGGCCGCCGGCCGCCCGGTGCGGTCCCAGGCCCGGTGCAGGGCGTTGTTGATCCACGTGCCGCCCGCCGGCCGGATGTCACGGAGGATCTCCCGCAGGTCCCCGAGGTTCGCCGCTGTCACGTCCCGGTCGAAGCGGGGAACCGCCAGGGACGCGAAGGTGATCACGCGCAGCCGGTCGCCCTCGCGCAACTGCTGCTGTGCCATGGCCATGACGGCTTCGCGGACGAGGTCGAACCTCCGCGCGCCCCCCGCCGGCTCGGCCGGCTTGTCCATCGACCCCGAGGCATCCAGCAGCACCGTCACATCCAGGGGCCGCTGGGGCCGGGGGGCCACCGCCAGGGGCAGCACGCCGTTGAGCGGATCGGCCTGGCTGTGCGGCCCGTAAGGCCCGGCGCCCATCAGCACCAGGCCGCCGCCGAGCTTGACGTAGCCGGCCAGCGCCGCCCGCTGCTCGGCCGACAGGGCCTCACCCGAGGCGTCGACGACGGCGACCGCATCGTACGCCAGCAGGGCCGACGGCTCCGCCGGCGCCGCTTCGAAGCCTACCGAGTGCACCGCCCAGCCCGCCGGAACCGCCGGCGCCACAGCCCCTTGGGGCGCCAGCCCCAGGACCGTCGGCGTCGGCGACCGCACCGGCAGCACCAGGCGGTTGTTGGCCGTCAGCAGGTCATCCTCGACCAGCTCCGCCCACAGCCACCCCGGCTGCCCCTCTGCCAGCGCGGTCGTCAGGTCCACCGTCGCCGGCTTGCCGGCATCGAGCTGCAACTGACGGATTTCGATGGGCCTGTTGTTCGTATTCCAGCCGACCGTGAGCGTT
>JAAYZK010000116.1 GCA_012514895.1 Planctomycetota bacterium | reverse complement strand
CGGATCGCCCGGGCCAACGCCGACAACCTGCACAACCTGCGGATGCTCCAGACGCGCGGGATCGCCGACGAACTGGAGCGGGAGACGAAACTGATCGAGCTGGAGTACGCCCGGCGGATCGAGATCGCCCGCGAGGCCGGCCATGACATCGCCCTGCTGGAGCGGGCACGCGCCGAGGAGATCGCCCAGAGCCGCGGCGCCATCGAACAGCGGCGGGCCGCCGCGGCGGCCGCAGAGGAGAGGCGCGAGGCCCGGCGGGCCGAACGGGAGGAGGCCGCGCGGCCCCGCGGCCCCGTATCGATCGCGGCGGTCGAACGCGGGTTCCTCACCCGCGCCCCCGGGCACTACGACCCCTACGGCGAGAGCCTCCGCCAGCAGCAGCGGATCGGCGAGAACACCGCCGCGGCCGCCAGGGCCGCCCAGGAGGCCCTGAAGGTCCTGGCGACGATAGCCGCAGGCGTGGGGCTCAAGCCGCTGGTGGCGAGGTTCTAGAACGGCGCAAAGCCACAGAGGGCATAGAGAGCACGGAGAACAGTCATGACGGATGAGACGCAGGACACGCCGGCGGTGGTGAGGGTGATCGAAGGGCCGCGCGGGCGGGGCGCGGCCCAGCGGATCTTTTCGGTCGTGCTGGACCGCCCGGCCGAGGACCTGGCCGTCGTGGCGACGGCCGCCGACCCGGCCGGCGCCGCGGCGATCCCCGCCGCGGGCGACGTGCACCCCGACGATCCGACGAGGATCGCCCGGCCGCCGATGATCTACCCGATCGGCGTGCGGGCCGCGGGCGGGGCGCTGCTGGCGGCCCGCTCGTGCTTCTACAACGTCCGCGTGCACTACGTGGGGCGAGAGGAGGCCTAGATGGCGATCGTCTCGATCAAGGAAGGCTACACCGGCGTGGAGGCCGGCGGCAGCGTCTCCCGCGAGGGCGTGAAGCGGACGGCCACGCGAGTGTACACGGTGGTCACCGACGCGACGTCCCGCGGCCTGTGGACGTTTCCCATCACCGACGGCACGCTCATCATCCCCGCGGCCGGCACCGCCCACCCCGACGACGGCGACCTCTACTCCGGCGTGCCGATCGTCGTGGCCAAGGGCCCGGCCTACTTCGAGGTCCGCGTGCCCTACGAGACCGAATACGAGGACCCCCTGGCGGCGGCGGCTGAGCTGTCGTGGGACGACGCCGAACGCCAGGTGCAGTACGACACGGACCTGGACGGCACGCCGGTGGCCAACACGCTGGGCGAGCCGTTCGATCCGCCGCGGACCAAACCCGTCAGCGACCCGGTCTTGATCATCGAGCGCAACCAGGCCGCCTTCGACCCCGACGACAAGCTGCTGTTCCAGGACACGGTCTGCGCGGAGGTGTTCCACGGCGCGGCGATCGGCCGGGCGAAGATGGGCAAGATCAAGGCCCGCTCCGTCGCGGCCGAGACGCCCTACTGGCGGGTCCGCTACGAGATCACCTTCCGCATGAAAACGCCGACGGGCGTTCCTGACGCCAAGGCCTGGTGGACGCAGCTGCTCAACCAGGGCGTCAAGTACCTGGACGGCGACGGGAACCTGCAGTTGTCGCCCAACGGCGAACTGCTGCTTCTGGCGGCCGACGGCACGAAGACCACGGCGGCGGCGCCGCACTGGCTGTACTTCCGCGACTACCCCGACCAGTCGTGGGCGGCGCTGGGGCTGTAGCATGACCGACCCAGGATACACCTTCGACGCGCAGACCACCGAGCGGCTGGCCGCGGTCGTGCGCCGCGTCGAGGCCTCCGGCGACGGGATGCCGCCCGGGGCGGGAGGCCGCCGCGGCGGCGGCGCCCGCAAGCTGTTCTATCGCATCGTCACCAACGACACGGGCGGCGCCTACACCCTCCGCCGCCAGGCGTGGGACCCCGCGACGGCCGCCCTGGTCGACGTCGCCGACGCCGACGACATCGAGTACGGCCTGGACGTCGACGGCTACGACTTCGCCGGCCGCGGCACCGGCGTCGAAAACCAACGCGTGTCCGGCTGGAAGCTGTGGGTGAACGATGCCTGGGTCACGCTCATCGATGTCGGCGAGATGGGCCAGGCCCCCCGGACGGTCAAGGT
>JAAYZK010000115.1 GCA_012514895.1 Planctomycetota bacterium | reverse complement strand
GTTCCTCTCACCGCTGAGATCCCCGGTCCCGCCCGGCGCGTGAGCCGTGAGAGCGCGATACGGCAGGGGCCGCACACCCCATTCCGCTCGCCTGGTCGCAGCGAGTGCCGATCCACGGACGCGACCACCCGCCCGGTTCGCCGGGCACCTGCGACGGTGGCTCCCACGGAGGGAGCGTGAATCACGGCCATGAATGTCCACCTGCCACGTCGGGCTGCCTGCCGTGAGCTGAAGGCCCGCCCGGGTTCGACTCCCGGCCGTCGCAATCGCTGGCCAGCGAGACCGTGTGAACAGACAGAACGAGACCCAGACCGGAGAGAAGACGTGAGACAGAACTACCGCAACAATGATCCGCCCACCTCGGCCATGGCCGCCCATGAAGCGAAGGACAGCGGCTTGGTGGAACGACACCAGGCGATGTGCCTGGACGCCGTCCGGGCCGCACCGGGCCTGACCGCCCGTGAGGCCGAAGCCCTCCTGGGCATCAAGGCCCACAAGCGGCTGCCGGAACTGCGTCGCAGCGGCCTGGTCCGCAACGGACGGCCCCGCCCCTGCACGATCACCGGACGCATGGCGATGACCTGGCATCCCTGCTTCCCCACCCTCAACACGGGAGACCGCACATGACGTTGATGGACCGCATTCATAGTGGTCGGCGTCCTTCGCCGCCTCGGTTGCTGATCTACGGCACTGAAGGCATCGGCAAATCGACGACCGCCGCTGGAGCACCCCGGCCGATCTTCATCCCCACCGAGGACGGCCTCGATCAGATCGACTGCGCCAGCTTCCCGCTGGCCGCCACGTTGGCCGACGTCGAATTGGCCATGCAGTCGCTGCTCCAGGAGGAGCACGAGTTCCAGACGGTCGTCATCGACTCGGCTGACTGGCTCGAGCGGCTGATCTGGGACGTGCTTTGTCAGCAGTACGGCGTGTCGAGCATCGAGAAGGTCGACGGCGGCTACGCCAAGGGCTACACGCACGCCCTGACCCACTGGCGCAGGGTGCTCGACGGGCTGAACGCCCTCCGCAATCGCCGCGGCATGTGCGTGATCCTCCTGGCGCACGCGAAGGTCGAGAAGTTCGAGGACCCCGAGCACTCGGCCTATGACCGCTATTCGCCGCGCCTGCACAAGCACGCCAACGCACTGATCTCCGAATGGGTGGACGCCGTGCTGTTTGCCACCCGCAAGATCATCACCAAGACCGAGGACAGCGGCTTCGGGCGCGATCGCACCATCGCGGCCGGGCTGGGCAAAGACGGTGGCGAGCGCGTCCTCCGCACCGTCGGCAGTCCGTCCTGTGTGGCGAAGAACCGCTACAACCTGCCGGCTGAACTTCCCCTGTCCTGGGCCGCACTGATGCAGGCCCTGACCGACGGCACCCCCAACAGCGAGGAGCGCTGACCCATGGCGAACCTGAACGGATTCAACGCAAACGAAGTCGAGCCGACCACCGCTTACGAGGCGCTGCCGGCGGGCAAGTACCTGGTGGCCATCACCGCCAGCGAGATGAAGGCCACCAAAAAGGGCGACGGCAGCTACCTGCAGTTGGAGTACACCGTCCTGGACGGCGACTGCAAGGGCCGCAAGGTGTGGGACCGGTTGTGCATCAACCATCCCAACAGCCTGACGCAGAAGATCGCACAGGGCAACCTCTCGGCCATCTGCCGGGCCGTCGGCGTGATGACGCCGCGCGACAGCGTCGACCTGCACAACATCCCCCTGGTCATCCAGGT
>JAAYZK010000114.1 GCA_012514895.1 Planctomycetota bacterium | reverse complement strand
CCTGGCGGCCGACACGCAGGGCGTGTTTGCCCACGGCGGCAATCCGAAGGTGATCTACTTCATCAGCCGGCGCACCGGCTCGCTGGTCAGTACCGACGCCGGGCGGACATGGCGGCCGATCCACGCCACGCCTGCTCCGGGGCTGGACCGCGAGGGGAACTGGAAGAGGACCTTCGGCGGGGGACACACGGCCATCCTGGGCGACCCCCGCAGCGCGACCGCCGCCGTGGCCTATTCCCACGCGACGCTGTGGCGCAGCCAGGACGACCCCGCGGCCTTCGCCGACAGTTCCACCGGATTCACCGGCTACGCCTGGGGCTGGTGGCGGGGCGGGATGGCGTTTCATCCGACCGACCGGCAGCGCTTCCGCCTGCTGTGCTTCGACATCGGCTCGGTCGAGACCCGCAACGGCGGCGCCTGGTTCGAGCGCGACCGCCTGCCGTACGAATGGGTCCGGGACGGCACGGTCCACTGGAGCGGGATGTACAACGGCTCGCATCAGCCGCGGGAAGGCTCCGAGGTGGTCGTCGCGTCGGCGGGGCGCTACTGGGACAACCGCCTCGTCCGCTCGGCCGACTCTGGCGAGACGTGGGCGGTGGTGGAGGATGACACGGAGAACTACTTCTTCGTCGGCTTCCACCCGACCGATCCCGACCTCGTCTTCGCCGGGACGAAGCGGTCGAGCGACGCGGGGCGCTCGTTCGAGCCGATCGAGGGGCTGCGGCCGTGGGCGGGGTACGTCGTCGGCATCGCCCCGGGCCGCCCCGACACGATCTACGCCATCAGCGGCGACCGCCGCGCGGTCCTCCGTTCGGACGATCGCGGGGCGACCTGGCGCCAGTACGCCCGTCCCGGCTGGACGCTGAGCGTGTTCAGCCCGTCGCCCCTGTTCGCGGTGCACCCGACCGATCCCGACCGGATCTACTCGCTCGACCGCGACGGCGACCTGGCCGAATTCGACGGCCGCGCGTGGCGCTCGCTGAACGTGCTGGAGCACGTCGGGGCGTCCAGGCCGCGGAACTGCGTCGTCCAGGTCGTCTTCGACCCCCGACGCCCCGAGGTGGTCTACGCCGCCACGCACACGTGCGGCCTGCCCTTCCTGTTCCGCAGCCTCGACGGCGGGCAGACCTGGCGGGACATCAGCGGCAACCTCCCCCGCATCGGCGGCGGGGGGCTGGCCGTCTCGCCCTGGACCGGCGAGGTCTTCATCGGCGGCTGCTGCGGCACGCGGGTCTTCCCCCCGCCCTACGACAGCCCCGACGCCCTCTACCACCGCCTGGCGGAGCGTTGAAGAGGGCCGGGACTCGCCGGCGTTCACCTGGGATTGGCGACCCACTTGCCCTCGGTGCGGCCGCGGGCGTCGGTGTCCCAGACCCACTTGAGGTTCTTCTCCGCGCCGTCCTGCCGGGGCGCCTGGTCCCAGTAGGCGAAGTACATGTTCGAGACGAGCGGGTCGTAGGTGGCGCCCTCTTCCTCGGGGCGCGGGTGGTCGCCGCGGGCGGCGGCGAAGGGGTCGTCCTGCATCATCCACCGCTGGCAGTAATCGAACAGCGCGTCGTGGCCCCAGGCCCGCTGGGCGCCCATCAGGCGGGCGGCCAGGACCGAACCGATCCAGGCCTGGGCGTTGCACGTGCGCCGGTAGGCCTCGCTGCGGCGGTCCATGGCGTCCCACTGCTCGGGCGAACGCTCCTCGTAGGGGCGGCGCGGGCCGTGGTGGGCGACCATCTGGAACAGCGCCGTCTGCCCCGCCCAGCCGGCGCCGTAGTAGGTCTGCTGGTCCTCGTGGAACGGGATCTCCGGCGGGAGGTTCGCCATCGCCGGGTCGTCCAGCAGGATGCCGGCGAAGAGGATGGGCCACTTCCGCCCGCTCCAGATCCCCCCGTCGGCCGTCCATCGCATCCCCAGTTCGACCAGCCCGTGCAGATCGATCCCGAGCTGCACCAGGCCGATGAGCGTCTTGCGTTTGCGCTCCTGGGGCTCGTCCAGCTGCAGCATGACCGACGCCAGCGACACCAGCCGCGCGTACTCGCGGCCGTACGCCGCCTGGTTCTCGGTGGGCATGACGTGGCAGAAGATCCAGTTTCGCGAGTGGTCGATCCACGGGCGTTGGAAGTACCGCTCCATCTCCTCCCACGTCGGCGTCGCCTGCCAGGGGAACTGCGGCTTCACCGGCCCGTCGGGGCGCTTCAGGCGGCCGAGGCGCTCCCAGCGGAGGTCGCCGTAGCGGTAGAGGCGCCTGTCGGTGCCGGCGTAGCTGGGGCGGAAGGCGTCGGCGGGCGGGGCCTCGCCCAGGCAGGTGAGGATCGCCGCCGTCTTCAGCACCGCCCGGACCTTCTGCTCGCTGGGCCAGATGAGCTTCTCAGTGAGGCTGGGGTTGGGCAGCGCCTCGTGGCTGATCGTCGAGATCAGCGACCGGCCGGGCTCCAGGCGGCAGGGCACCGACAGGCTCAGGGCCGCATCATAGTCCTGGCCGCGGCTGTCGTAGCCCTGGCGGTGGGTGATTTCCCCGACGATCATCATGCCGTTGCGCATCCGCCCGTCGTCCTGGTGGGCGGCGTCGCCGAACTGATTCCTGGGCGCCTCGACCTTCTGCCCCGGATCGGCCGGCCCCGGCGCGGGCGTCACCGCCGTCACGGTGACCGGCCCGACGACCCGCCAGTCGCCGGTGATGAACCGCCCGCACTCCGCCGGGCGGTCGAACGTCCAGGTGATGCCGTACTGGGACACCGACGGCCGCAGTTCGGCCCGCGCACCGCCGCAGGCCAGCAGAATCGCGGCGACCGCCAGCGGCGACAGCCATTCGTATCGCATGGTCATTGCTCCTCCGGGCCGCCGGCGACCCGCCTGCGGCCGCATCCGGACCCAAGCGTACCGGTTCGACTCGCGCCGGACAAGGATCGCCTCGCCGGCGGAACGGAACGCAGAAGCACCGGGCAGTGGGGCCCGGGCCTTCGGCCGTGCCGTGATTGTGCCCCGCCCATCCCCCCTGTACAATGCCGCCGCGCCGGCGGATAGGCCGCCGGCGGCGACCTGGCCCGAATACGGTGAGACCATGGATCAGCCCCGCAGCGAGTATCCCCGTCCCCAGTTCGTCCGCCCCCAGTGGCTGTGCCTGAACGGCACGTGGCAGTTCGAGATCGACGCCGGCGACAGCGGCCTGGAACGGGGGCTGCGCGACCGCGAGCTGGCCGGCACGATCACCGTGCCGTTCTGTCCCGAGTCGGCCCTGTCGGGCGTGGGGCACGTCGATTTCATGAACGCCGTCTGGTATCGCAAGGTCGTCGAGATTCCCGCCGCGTGGGACGGCCGTGAGGTGCTGCTGCACTTCGGGGCGGTCGACTACGAGACGACCGTCTGGGTGAACGGCAGCGAACGGGCCCGCCACCGTGGGGGATTCACCCCCTTCACCTGCACCCTCGCCGGCGCGGCCGGCCCCGGCCAGACGGCGACCATCGTCGTCCGCGCCCGCGACGGGCGGGGCGAGGCGAAGGCGGGAGGCAAGCAGTCCGTCGCCTACGCCAACAGCGGCTGCCACTACACGCGGACGACCGGCATCTGGCAGACGGTCTGGCTGGAGCCCGTGCCCGCCGTCCGCTTCGGGCGGCCGCGGATCACCCCCGACGTGCCCGGCCGCCGGTTCCGCCTGGAACTGCCGCTGGAGGGGCCGCGCGCGGGCTGCCGCATCCGGGCGACCCTCAGCGACGCCGCGGGCGCCATCGCCCGCGCGGAGGTCCCGGCCGACCAGGCCTTCACGCCCCAGCTCGACCTGGCCGTCCCGGCCGACCGCCTGAAGCTGTGGGGGCCGGGCGAGGGGCACCTGTACGACATCGCGCTGGAACTGGTGGACGCCGGCGGCGCCGTGGTGGACGCCGCGTCGACGTACGCGGGGATGCGCTCCATTGTCATCGACGGCATGGCGGTGCGGATCAACGGCGGGAGCGTCTTCCAGCGCCTCGTCCTGGACCAGGGCTACTACCCCGACGGGATCATGACCGCGCCGACCGACGAGGCGCTCCGCCGCGACATCGAGCTGTCGCTGGCGGCGGGGTTCAACGGCGCCCGCCTGCACCAGAAGGTGTTCGAGGAACGGTTCCTCTACCACGCCGACCGGATGGGCTACCTCGTCTGGGGCGAGTTCGGCGACTGGGGCTGCTCGTGCCGGTGGAACGGGGCGTCGATCGAGCAGCTCTCGCGGCATGATCCGATGGTGTCGATGATGGGCCAGTGGGCCGAGGCGCTCCAGCGGGACTACTCCCACCCGTGCATCGTCGGCTGGTGCCCGCTGAACGAGACGCACGCGGCGATCGGCGACCGCATGGACATGCTGGACGACCTGACGCGCGGACTGTTCCTCGTGACCAAAAACGCCGACCGCAGCCGTCCGGTGCTGGATGCGTCGGGCTACGCCCATCGCGTCGCCCGGGCCGACGTGTGGGACAGCCACGACTACAGCCAGGACGTCGAGCAGTTCCGCCGCCGCCAGGGCGGGATCGGCGCCGGCGAGCCCTTCTACAACAGCCGCGAGATCTCCGTCGCGTACGGCGGCCAGCCCTACTTCTGCAGCGAGTTCGGCGGCATCCGCTGGACCGACCAGCCCGACGGCTGGGGCTACGGCGAGGCGCCCGCAACCATCGAGGAGTTCTACGCCCGCTTCGAGGGCCTCTGCGCGGCCCTGCTGGACGACGCGGCCGTGTTCGGCTACTGCTATACCCAACTGACCGACGTCTTCCAGGAACAGAACGGCCTGTACCGCTTCGACCGCACCGCCAAGTTCGACCTGCCCCGCCTCCGCGCCGCCCAGGGGCGGACGGCGGCCATCGAACGCCGCTGATGCGGACCGCCCGCCCGTGCCCGTCGCGTGCGAGGGGCACGGGCGGAACTTGAGCCCAGACGGTTGACGACAATAGGCGGGGACATCGTATGGAGTCTGACATAACGGCCCGCGGCTCCCGCTTGGTACATCGGCAGGAGTCGGCAATTGCGTGCATGTCCCCCGAATGTCAGATCGACCCCGTACGCGCCGGCCCCGACCTGTCCAAGACGGTCGCCATGGTGATCGGCAACGACATGATCAGCCAACAGGTAGACGACGGCACGAGCGCGTCCAGCCTCGTGCTGCTGACCGACGGGCACGGATCAACCCGCCTGCTGGTGGATGAGGCAGGGGCGATCCCGGCCAGCGGCGCGGTCTTCGCCTACGACGGCTTCGGCAACGCCCTCGGCTTCGCCCCGTCGGCCGCCCTGACGACGCTGCTGTACAGCGGAGAACAGACCGACCCCACGACAGGCCTGCAGTTCCTCCGCCGCCGCTACTACGAGGCCGCCAACGCGCAGTTCCTGACTGTGGACCCCCACAGCGGCGATCTCGAGACGCCCCAGAGCTTGCACAAGTACCTGTATTGTGGTGGGGACCCAGTCAACAACATTGATCCGAATGGAGAATTTTTCTCTCTATTTGATGTCCTTGGCGGTCTCGCAGGGCACCTGAAGAACATTGCCACAGCTGGCATGGCGACCTCGGTTGGGCAGTGGATGACAAGGGCGATTGTTGCAAGCGTCCTGTCTGGTGGGTTGTTCGCCGCTCAGACAGCCTATTTGATGCCACTGGCGTCAGCCCTCGATGGCTTGGCCCAGGAGGTTACTCATTTTAGTGCTTCAAGGGCATCGTTTATCCTGGAGGTCGCCTATGGCTTGCGCAAATCGGTCGCAGAGGCCGGTTTCTTCTGGGGTGCGTCCAAGTACACGGTTATCTTCCCTGTCATCCATTATAGCATTGTCGGGGCAAGGGCAGCCAAAGGCATCTATGGAGTTATGCATGCCTACAACGCGGTGAAAGAAGCGGTGACGCTTGAATACACGAATGGGGGTGTCGTAATGGGGGCCGAACTCGACATCGACTTCTGGAGGATCGCAGAGTCCCTGGCACGGCTGAAGCTCGATCCCGCAGAGGACGTTAGAACGGCAACGTCTCTGCTGAAGGCTG
>JAAYZK010000113.1 GCA_012514895.1 Planctomycetota bacterium | reverse complement strand
CTGCCGCGGACCGGCCGCACCGCTGGGTGCCTGTGGGGTGCTATGAGAGAGCGGTCCCATGGATGAACGCTTCCTGGCTCTCTACGACCGTGAACTTGGCCACGTTCGCAAGATGGCCGGGGAGTTCGCCAAGGCGTATCCCAAGATTGCCGGGCGCCTCTCGCTGGATGAGTTCCAGTGCGCCGACCCCTTCGTCGAGCGCCTGCTGGAGGGCTTCGCGTTCCTCACCGCCCGCGCGCAGATGAAGCTGGAGGCCGAGTTCCCCCGGTTCACCCAGTCGCTGCTGGAGACGCTCTACCCGCACTACCTGGCGCCGACGCCCTCGATGGTGATGGTCCAGTTCGAACCCGACCCGGCCGAGAGCGACCTGGCAACCGGCACCATCGGCCTGCCGCGCGATACGCTGCTGCGGGGGCTCAAGAGCCGTCACGACCGGACCCGCTGCACGTACCGCACCGCCCACGACGTGACGCTCTGGCCCGTGACGGTGGTCGAGGCGCAGTACGGCACGACGCGCGAACTGGCGAGCTGGGGCGTGGGGGGCGAACCGGGCGCCCGCGCCGCCATCCGCCTTCGCCTCAAGACCACGGCGGGCCTGGCCTTCAGCGACATCCGGCTGGACAGCCTGCCGCTGTACCTGCGCGGCACCGGGCGCCTGGAGATGCGCCTCTACGAGCACGTGCTGGCCCACGCCATGGGGCTGAGGGTCCAGCCGACCCAGCGCCCGCTGAAGTGGCACGTCGAGTGCGGCTCCGTTCGCCGGTACGGCTTCGACGACGCGCAGCGGCTGCTGCCGTTTGACGCCAGGTCCTTCCAGGGCTACCGGCTGCTGCACGAGTATTTCAGCTTCCCCCAGCGGTTCATGTTCGTCGAACTGGCCGGACTGCGGGAGGGCCTGCAGAGGTGCCCGGCCGGCGAGGTGGACGTCCTGATCCTGCTGAGCAGGGTCGAGAGCGAACTGGAGAACGTGCTGTCGGCGTCGAACTTCCTGATGCACTGCACGCCGGCGGTCAACGTGTTCCCCAAGCGGACCGACCGCATCGCGATCTCCGACCGCCAGTCGGAGTTCCACGTCGTGCCCGACCGGACGCGGCCGGAGGATTTCGAGGTCTACCAGGTCCTGGAGGTCGTGGGGCACGCCACCGGCAGCGAGGTGGAGCGGACGTTCAGGCCGTTCTACAGGGCCAGCGACCTGGACGGGGAGGATCGCGGCGGCGAGGCCTACTTCGCCGTGCACCGCGAGCCGCGGCAGATGTCGGCGTCCGACCGGTTGTACGGCACGCGGACGAGCGGGTACACCGGCGGGGAGGTGTTCCTGTCGCTGGTGGATGCCGAGGCCGGCCCGTACCACCCGGACCTCGCCCAGCTTTCGGTTGCGACCCTGTGCACCAACCGGGACCTGCCCCTCCGCATGCCCTTCGGGCAGGGCGGCAACGACTTCGACCTGGACACCCACGCGCCGGTCAAGGCGATCCGCTGTCTGCACAAGACCGATCCGCGGCCCTCGCACGCCCACGGCGAGGCCGCCTGGCGGACGATCAGCCACCTGACGCTGAACTACCTGTCCCTGGTCGACGACGCCGAGCAGGGCGCCACGGCCCTGCGGAGCCTGCTGAGCCTGTACGGCCAGGCCGCCGAGCCATCGATCCGCCACCAGATCGAGGGCATCCGGTCGATCCGGACGGACCGGAAGATCGGACGGGTCGTCCGGGACGGGCGGATCGCGTTCGTGCGGGGGCTCCAGATCACGGTGACGATGGACGAGGCGGCCTTCGAAGGGACCGGGGTGTTCCTCCTGGGGGCCGTCCTGGAACGCTTCTTCGCCAAGTACGTGTCGATCAACGCCTTCACCGAGACGGTGGTCCGCACCGACGCGCGCGGGGAGATCATGCGATGGCCGGCGAACCCGGGACAGCGGCACACGATCTGATGGCGGCGCTGGAGGCCGAACCGTACGCGTTCGACTTCTTCCAGGCGGTCCGCCGCCTGCAGTGCGCGCACCGGGACAAGCCCCCGATCGGCACCTCCCACCGTCCGGCCGACGATCCGATCCGCTTCGGCCAGGTGCCCTCGCTGGCGTTCGCCGCCTCGGCGATCGCCGCCGTGCATCCGGCGACCGACGATCGCCCGGGCAGGATGCTGGTGAATTTCACCGGGCTGCTCGGGGCCAACGCGCCGCTGCCGCTGCACGACACCGAGTACGCCATCAGCCGCGAGATGGAGCACGACGCGTCCCTGTCGGCCTTCCTGGACATCTTCCACCACCGGGCGATCTCGCTGCTCTACCGCGCCTGGGCCGTCGGACGTCCGGCCGTGGCGTTCGACCGCCACGACCAGGCCGACCGGTTCGCGACGTACATCGCCGGCTTCTTCGGCGCGGGCACCGACGCCTTCCGGAACCGCGATCGTGCGCCGGACCTGGCGAAGCTGTTCTTCTCGGGGCGCCTGGCCTGCCAGACGCGGCCTGCCGAGGGCCTGGCGGCGATCCTGTCGTCGTTCTTCGGGGTCGAGGCCCGGATCGAGGAGTTCGTCGGCCAGTGGGTGGCCTTTCCTCCCCCATACCGGTGCCGCCTGGGCGAATCGCCCGACACGGGCACGCTGGGCGGCACGGCGATCGTCGGGGGGCGCGTGTGGGACTGCCAGATGAAGTTCCGCGTCGTCCTGGGGGCGATGGACCTGGACGACTACGAGCGGATGCTGCCCGGCGGCGACAGCTTCGGCCGCCTGGTCGACTGGGTCCGCACCTACGTCGCCGACGAACTGGATTGGGACGTGCAACTGGTCCTGCGGCGGGAGGAGATCCCCACCGTGCAACTGGGACGGCAGGGGCGCCTGGGCTGGTCGACGTGGCTGCACGCGGGGGCGCCCCGGGCCGATGCGGACGATCTGATACTCAGGCCTTTCGCCGCGGCGGAAGACCCGGACTCTGTGAGGCACTAACGATGGCGGAAATCAGCCGCGTCACCATGTTCGGCAAGCTCAACGAGGTCACCTACAAGGCCGTCGAGAGCGCCACGGTGTTCTGCAAGTTGCGGGGCAATCCTTACGTGGAACTGGTCCACTGGCTGCACCAGTTGGTCAAGCTGCAGGACACCGACATCCACCGGATCGTGCGCCGTTTCGAGATCGACCCGTCCCGCCTGGCCGCCGACATGACCGCGGCCCTGGACCGCCTGCCGCGCGGCGCCACGTCGATCAGCGACCTGTCGCAGCACCTGGAGGAGACCACCGAGCGGGCGTGGGTGTACGGCACGCTGCTGTTCAAGGAGTACCAGGTCCGCTCGGGGCACCTGATCGTCGGCGCCCTCAAGACGCCCCATCTCAGGAATGTCCTGCTGGGCATCTCCCGGCAGTTCGAGGCGGTCGGGGTCGACGAGCTGACCGACCGGTTCGCCGAGATCGTCGCCGGCTCGCCCGAGAACGCCCTGCGGGCCCGCGACGGGTCGGCCGGCCCGATGGGCGGGGGGGCGGCGCCCGGGGAAGCCTCCGGCGCCATGGCCCCGGCCGAGATGGGCCGCCAGGAGGCGCTGTCGCGCTTCGCCGTCGACCTGACGGCCCAGGCCCGCACCGGCGAGATGGACCCCATCGTCGGACGCGACGAGGAGATCCGCCAGATCGTCGACATCCTCATGCGCCGCCGCCAGAACAACCCCATCCTCACCGGCGAGGCGGGCGTCGGCAAGACCGCCGTCGTCGAGGGGTTCGCCCAGCGGATCGTCGCCGGCGACGTGCCCCCGCCGCTCAAGGATGTGTCGGTGATGACGCTGGACCTGGGGCTGCTGCAGGCGGGGGCGAGCATGAAGGGCGAGTTCGAGAACCGCCTCCGCCAGGTGATCGAGGAGGTGCAGAGTTCGCCCCGGCCGATCATCCTGTTCATCGACGAGGCCCACACCCTCATCGGCGCCGGCGGCGCCGCCGGGCAGGGCGACGCGGCCAACCTGCTGAAGCCGGCCCTGGCGCGCGGCACGCTGCGCACGATCGCGGCCACCACGTGGGCCGAGTACAAGAAGTACTTCGAGAAGGACCCCGCCCTGACGCGGCGGTTCCAGGTGATCAAGGTGGACGAGCCGGCCGAGGCCAAGGCCCTTCAGATGGTCCGGGGCCTGGCGTCGAAGCTCGAGAAGCACCACCGGGTGCTCCTGCAGGACGACGCGCTGGCCGCGGCGGTCCGCCTGTCGCACCGGTACATCCCCGCCCGCCAGTTGCCCGACAAGGCCGTCAGCCTCCTGGACACCGCCTGCGCCCGCGTGGCCGTCAGCCAGCACGCGGTGCCGGCTCGGGTGGAGGACTGCCGCCGGCGGATCGAGGCGATGGAGGTCGAGCAGTCGATCCTCGCCCGCGAGAGCGACCTGGGCGTCGACCACGCCGAGCGCCAGGCCGACCTGGCCGCCAGGCTGGACGGCGAGCGCGGGAAGCTGGCGGTGCTGGAAGGGCGATGGAACGAGGAGAAGGCCCTGGTCGCGACAATGCTCGACCTCCGCGCCCAGCTTCGCACCGCCGGCGACGGCCGCATCGAGACGGCCGACGAGCCCCAGGCCGAGGCGGCGGCCGAAGCGCCGGCCGAGGCAGCCGTCGAGGCGGCGGCCGATCGCCAGACGCTGCTGGCCGCCCTGCGCGAGGCGCAGGGCCGTCTGCAGGAGCTGCAGGGCGACGACCCGCTGATCCTGCCCAGCGTCGACCGGTCGGCCGTCGGGTCGGTCGTCGCCGACTGGACGGGCATCCCCGTCGGGCGGATGGTCAAGGATGAGCTGGCCAGCGTGCTGGTCCTGGCCGACACGCTGGGCAAGCGGGTCATCGGCCAGGAACACGCCCTCCAGACGCTGGCCAAGCGGATCCAGACCTCCCGGGCGGGCATCGACAACCCCAACCGGCCCGTCGGCGTGTTCCTGCTGGCCGGGCCCTCGGGCGTGGGCAAGACCGAGACCTCCCTGGCGCTGTCCGAGGCGCTGTACGGCGGGGAGGACAACCTCATCACGATCAACATGAGCGAGTTCCAGGAAGCGCACACCGTCTCGACGCTCAAGGGCGCGCCGCCCGGCTACGTCGGGTACGGCGAGGGCGGGGTGCTCACCGAGGCGGTCCGCCGGCGGCCCTACAGCGTCGTGCTGCTCGATGAGGTCGAGAAGGCCCACAGCGACGTCCACGAGATCTTCTTCCAGGTGTTCGACAAGGGCCAGATGGAGGACGGCGAAGGCCGCCTGATCGACTTCCGCAACACGATCATCCTGCTGACCAGCAACGTCGGCAGCGACCTGATCATGGCCATGTGCAAGGATCCCGAGCTGATGCCCGGCGCCGAGGGGCTTACCAAGGCGCTTCGCGAACCGCTGCTGAAGGTCTTCCCCGCGGCGCTGCTGGGGCGCCTGGTGGTGGTTCCGTTCTACCCGATCGGCGACGACGTGCTCCGCCTGATCATCCGCCTGCAGTTGGGGCGGATCCGGTCCCGCCTGATGGAGAACCACAGGATCCCGTTCGCGTGGGACGACGCGGTCGTGGAGCTGATCGCCAGCCGCTGCACCGAGGTGGCCAGCGGCGCCCGGATGGTCGACGCGATCCTCACGCACACGCTGCTGCCGGAGATCAGCCGCGAGTTTCTCACCCGGCTGGTGGGCGGGGCGAGCGTGTCGTCGGTGGCCGTCGCCGTCGAGGGAGCGGACTTCCGCTACACCTTCGGCACGTGAGCCGCGCCGCCGGCGGGTATAATGACCCCTTGAGCCCGAACGCGGGGTGACGGATGGCCAGGACACAGGAAACCCGAGAGATCGCGATCGAGACGCCGCTGGGACCGGACGCGCTGCTGCTTCGCAGGATGGACGGCCGGGAGGAACTGGGACGGCTGTTCGCGTACGACCTGGAACTGCTCAGCGAAGACGGGCAGATCGAGTTTGACGACCTTCTCGGACGCAACGTCACCGTCCGGGTGGAGACGGCGGCGCGGGAGACCCGCTACTTCAACGGCTTCATCGTCCGTTTCATGCAGGCCGGCACGCTGGGGCGGCTGGCGCGCTACCGCGCGACGATGGTCCCGTGGACGTGGTTCCTCACCCGCATGTCCGACTGCCGCATCTTCCAGAACATGACCGTGCCGGACATCATCGAGCAGGTCTTCCGCGACTGCGGTTTCAGCGACTTCAAGCGGAATCTCAGCGGGTCCTATCGCACGTGGGAGTACTGCGTGCAGTACCGCGAATCGGCGTTCAATTTCATCAGCCGCCTGATGGAGCAGGAGGGGATCTACTACTTCTTTGAGCACGCCAACGGCAGGCACGAGCTGGTCCTGGCCGACGGGGCCAGCTCGCACGAGGCGGCGCCGGGGTACGAGACGATTCCCTTCGTCGAGCAGGGGGAGGCGGTGGCCGACCGGGAGTCCATCCACGCGTGGATCAGCGAGCGGGCGGTCTGCACGGGCGTCTGCGCCCTGAACGATTTCGACTTCACCGCCCCGGCCAAGTCGCTGCTGGCCGAGTCCGCCATCGAGCGTTCGCACGAGGGTCCGCCCCTGGAGTGGTTCGACTACCCCGGCACATACACGGAGTTCGCCGACGCGGAGGCCTACTCCCGCATCCGCATCGAGGAGTTCCAGGCCCGCCACGAGCTGGCCCAGGGCCAGTCCAACGCCCGCG
>JAAYZK010000112.1 GCA_012514895.1 Planctomycetota bacterium | reverse complement strand
CGCTCGGCGATGGCGGCGGCGACGGTTTCCAGCGACTGGGTCAGTTGCTGCTGCTGGAGCTCCAGCTCGGCGATGCGGGCGGTGACCTTGTCCCGCTCGGCGGCCAGGCGGCCGCGCTGGTCGATCAGGGCCTCGCGGCGGACATCGGCGGCGGTGATCTGGTTGCGGGTCTGGCTGGTGCGGTGCATCAGGTCCAGCGCCGCGGCCTTGACCTCCTCCTGCCGGGCGGCCAGGGCCGCCAGGGCCATCTGCCCGGCGCGCTGCTCGTCGAGCATCGCCTCGACCTGCTCGGCGTGCTGGCGGATCTGCAGCTCGACCGTGTTGTGCTGGCCCTGCAGCTCGCCGATCCGCGCCTCGGCCTGCCCGATGCGGCCGGCCAGTTCGGCGTCTCGCCGGCCGGCGCCTTCGAGCTGCTCGGTGAGTTCCTGGCAGCGGCGCGTGAGCATCTCGGCCCGCTCTTCGCAGGTGGTGATCTGCCCGCTGACAGCGGCAATCTCGCCCTCGATCTCGCTGCGCTGGCGCTGCAGGTCTGCCGCTTCGCCCTCGGTGGCCGCCTGGTTGGCTTCGAGCTGCGCGGTGCGGGCGGCGATGCCCGTGGCGCGGTCATGGTGGCGGTCCAGGTCGCCCTGGAGTTCGATGCGCCGCTGCGACAGCGTGTGGTACTGGGCCAGGGCGTACAGGCCGCGAAGCTGCTTGAGCTGTTCGCTGTAGGTCTGGTAGCTGCGCGCCTTGCCGGCCTGCAGCTTGATCGAGCGGAGGCGCTTCTGGACCTCGCCGACGATGTCGTTGAGCCGCAGCAGATTCTGCTCGACGCGTTCGAGCTTGCGGATGGCCTCGACCTTGCGGGCCTTGTACTTGGAGATGCCGGCGACCTCTTCGAAGATGACGCGGCGCTCCTGGCCGTTGGCCTGGAGCATCTCGGCAACCTTGCCCTGCTCGATGAGGCTGTAGGATCGCCCGCCGATGCCGGTGTCCATGAACAGTTCGCGGACGTCGCGCAGGCGGACGGTCTTGTTGTTGATGAGGTACTCGCTCTCGCCGGAGCGGTACAGGCGGCGGGTGATGCTCAGCAGGTGGGGGTGCTTGTCGTTGGCGGCCGGGACGTTGGGCTGGACGGCGCCTCCGCTGTTGTCGAATTCGAGGGTGACTTCGGCCATGCCGGCCGACCGTCGGGCGGTCGAGCCGTTGAAGATGACGTCCATCATCTCCCCGCCGCGAAGGCTCTTGGCGGACTGCTCGCCGAGAACCCACTTGACCGCGTCGACCACGTTGGACTTGCCGCACCCGTTGGGCCCGACGATGCAGGTCACCCCGTCATCGAAGACGAAATCGGTCCGGTCGGCGAAGCTCTTGAATCCTCAAAGGCTCAGCTTACGAAGTTTCATGCGTGCCCGCGTCCTCCTGCCGCGACGTCCGCCTCCGGCGGACGTGGACCATCCTGGTCGCCAGCCTACAGGCGGCTCGAGACGGCCTGCCGTCCCGGGAGCGCCTGCTCGGGACCGATTGTGTCGACCCCGTCGGGGCTCTGCAAGACAAATTCCGCCGGAACCTGTTTTCCAGACTCGCTTTCGCACAACCGGAACAGCACGGACACCACCTGGGAGTACGTCAGGCCCAGCGATTCGCAGTGGCCGTGGATGTCCGGCACGGGAGTCCGGCCGAGGGTGAGGATGAGGCTCCTGAGGTCCGGCGCGATTGTCAGCGTCTCGCTGAGGCGCTTGCCGGCCCCGACGCGACGGTAGACCTGCAGCAGATCGGTGTCGGTGTTGGCGTTGATGGTCACCAGGTCATCGGGCGTCGTGAAGAAGATCGGCCGTCGAACGAGCAGTCCGTCGCCGAACAGCACGAGGCGCGGCGTGTCGGTGCGGGTGGCGTAGATCATCGGCTCGGCGGTGCTGGGGACGATGTGGAGGCTGAATCGTCCGTCGACGTCGATCCGCTCGATGCCGCCGTGGACCCGCCCGTCCTCGATGGCCTCGTAGGCGGCGATACGCACGATGGCGTCCGAATCGTTCAGCAGGTTCCGCAGCGTGTCCTCGGCCAGCAGGGCCGTCGCGCGGCCCAGTTCGGCGATCGCTTCCAGCCGGTGGGGCGACGGGCCGCGGGCGCACGCGGCCAGCACCTCGACGGCCGTGGCGTCGCCCAGCCGCGCGCCGGCGCGGGCGGCGTAGTACGCCGCTTCCGGATCGGCCGAGGCGTACACCTCGCGGATCAGCGGCAGCACCTGGCGGCCCATGGCCTCCCAGACCAGGGAGATCGTCTCGCCCGGCGCTGCGGGCCGCTGGATCTCTTCGACCAGTTCGCGGGCCTTGCGGTCGGCGATGCCGACGCCCTTGCGGACGTACAGGTGCATCATCTGCCGGAGGAAACCGTCCCAGTTGCCGAGGAACCGCCGCGGGATGGTGATCTCCACCAGGGCGGGCGTCTTGGCGTTGGCGACCTTGGGGTGGTCCGGGAACGCGCTGTTGATCGCCTCCTGCAGCACGCGGGCGATGCGGTAGTCCGGTTGGCGGAGGACCAACTGGATCTTGCGGCCCTCGACGGTGCGGCCGCCGCCGATGATGCGGCCCTGCCGCAGGCGGGCGCTCACCGCCGGATCGCGCTCCTGGGCAAAGGGGTTGACGAATACCGGCCCCTCGGCCTTGGCCAGGATGCGGGACTCGCTCACCGCGCCGGTGTCCACGCTGAACGCGCGAAGCTCGGTGCCGAACAGGGTGCCGCCCTCGAGGCTGAGCGTCTGGGAGCCCGGCAGGGCGCTGACCGAGATGTCCAGCGGCGCCCCCTTGGGCGTGCCGGGCGGGATGACGGCGCTGACGATGACGACGGCCGTGTCCGGATCGTCGATCAGCCGATGGGGGCTCAACGGCCTCGTGCCGGTGCGGGCGTCGCCGACGCCCATGCTGGCCATCTGGTCGACGAGGCGCTGGCGGACCTCGGTGGGGCACTCGGATGAGCCGTTGCCGCCCAGGCCCACGACAAGGCCGTAACCGCGAACCACTTGCACGCCGCCCGCTTCGAGGTAGGCGTACTGGTTGACGGTGCCTTCCAGCACCGCCGCCAGACGGGCGAATTCCGGGTCGTCCGCCTGGGTCGTCTGGGTGACCGGACCGGCGGGTCTGGCGCCGCAGCCGGCCAGCGCGGCGACGAGAACGAGGATCCCTAAGGCGTTACGGTTCATCGGTTTCATGCCCACACCCCACAGGTTCGGTAAGGTTCTGACGCCAGGCACCAGCCGTCTACTATACCGGCTGAACACCTTACGGGTCAATCAATCACGGCCATCGGCCGACAGCCGAGACGATCGCGGAGCCCGCCAAACAGCAGGACCACCGGAAGACGGCCGGCGGTCCTGTGTAAGCTCTTGGTATGCACGTCAGTTAGGACGCAGAGCCCTGCTATTCGAACCACGGCTTGCCGGGCACATAGCCGGTGGAGGCGGTCCGGGCGGTCGAGGCACCGGACGCGGGCTCGCGGACGCCGGCCAGGCGCCGGGCATCCGCTTCGGACGGCAGGGTAATCTTCGCGCCGACACGCAGCCGCTTGGGGTCCAGTCCGCTGTTGGCTTTGACGATCGCCGTCCACAGGGCTTCGTTGCCGTAACGAGCTCTGGCGATTGCGGCCAGCGTATCATTGGGGACGATGGTGTACGTCGTCCCCGCAACCGCGGCGGCGGCCGGACGGACCGTTGAGCCGGCCGTGGAGGTCTCGGCGGGAAGAGGCGGGATAACCAGCTTCTGGCCCGGCTGAAGTCGCCGGGAATCGACCTTGAGGTTGGCTCGCTCGATAAGGTACCAGTACTTGCCGTTGCCGTACACCTCGGGGCGGCTGGCGATGTCCCAGAAGCCGTTGTCGCCCTGGCGGACCACGTACGTCCGTGCCTGCTGGGCCGGCGCCGACGCGGCGGCGAGCCGCAGTGCCGGGCCGTCGGCAGCAAGGGCCGAGGGTGTGCCGCCGGCGGCGGGATTGGGCGTAACTGAATGCATTGGCGGAAGTTCGAGTGCCGGCATCGGCCGGTTGGCCGTGGCCTCGGCCGGGCCCGTCGTGGGCACCGGCAGTGCCGGCCGCGTCGAGACTGTCGTTCCAGGCAGCGGCGGCAAGGTCATCCGCTCGTCCCTCACGAGGGGCGAACTGGGCGGCGGGGTCCGGGTCGGGAGCTTCGGCGGCGGCGGTGTCGTCACGGCCGGTTCGCTCCCGGCCTCATCGTTGTTGTTGAATATCATCACCCAGGCGGCCACGACCACGACGGCCACCACGCAGATGAGCAGGCCGACTTTCACTTCCGTGCGCATGGGAAGGCCTCCTTAAGGTCCTTGCCTTACTGTACTCCCCCCAAAATCGTCTTGCAAGCGTCTACGTTGCCTCCCGCGGAGAAAATCATCGCCGCCCGGCTGCCTGCGCGATCGCCGGGTCGGCCGCCGGGTGCGCCTGTCGGCGGCGGTGCGGCGCATCGCCCGGCACGCTCGTCCAGGAGACGGACGGCGCCGGCCGTCGAAGCCGAGCACGTCCTTGAGCAGGCGCGCACGGATGTGCGGGTGCGTGGCGGCGCGGACAGGCGGTAGGGATGAGCGATGCGACGTACGGCCCCCGCGCACGCGGCGCGGGATGTCAGCCGCGACGGCGGCGGCGGATGAACAGGCCGCCCAGGCCGATCAGGGCGAGGCCGGCCGGTTCGGGGACGACGGTGACGATGCCGTCGCTGGCCCACAGGCTGGTGTCCAGCGTCAGGGCCGAGCCCTCGATGGAGATGTTGCTGCCGTCGCCGACGTTCATCACGGCCGCGGCGTTCGTCTGCTGCCACAGGTCGAACACGTCGCCGACCTGGACGGCGTAGCCCTGGGGCCGCAGGACAATGGAACCGGCGTTGAGGTCGAGGGCGGTGCCGTTGTCCAGGCCGGAGACGTCGAAGTACTCGTTGGATCCGCTGGCGAAGACGTCGAGCACGACGGTGCCGCCGGTTTGCAGGGACAGGTGGCCGTCGTAGTTGACCGACCCGGTGCTGCCGAGCGTGAACGCGCCGGGCCCGGCGGTGCCGCGCGGCTCAAACGTGCCGTAGATGTTCAGCGTTCTGCTCTCGAACGCGCCGATGCGGCCGGCGCCGGTCATCCTGCCGCCGGCGTTGACGTCGATGTTGATGCGGATGTCCCAGCTCGCCCCGGCCGGCAGCAGGCCGCCGCCGTTCACGTTGATCTTGCTGATGTAGCGCAGCGTGTAGGCGTGCGATCCCGTCAGCACGCCGCCGCTGTCGATGTTCACCGTGCCGCCGCCGGAGAACCGGTCCATCACCGCGTCGGGGACGGCCACCGACACGGTGCTGCCGCCCAGCGTCACGGTGTCGGAACTGTTGGGCACGCGATCCAGGTCCCAGTTGTCCGGATCGCCCCAGTTGGCGCCGTCGCCGTTGCCGTTCCAGACGATCGCGGCCTCGGCGGCCGTGCCGGAAACGAAGAGAATCATGCCAGTCAGCAGGGCGATGAGAATGAGAGGTCGCATCATGGTCTCCTCGTTGCCTCCCGCAGAAAGGGGATGGGCTCCCGCGCGCCCAATCCTGTATGAAACGGAGTCTAACGCGCTGCCCCGGATCACGCAAGGCAAAACCGCGCAGAACCATGCCGTATCATCCAGTTCCCGCCTCCCGGGGACGGACAACGCCCAGGGGCGATTGACGTCCCTCGCTCACCGGCTGATGATCTCCGGCCGGTTGCCCCGGCGATACCGCCAGCGTGACGTCCTGACGGGCCTGCACATTGCCGAAACGCCGGCCCGGGTGTTGCGCGGCTACGCCTTGTGAGTGCGTTTCCGCGTGTACGACACACGGCCAAGAGGAAAAGAGGCAAAAAGAAGACAGCGCCCGCGCGGCCGGTGCGCGGGCGCTGTTCAGGGTGCGGCTCTCACGGCGTCACCACGCCCGACCCCGGCGGCGGGGCATGCGCTCGCCGGGGCCGTGGCATGGCGATCAACACCCTCCTCTCCTTACCGCGGCACGTCGATCGCGGCGCGGAGTCGTTCGCGGCGCTGCTCGGGCGTGAGCTTGTCCCACGCGTCCGGGCAGCCGCTGCAGCAGAAGCCGACCGTCCGGCCCTCGAACTGCCGCTTCAGGTGCGAGGGCACGTTCGCGGGGTCGAGTTTCGTGCCCATCATCGGGCAGCGGACGTTGACAGGCACGTCGGCGGCTTGCGCCGCGTCGGCAGGCCCGGCAGCAGCCTTCATCGGGCAGGCGGGCCCGCACGCCTTCAGCCGCTCCCGCGTCGCGGCGATGAGCACCCTGGCCCGCTCCAACTGGGCGAGGGCCTCGCTGCTATCGGCACGCTCGACGGCCTGTGCCGCGGCGGCGACGGCGGCGTCAAGGTCGGCCAGGGTCTGCTCCAGGTGAGCCCTGGTCTGCTTGCAGCGCCCGCCCGGCCCGCAGGGCTTGGGGCAGGCGTCGTGGGTACATGGCCCGTCGCCGCACGCTTTCGCCGCCGTCGCAACGCCGCAGGCACGGCCCTCCGTCGGCGGTAAAGGCTTGTCTTCGCCGGCATTAAGTGAAACGGCCGCAAGGCCCACGGCCACGACGGCCGTCAATGCCCATCCCAAACGTGTCCAGGTTCGCGATCTCATGGCATGCTCCTGTTATATCCGACTGAACCTGTAGGCATTATAGCGTGTCCAGGTGTCCGGCAGCGCGCAGAACGGAGAAGATGGACGACATGGACGCAACGGACGGCATGGGCGAAGCGGGCGCCGCCCGTCCATGCCGTCCCGTCGGTGTGTGTCAGTCCGTTTCGACCTTCACCCAGCCGTCCCCGGCGGTGAAGGCAGCGGTCCGGCCGTTGAGTGTCGCGTGCTGGACGCCCTCGGCCCGGAGGCGCAGGGCGGCGACGTCGCCCCGGACCGTCAGCGCCGCACCGGCGAGGCGGACATAGGCATACGGGCCGGTGACGGTGAGCTTCAGGTCGTCGGCGTCGACGGTGGTCGGCCCGTCGCCGTCATAGCGGACGACGAGGACGTCGGTGAAGGCGTCGGCGGCGACGCGGACGGCGACGCGGCCGTCGCCGTGGACCAGTCCATCGACGGCGGTGATGCGCGGCCTGTCGCGGAAGGGCTCGTGGACGACGACGTAGGCGGTGTCGCGGTCGCTGCGGGCGGCCTTGACGTATTGGCCGTGCGGGGAAGCGCACCACAGGGGCACCGTCAGGCAGGTGGGGCTGCCCAGCATCGTCGAGCGCAGGCCGATCCCGTCGTCGTCCCGCCAGACCGCCGACCAGGCGTCGTGGGTGGTGGTGTCGTGGCGGACGCCCTCCAGCGTCAGCGTGCCGGCGCCGTGCCAGACCCACTCGAAGGTGTGGCGGTAGGCCGCCGGCTGGACGAACCGCACGCGGGCGATGTCCAGCAGGTACGTGTCGGTCAGCCCCAGCGTGCGGGAGATGACATGGTCCTGGTCCTCGCGCCGGTCGATGACGGCGTCTTCCCAGATCGACGGGCGGACGTAGCTTTCGATGAGCAGGCTCGCCTGGGCGATCTTCAGTTCCGGCGTGAAATCGTGGAAGGTGAGCTTCGAGTCGGCGATGGTGCCGCGGCGTTCAGAGATGTTCAAGCCGTCCACCTTGACGTTGTTCCAGGCGTCGTCGTGGAGGTAGAACGCCTCGTCGGCCGACTGGTGGCGGCTGGTCTTGGCGACGCGCGGGGCGACGACCTTGCCGAAGGCGAACAGGTCCACCGAGAGGCGCTGCAGGGCCTTGGTGCGGTAGGGGCCGTAGGGCATGAAGGCGTAGAGGGCGTCGGAGCCCCAGTAGTCGGACCCTTCGATCGACTTGAGCACCAGCCACCGCCCGTGGCCGTACCAGCGGCTGGCGGTGGGGCGGGGAGGGGCGTCGGGCAGCGGCTGGTGGTGGAGGATCGGGCCGATGGGACCCCAGACGGTCCAGCTTCCGCGGTCGCGGTTCATGCGGGAGAGGAACCACGCGTAGCCCGGCTCGTCGTAGCGGCGGAAGGCCAGTTCGTAGAACGACACGTAGTTGCCGGAGCGGAACGACGCGTCGTTCATCTGCCAGCCCCAGTTGCCGTCGTCGAGGGAGGGGTACTGGTAGTCCAGGATCGCGTCGAAGTAGCTCTTCAGCGTGCGGTAGCCCGGGTCGTCCTGCTCGCCCGGGAACGTCGAGGCGTAGGCCGCGTCCCACTGGTCGTGGGGCCGAGAGGGCACGCGGATCGTCCAGAGATCTTCGCGGTAGCCCGCCTGGTGGGCCATCTCGGCGATGGCCACCATGCCGCTCATGCAGAACGCGGCATAGGCGTAGTCCTCCTCCTGCCACAGCCCGTCGGTGAGGACGTCGCGGGCGAGGTAGGTCTTCCAGTTGCCGACGGCGTGGTCGATGATCGCCTCGTCGCCCAGGACGAAGCCGATGGCGGCGATGCCGGCGTTGCAGTAGACCACCCCGTTCCACTGGCCGGCCTGCCATTCGTAGTCGGGCGCCCGCATGGCATTGCCGTCCGACTGGTTCTCGCCGTGCGAGTCCCGGACCATCTGGACGATCCTGCGGAGCAGGCCGTTCTCGATGGCGGCGCGCTGGGCGGGCGTGAGGGCATCGTAGATCATGTCGTACGTCCACGCGGCCTTGATGCCGAAGCTGCCGGTGTAGTAGATCCGCATGTACGACTTGTCCTGGAGGGCGTGGAAGTTCACGCGGGAGTCGAAGTGCTCGGCGTAGGTCAGCAGGTAATCGCGGGCGACGGCGAGGTAGCGCTGCTCGCCGGTCATCAGGTAGCAGAACGCCGCGTTGACCCCGAGCCGTCCGCTCTGGTTGACGGCGCGGTTCCACTGGTTGCGGATGTCGGCCCCCTCCGGCGGCAGGGGGATCGTGGGGTTGGCGGGGATCGACCTCACCAGGCCGGCGAAGGCCTCGCCGGCGACCGGGTCGGTCCGGATCTTCTCCCGCAGGGCCGCGACCTCGTCGGCCTGGAAGAACAGGTACGGGTGCGGCCGGGCCGCAAGGGCAGGGGCGCAGGCGAAGACGGCGACGATCACGGCGGGGAAGACCAGACGCATGAATGAATCCTTCCGCTCGGCAGGGAATAGTGAAGCAGCCGGTATCCAGTACTCAACAAGGAATACCGGATTCCCAGGGAAAAGGCAACGGCGCCGGCGCGGTCAGGCAGTGTCTGAGAAGGCTGGCGCGGTCCAGGAGCGAGATTCGCCGTCCTGGCGCCGAACGGCCCGGCACGCTCACCCGACCCACATCTGGAACCGCCTGCCCCAGTCCTGCGGCCCGTTGCCGAGGTAGAGCTTCTGGCCGGGCTCGATGGTGAGGCCCTTGACCTTGGCCTTGAGTTCCTTGACGTCCAGGGCGAACAGCGGGCTGATCTCGACGGCGGCCGCGACGATCCCGTCGGCGTCCCGCGG
>JAAYZK010000009.1 GCA_012514895.1 Planctomycetota bacterium | reverse complement strand
TGGCACGGCAAGTTCACAAGTTACTCGCGGCCGTGGATTACGTGCTCTGCGCGGCCGCATGATTGGCTAAAGGCCACTGTACCACAGGTTGCGGAATCCCGCTCCCCCCTTTTTCACATCGATCCCGTTTCGGCCCCGGGCGACCCCGGGCGGTTCAGACGTCGTAGCAAACGGGCCGATACTACAACTGGCGCCAAGAGGCGGTTTCAGAACCCCCTGGTTCACGAGGTTCCCGACAGCAGGGTTCGCTCGCGAGAGGGTTGTGAAACAGCCAATGAGTCTCTGACGAGGTCATGCATGAGCGAACTGAACATCCTCCCCCCGGACGCTATCAGCGGTAAGTTCATACCCACTGAGTACTTGCAGGATGGGCGCGATCAGTTCACACTGCGGAACCAGCAGGTGGGCCGCCCGGAGGGCTTCTGGCGGAACCTGCGGGCCGACGAGATCGAGGCCCTCGTCCGCAACGGCAACGCCGCCGACAACTGGGACGACCTGCTGGTCACCGACGAGTTCACCCCCCGGGCCGTCCGCAACTGCGAGTTCCACGGGCTCGTCCGCCTCGGCCGCCTGCGGCGGGCCTGCCTGGAGTACCACGAACTGGTCGTGCCGGTGGGTCTGACCAACAGCCGCATCGTCTCCTGCGACCTCGGCGACGACGTGGCGGTCCACAACGTCCGCTACCTCGCCCACACCATCGTGGGCGACAACACGATCCTGCTGAACATCGACGAGCTCCACACCACCAACCACGCCAAGTTCGGCAACGGCATCGTCAAGGATGGGGAGGACGAGAAGGTCCGCATCTGGATGGACGTGATCAACGAGGCCGGCGGCCGCTCGGTCATGCCCTTCGACGGGATGACGGCCGCCGACGCCTACCTGTGGGCGAAATTCCGCGGGGACGCCAAGCTGATGGCCCGCCTGGCGGAGATCACCCAGCAGCAGTTCGACGCCCGGCGAGGCTTCTACGGGGTCATCGGCGACCACTGCGTCATCAAGAACTGCCGGATCATCAAGGACGTCAAGATCGGGCCTTACGCCTACATCAAGGGCGCCAACAAGCTCAAGAACCTCACCATCAACTCCACCGCCGAGGAGCCCTCCCAGATCGGCGAGGGCGTCGAGCTGGTCAACGGCATCATCGGGCGGGGCTGCCACGTGTTCTACGGGTGCAAAGCGGTCCGCTTCGTCATGGGCGACTGCAGCAACCTCAAGTACGGCGCGCGGCTCATCCACGCCTACCTGGGCGACAACTCGACGATCTCCTGCTGCGAGGTGCTCCACGACCTGATCTTCCCGGCCCACGAGCAGCACCACAACAACTCGTTCCTCACCGCCGCCCTCGTCAAGGGCCAGTCCAACGTCGCGGCCTGCGCGACGCTGGGGTCCAACCACAACAGCCGCGCCAACGACGGGGAGCTGGAGGCCGGCCGCGGGTTCTGGCCGGGCCTGTGCGTGTCGGTCAAGCACTCCTGCCGCTTCGCCTCCTTCACCCTGCTGGCCAAAGGCGACTATCCCGCCGAGCTGGATGTCCCCACGCCCTTCAGCCTCGTCAGCGACGACACGGCCCACGACCGGCTGCGGATCATGCCGGCGTACTGGTGGATGTACAACATGTACGCCCTGGCGCGCAACGGCTGGAAATTCCGCTCGCGGGACCGCCGTGTCCGCAAGATCCAGCACATCGAGTTCGACGCCCTGGCGCCCGACACCGTCGAGGAGATCCTCCGCGCCCGTGACCTGCTGGCCCGCTGGACCGCCCAGGCCCACCGCCGGGCCGCCGGCGCCGCCGGGGACCTCGACGACGACGCTCTCCTGGCCGCCGGCCGCAAGCTCCTGGAAGGCCCCGCCGATCCGACCGACGGCCTGGAGATCCTCGGCGAGGGGATCGAGAATTCCTCGCGCAAGGTCGTCATCCTCAAGGCCCGGCCGGCCTGGGGCGCCTACGGGCAGATGCTCGACTACTACGCGGTGACGAACCTCATGGCCTTCATGGCCGCCCGGCCCGACGCATCCCTGGCCGACATGAACGAGACCCTCAACGGCGGCCGCTGCAGCGACTGGGTCAACCTCGGCGGCCAACTCGTCCGCCGCAAGGACCTTACCCGCCTCATCCGGGACATCAACGCCGGCACCCTGGCCACCTGGAACGCCATCCACAACCGCTACGACCACCTGTGGGAGCGCTACCCGCTGGACAAGCAGACCCACGCCATGTCGGTCCTGCGCGAACGGCTCGGCGTGTCGCTCCTCACGGCCGACGCCTGGGCCGAGGCCCTCGACCGGGCCGTCGCCGCCCAGCGGTTCATCTGCGAGCAGGTCTACGTCACCCGCAGGAAGGACTACGACAACCCCTTCCGCCAGATCACCTTCGCCGACGACGCCGAGCGCCGCGCGGTCCTGGGAAGCCCCGAGGACAACAGCTTCGTCCGCCAGGTCCGCCAGGAAACCGACCAGTTCGTCGCCCTCGCCGAGCAACTCAGGCACAGAGGCTGACAGAAGCGGGTTCGCCCGGGACGGCCCGGTCTGTTAAGATGAAGGGCCATGAACCTGTCCGTGCTCGGCATCAGCCACCGTACCGCCGCCGTCGAGGTTCGCGAGACGCTCGCCCTGCCCGACGCGGCTGCCCGCGCGCTGCTGCGGACGATCCGCGCCGAACCGGTGCTCAACGAGGCCCTCGTGCTGGACACGTGCAACCGCACGGAGGTGTACTGCGTCGCCGCCGACGCCGCCGACGCCGCTGATCCGGCGGCGTACCTGCTCCAGCGGATCGCCGCCGTCCGGGGCGCTGCGGCGGCAACGTCGGCGGATCGTCTCTACCGCCATGACGGTCCGGCGGCGGTGCGCCACCTGTTCCGCGTAGCGGCGGGGCTGGACTCGCAGGTGATCGGCGAACACCAGATCCTCGCCCAGGCCAAGGCCGCCTACCGCCAGGCCCTCAGCGAGCGGACCGCGGGGTTCCTGCTCAACCGCCTGATGCACCAGGCGTTCCGCGTCGGCAAACGGGTCCGCAGCGAGACCCGCCTGGCCGAGGGCGCCGGGGGCATCCCCCAGGCCGCCGCCGCCATGGCGCGGGAGCATCTGGGCGACCTGGCCGGGCGGACCGTCGTAGTCATCGGGGCCGGCGAGACGGCCGAACAGGCGGCGCAGGCCCTGATCGCCCGCGGCGCCGACCGGCTGACCGTGACGAACCGCTCGCTCGACCGGGCCCGCCGGCTCGCCGGACGCCTCGGCGACGACGGAGATGCCGTCCGCTGCCCCGCCCTGCTCCGCCGGCATGCCGGGCGGACGCCCCTGCGGGTCGACGCGGCCGGCCTGGAGGCCCTGGCCGACCTGGGCCGACGGGCGGACCTGGTCGTCGCCGCGACGTCCTCGCCCCGCCCCCTCCTGACGGGCGCCATGCTTGCCGGCCGGCGGGGGCGGCCGCTGACGATCATCGACATCGGCGTCCCGCGGAACGTCGCCCCCGACGCCGCCGAGGCGCCGTCGGTGCACCTGATCAACATCGATGCCCTCGGCAGCCGCCTGGACGAGGCCGCCCGGCGCCGGGAAGCCGACGTCGCCGGGGCCGAGCGGATCGTTGACGACGCGGTCGCCGACTTCGACGCCTGGCTGGCCTCCCGCCAGGCGGCCCCGACCATCGCCCACCTCCGCCGACACCTCGACGGCCTGCGGCAGCGGGAACTCGCCCGCTACGGCCGGCGGGTCGACGCCGGCGGCCGCGAGGACCTCGACCGCTTCACCGCCGCCCTGCTCAACAAGCTGCTCCATGACCCGATCGAGCACCTCCACCGCCTCGCCCGCGACGGCGACACGCCCGAGAGCCTCGCCGCCGCCGACCTGGTCCGCCGGCTGTTCGGCCTGGACGCGACGGAGGACGACGCGTGAGCGCCCTGGTCATCGGCACGCGCGGCTCGGCGCTGGCCAGGCGGCAGGCCGAGCGGGTCGCGTCGCGCCTGCGCGAGCACCGGCCGGAACTGGAGGTGCGGCTGGCGATCATCGCCACGCACGGCGACCGGCATCCCGACGCGCCGCTGCACGCCCCCCAGCGCGAGGGGCTGTTCACCGGCGAGATCGAGGCCTGCCTGCTGGACGGGCGGATCGACCTGGCGGTCCACAGCCTCAAGGACCTGCCGACCGCCATGGACGACCGGCTCGTCCTGGCCGCCGTGGCCGGGCGGGCCGATCCGGCCGACGCGCTGATCGCCGCCGAGGGGCTCACGCTGGACACGCTGCCCGCCGGCGGGGTCGTGCTGACCGGCTCGCCCCGGCGCGCCGCCCAGGTGCTGCAGCGGCGGCCCGATCTGCGGCCGGCGCCCCTGCGCGGAAACGTCGACACCCGCCTGCGGAAGTTCGATGCCTCGGACGCCGCCGGGATGATCCTCGCCTGCGCGGGCCTGGAGCGTCTGGGCCTCACCGGCCGCATCACCGAGCGCCTCGATCCGATCGCCTTCTGCCCCGCCTGCGGGCAGGGCGCCCTGGCGGTGCAGGCGAGGGCCGGCGACGCCGCGACGCTTCAGTGCGCCGCCCTCCTCCACGACGCCCCGGCCGCGGCGGCGGTGACGGCCGAGCGGGCCTACCTGGCGGCCCTGGGCGGCGGCTGCCAGGTGCCGGCCGGGGCCTACGGCCGGTGGGACGCCGACGGGGGGACGCTCCGCCTGACGGCCATGCTCGCCACGCCCGACGGTTCGCTGTACATCCGCCGCTCCGCCGCTCTCGCCTGTGAGGCCGACGCCGACGCCGCACGGCTCGGGGCCGAGCTGGCGGCGACGATCATCGCCGAGGGCGGCTTCGAGATCCTCAAGCGGATGGGGCGCGGGGGCCTGCGATGAAGGCCCGCCGCGCCATGCTGATCGCCTCGGCCGCCGCGATCGCCCTGCTGGCGGTGCTGGCGATCGTCGGGGCCTTCCTGGGCGCCGAACGTGCCGCCGTCCTGTTCAACAGCCCCCCGGCGGCCGCGCTGTGGGCGGTGCTGGGGGTCCTGACGGCGGCCGGAGGCGCCATGCTGCTGGTCCGGCGGCGGTTCGGCTGGGCGGCCGCCCACGCCGGGGCGGCCCTCGTCGTGGCCGGTGGGATGCTCGGCTCGCCCGCCGGCCACCGCGCGGCCGGCCGCCTGACCGGCCGCAGTCCGGTCCGCGACGGCGTGATGGTCCTGCCCGTCGGCGGCTCGTCCGATTACGTCATGACCGGCGAAGGCTTCGAGCGGCTCCCGTTTACGGTGACGGTCCGCGATGCGTGGACGGAGTACTACGACCCGCCCAGCGTGGTCATCCTGGAGGCCGGCCAGACCGACGAGGCCGTCGGCCGACTCGTTCCGGACCTGGGGCAGGGTGTGCTGGCTCTGGAGGACGGGACGACAATCCGGGTCGTCGAGCACCTCTCCCGGGCGACCGGCGCCTACGCCGACGACGTCATTGGCGCCCTGGCGGTGACCGCCCCCGACGACAGTGTCACGTTCATCGAGGCGGTGCCGGGCCGTGAGGTGCACGTGGGCGCGGCGGCCGTGACGGTCCGCATCGTCGAGGTCTTCGCCAACCCCCGCGTGAGCTTCGACGACGGCATCGCCGTCGTCGACCCGCCGGGCCCACGGACCAACCCGGCCCTACGGGTTGAAATGACGCGGCCCGACGGAACGACGAGCGAGACGATCGTCTTCGCACGCGCCGACGTCGCCCCGCCGCCCCGCCTGCCGGAAGGCCTGGAACTGTCCTACCCGCTCGATCTGCTCGCCGAAGGACCCATCGCCGTGGCCGACCCCTCCTCGCGCCACCCGGCGGTGCGGGTGGAAGTCGCCCGCGGGGACCGCCGGCGGTGCGCCTGGCTTCTGGCCGATCCCCAGTGGAAGCGCCAGACCCTCACGGCGTCGAACCTGCCGGAGTTCGACCTGGGCGGCCGACGGCTGCAGATCGCCCAGCGGACCGACCGCCCCGCCGACTACAGGACCCGCCTGGCGATCACCCGCGACAGCCGGACGGTCGCCGAGGGCACCATCGAGGTCAACCGCCCGCTCCACTACGGAGGCTTCCACCTCTACCAGACGGCCTTCGACGAGCCTGACCCCGCCGGCGCGGTGCTGCGGGTCCACAGCGACCTGGGCGTCTCCGTCGCATGGGCGGGCTTCGCCCTCCTGGGCGCCGGCCTGACCTGGGCCGCGTGGATCGCGCCGCTGCGGCGGCGGTAGAAAGACGCGGGCCCGCCCCCCGTCGAGAGGAAGCGGGCCCGCGAAGATCGTCGGGGCCGTTCGCCTATCTGCCCATCAGCTTCGCCATCGCGGCGTCGGCTTCGGCGCGCATGCCCTTGCCCTTGCCGGTGGAACGCTCGCGCTCGAGGCGGAGGATCAGTTCGTTGATGGCGCCGGCGTCGACGGGAAGGTCGACGGCGCCGCCGTTGAAGCCCGACAGGTAGGCGGCGTTGGAGATCTCCAGCTCGTTGATCGCCTCCTTGCCGGTGACGACCAGCGGCGTGCCATGCAGCAGGTGGCGGGCGAAGGCGCGGGTGACCTCGATGTGCTTGCCGTACTGGTCGCCGGAGGCCACCTCGACGTCCTTCCAGGCGGCCTTGGGGTGGGGAATGTGGTCGGCGGAGGCGGCCGACGACTTGACCAGGTGCTCGCTGATGGCCATGTCCAGTTCGCCATGGCGGAGCTTGCCGCCCTCGGCGATGAGCGTGCCCTTGTCGCCGACGACCATGAGCCGCTCGGTACCCGGCAGTTCGGCGGTGGTGGCGTAGATATAGCCGACCTTGCCGGGCTGGTCGTACTGGCAGATGATGTTGGCGGAGTTCTCGACCTCGATCCTGTGGGCGCGGGTGGCCAGGACGGCGGTGACGCGGTTGGGCATGCCGCCGATCCACTGGAACAGGTCCAGCGAATGCGGGGCCTGGTTGAGCAGGATGCCCCCGCCCTCCCCGTCCCACGTGCCGCGCCAGGCGCCGCTGTCGTAATAGGCCTGCGTGCGGTACCAGCTCGAGCAGATCATCTCGACGCGGAAGACCTCGCCGATGAGGCCCGAATCGACGAGTTCCTTCATCTTCATCATGGTCGCTCGGGTGCGCTGCATGAGCATGCAGCCCATGGCCACGCCCTGCCTGCCGCACTCGGCGATCATGGCGCGGGCCGGACCGACGCGGACGCCCAGGGGTTTCTCGCACAGCACGTGGATCTTGCGGCGGGCCGCCTCGATGCCCAGCGGCGGATGCCAGTAGTGCGGGGTGGCGATGATGACGGCGTCGACGAGGCCGGAATCGTACAGGGCCAGGCCGTCGTTGAAGGACGGGACGCCGTACTTCTCGCCGGCCTTCCCGGCGATGTCTGGCACGATGTCGGCGACGGCCGACAGTGCGAACTCGTCGCTGGCGTCCTCGGTGATGGTCCGCGCGTGCAGGTTGCCGATGACGCCCATCCCCACGATGCCGAATCGAATCTTCTTCACGGGACTGCTCCTGTCTGGTTCGGTCCCGGCCGCACCCTCGCGGCCGCCGGATGTCCGGAAACTCCACCGTATCGTTACGTTGCCTGTCAGGGAGGTATGCTACGCACCCGGCGGCCGTTTGTCACCGCCGAAAAGGGGATTTGCCGCCGGGGCGATGGGGATGGAGGCCCCCCCCCGCGGTCGGCCTCCGCATCGTCATCGGCGGCCGGATCGGGCGAGGTGCCGGACCGGGCGCGAAGGCGGCGGGGGATGACTACCTGCGCCCGCCGGAGGCGGCGGTCATCTTGCGGAAGGCAAAGAAGTACTCCTGGTCGAGATGGTGGGGAACCATGCTCTCGGCCATCAGCGTAATGGCCGCCTCGTGCGTCATGGCCTGGCGGTAGGGCCGATCCGTGGTCAGCGCGTCATAGACGTCGACCACCGCGGCGACGCGGGCGGCTTCGGTCAGCCGCAGGCCCTGAAGGCCCTCGGGGTAGCCTGAGCCGTCCATGCGCTCATGGTGGTGCAGGACGACCTGCCTGATCATCTCATCGTCGGCGCCCTGTTCCTGCAGGACCTGCCAGCCGAGGGCGGGGTGGGACTTCATCTGCTCGAACTCCGCGTCGCTCAGGCGTCCGTTCTTGTTGAGGACGCGCTCGTCGACGAGGCTCTTGCCGGCGTCGTGCAACAACAGGCCCAGCCCCATGCGGCGGAGTATCGCGGGGTTGGGGGAGACCAGGTACCTGTAGAGGGAAACGCCCAGAACGCACACGTGAACCGAGTGGGTGTAGGTGTAGTAGTCCTTGGTGAACAGGGCCGACATCGACCGCAGCGCCCCGGGCTCCTCGATCATGAAGTCGACGGTGGCGTTGGCCAGGCCGACGCCCCGGCGGAAGGCGCCCGGCGCGCGGGGGTTGGCCAGGATGTCGGCCATGATGGCCCGTGCGGACGCGTGGAGGATCCCCGAGCGCCGGCCGACGTCCAGCGTGCTGTTCTGCAGCGTGCGATGGAGCGTCTTCTCGACGTGCTGCGACAGGTCCGGGCCCTGCTCGGCGGGGATGTAGAGGTACTGCTCATGAGCCGCCAAATGCTTGAGGCCGTCCAGCACCCTCTGCCTGAGCGGGTAGTCCTTCGCGCACAGCAGCACCGTGTCCTCTGAGACGCGCTTGTACAGGTCGAATGCCCGCTGCGGTCCCGGGGCCAGGAGCGACACATCGATCGGGAGGAATCCCCCCGACCTGCCCGTCATCGCCTGGTCGTGCGAGACGTTGGCGGCCACTCCCGCGGCACGGGCGTCCGGTGCGACAGGATTCAGCGGTAATCCGGACACGTCACTCTCCCTCAGCCTTCTCGTCGGCGGCGACCCCGTCAGGCACCCCCTTGAGTCTGTCTGTCCGCCCCCGGGCGGCATCCTCCAGCACTTTCATGTTGTGGATCGCCTGCGGGACGCCCTTGGCCGCGGCCCGGGACCACCACTGGCGCGCCGCGTCCGTGTCCGGCCGAACACCTTCGCCGCGCGCGTACAGCACACCCAGACAGAACATGGCCACCGCATGGCCGTGACCGGCAGCTCGCGCCCACCATTGGGCGGCCAGCGCCGCGGCGCCGCTGCCGTACTGCCGCGTCCCCAACTCGTGCATTGCGTCCGGATCCCCGGCGCCGGCGCGGGCCTGCAACTGGTCCTGTGACAACCGCTGCACGAAAGACTGGCTCAACATCGCTCTCTTCCCATCAACAGAGATCACCCCGGGCCAATCGAAGACTGTTTCTTCACGAACCTCTCCCGCGCGGGAAGATCCCCGAAGAAGACCCGCGACTGGCGCAGGTTTCTGAACCAGTCTCCAGGCTGCCCCTCGCCCTTGCCGCGGAGCGGTCAAGCCGCGCACAGGTTTGATCCGCGCCGTCGGTGCCCGCACATGGCTGGGACGGCGCGGGGTATTGACTGTGGTGTTCGCCCAATGGGGCGTCAGGTGTCCCTCGTATCTCTTGAAGGCCAACCTGACGGCCTAACTATCGACACCGCCCCCCTTTTTCTTCACAAAATCCCCCAAGCCGTCTGTTATTCCTCTGCCGGACGTCAAATGTCAGCGCATTCCCCTACAACTTCCTTCATCTGCTGTCATGGGACGTAGGCGTATTCACCTACTGCCAGGCCGGCACAGGCGGGCCGTGCCCCCTGCTCAGGATCGGCGGTCAGGTTCGAGGGACGCTTGCTCCGGCCGTGGTCGCCGCCACTGCGGCAGCCTCCAACCCGTCGTTCATCGGCTCTGCCGGCGGACGATCATGTCGAAACTCGTGACCATGGAGCGGTAGGCCAGGGTGATGATGAGGGCGTAGACGCCGACGGCGACGGTGGAGGCGAAGAGCCCCACCAGGTGGAAGCTCAGCATCGTGCTGAAGCGGGTCAGCAGGTCGGGGGCGACCTGGTCGGGGGCCGAGGCGATCCAGACGGCGGTGTAGGGATTGGCCTTGGCCAGGACGATGCCCAGTTCGGGCCAGTTCTCGGCGGTCGTCAGGCCGAACGCGGCGCCGCCGAGGGCCGTGGCGGCGATGATGCCGACGGCGGCAGCCACGGCGGCGATCGTCCCGCGGACCTTCAGCGACATCGTCAGGGCGATGATCGCCGTCAGGCCGCAGAAGGCCAGCATCACCGCCGCCACCTCCACCACGCCCGACAGGGGCATGACCGGCAGCACCATCGTGCGATACGCGTAGCCGACCGTCGACGGGTCCGGCGGGCGGACCAAGTCGTGGGCGGCGAACAGCGCCGCCGTCGCCACCGGCACCGCCAGCAGGATCGCCGAGAAACTGATCAGTCCGCGCAGCTTGCCCCAGAGGTAGTAGCGGCTGGTGATGGGCGTCACCAGCAGAAGGTCGAAGGTCCCGTCCTCGCGCTCGCGGGTGATGGCGCTGGCGGCGACGTTGCACAGGACGAGCACGACGATGGAGAACTCCACGCCCAGCAGGGCCGTCAGCACGCGGCGGGCGTCGTCGGCGGTGGGGATCGTGCCGATGACGTAGAGGAGGACCGCGACGATGCCGACGGCCAGCCCTCCCACCAGGAACACCCAGCGCATCAGCCCCTTGCCCCCCGACGACGCCCGCGTCGCCGCCTCGCGCCAGGCGATGGGGTTGGCCCAGACGGTCCGGGGCTTGCGGGTCTGTCCGCCCATCAGCCACGTGCGGATCCGCCGGCCCAGGTCGCGGCGGGGGCGGGCGTTGGCGTAGCGCACGACGATCGTGCCCAGCACCACCATGACGACGCTGCCGCCCAGCGTCCACAGCAGGTACGCGTAGTGCGGCCAGCACAGCCACAGGCGGGTGAACCGCGACGCCCCCGCCAGCAGCGCCGGCGAGGGCGGGTTGGCGTCGTTGAGCACCACGCGCAGGCTCAGGAACGGGTGCAGCGCCGTCAGCCAGCTCGTGTCGACCGCCGAACCCCCCGGGGCCGCCGTGTGGGGCAGCTCGGCCGCCATCCACAGCGCGGCGATGTAGAGGCTGATCACGACGTAGAACGCGAAAATCGTCTTGCCCGTCCCGACCCGCACCACGGCGATGGCGACGGCGACGGCGCCGGTGAAGACGGCGGTCGCGGCGGCGATCATGAAGCTCAGCAGGATGCTCGAACCGGGCACCCCGCCCAGAAGCTGAGCGATCAGGAAGACGGGAATCCCCCCCGCCAGCAGGGCCAGCACGAAATACAGGCGGCTCATCAGCGAGCCCAGGACGATCTGCGCGTTGGACAGCGGCGTGGCCAGCAGGACGTTGTACGTCTGGTTGTCCTTCTCCTGCGTGATCGCCCCGGCGGTGAAGATCGGCGCCAGCAGGCAGGCCATGCCCAACTGGATGTAGGAGATCGCCCGGAAGAACTCCGTCGACCGGTGCGACAGGTCCGTCAGCGTGCCGGTGCTGGACAGGCCGACCACCACCATCACGAGCGTCACCGCCACCAGCACGCCCAGGTAGCCGATGCGGATCATCGCGTGGCGACCCCGCTTGGCGGCGGTCTCGACGACGCGGACGAAGATCGGGTTGCCCGGCAGCAGCCGCCACAGCGGGTTGTCCGTCAGCACACTCATTGCACCAGCCCCTTCGTCAGGCGCATAAATGCGGTTTCGAGGTTGACCGGCTCTTCGCGGATCTCGCGGAGGCCGAACCGCTCTTCCAGCAGGGCCCGGACGACGAAGGTGATGTCCTGGACCTCCGACGCCAGCGTCACCCGCATCGAGCCGTCGGCATGTTCGACGTCCTTGACGCCGGGGGTCTTCTTCAGCACCGCCACCGCCTCGGGCGTGCGGTCGGTGACCGACACGAACAGGACGGTGCCGGTGCGGCTGCGGCGGACGGCCTCGGCGACGGTGCCGGAGAAGATCAGCTCGCCCTGCTCGATGATCCCGATCTTGTTGCACAGCTCGGCCAGCTCGTGCAGGATGTGCGAGGAGATCAGGATGGTCTTGCCCATCCGCTTGAGCTCCTTGAGCAGCTCGCGGATCTCGATGCGGGCGCGGGGGTCCAGCCCGCTGGCCGGCTCATCCAGCAGCAGCACCTTCGGATCGTGCAGCAGCACCCGCGCCAGGCTCAGCCGCTGCTGCATCCCGCGCGACAGGCCGTTCACCAGCGCGTCGGCCTTGTAGACCAGGTCCGTCAGCTCCAGCACATCCGAAACGACCTGTTCGCGGGCCTTGCCGTTGATGTCGTAGGCGGCGGCGAAGAACTCCAGGTACTCGCGGACGACCATGTCCTCGTAGGCGCCGAAGCTGTCGGGCACGTAGCCGATCAGCGGGCGGACCTTGCGGCTCTCGTAGCCGATCACGTAATCGCAGATCCGCGCCTCGCCCCATGTCGGCTGAAGCAGCGTGGCCAGGATGCGGATGGTCGTGGTCTTGCCGGCGCCGTTGGGGCCGATGAAGCCGTAGCAGTCGCCTTCCTCGATGGCGAGGTTCAGGTTGCTCAACGCCAGCAACTGGCCGTACCGCTTGGTCAGGTTCTTCGTCTCGATGATGGGCATGGCTGGGTGCCTGTCTGCTCCCGGGGGGCCGGGAGTCTCAAGTCCGCAATCTCAGATCTCAGGTTTCAAACATCCCAACTCTCGAATCCGCCTCATTCCTGCCCGCCCCCGTCGCTCCCGGGGGCCGGCGCGGCGGCCGGCGGGGCCGGGTGGGCCGGCAACAGCACGCGGACGATCGTCTCGCTGTCGACGGCGGCGCGCGCCTCGTTGCCGTCCACGCGGAGGGGCACGGGCAGGTACGGGCCGGCCTGGGCGATCAGCAGCGCCTGGCCCGGGTGGATCTGGCTGCCCCGGTCCATCCGCACGAGGCTGCAGCGATACGCCGACGGCCGGTGGTCGCTTTCGCCGGGCTGGACGAAGCGGCTCATCGTCGACAGCAGTTGGACCTTCTGCAGGAAGGTGGTCCTGCCTCCCGCGGGCATCATCGACGTGCGGAGCATGGGCAGGCGCTCGAGGAAGTCCTGCAGGGGCATCGCCCCCACCGTCCGCCGGCCGCCGGTCGCCGTTCGGGCGGTGGTGAACGAGACGGTCTGCCCGGCCGGAAGCGCGCCCAGGCGGAGGACCTCGACCACCTCGCCGCGGCCGGCGGGGCCGGGGCGGGCGACGACGAGCACCGCGTCGGCCAGGTCGGCCGGAAGGTCGTTGGTGACCGATCCGGTCACCAGCGCCCGCTCGGTGCCGAAGGCGTCGATCTCAGTGCCGAACTCCGCACGGCCGGTCACCGCGTGGCCGACGTCCCCGCGCCAGCTCAGCGCCAGGCGCTTGATCGTCCGGCGGACGTAGGGCGAAAGCGTTCCCGGCGAGGCGAGACTCACCTCGTAGTTCCGCGGGTCGGGGTAGCCGTCGAAGGCCGACCCGGCCGGGTCGTCCACGCGGACCATGGGCGTCAACGACGCATGGGGGTCGTCCTCGACCGACACATCCGCCGAGCGGTGGGCGGGCACGTAGAGGCCCACGTAGCCCTGGGCCACGCCGTACGTGGACCCGTCGGCCAGGTCGAGCACGACGGCGTGGGTGGCCGACTCGCCGCGAACGCCGAACAGGCTGAACAGCACCGACGCGCCGGTGGCGACCGCCACGACCAGGCCGAACCACCACCAGCTCAGGTGCGTGCGCTTGGTGAACCGGGCGATCATCCACGTCCCCGGCCCGGCCACCAGGGCGTACGCCACGCACAGCAGGATCACGATCACCACCAGCAGATTGCCGACCTCCGTCGAGTCCAGGAAGGTCGTCAGGTCGCCGGTCACCCCTGTGCTGCTGCCGCCGACGGGCCGGGGCCGGACCTGCAGACCGGCCAGGGCCGCCAGGCACTGGGTGTAGTAGGTGTTCGAGCCGCGCGCGAAGCCCGTCTGGTCGAGCGTCGTGCTCACCGCCGTCACCGTACCGGACCCCTTGGCCCAGCGGCACAGCAGGGGCAGGCCCGTCTGCCCCTCCCGCCCCGCCACGCGGGCGCCCCGCCGGGGCGCCACGCGGACGACCACGCCGCCGACGGCGCCGCCCCGCTGCCCGACGGCCTCGTGCAGCGCCTGCATCGAGGACACCTGCACCGACAACTGCTCCACCGTCACCGGCAGGATCGGCGAGAGGTCCGCGGCGGCCGCCAGCTCCCGGGCGTGCGAGCCGAGCCCCAGGATCAGGTGCCCGCCCCGCCAGACCCACTGCACCAGCGCCTGGCGCTGCTCGTCGGTGAGCTGGTCGGCCTGCGGGTCGTCCCAGTAGATCACGTCGACCATGTCCAGCCCCTGCCACTGGATCGGCACCCGCGAGGTCGGGATCGCCACCACGTGCACCGGCTCGCCGGTGTTCAGGGTGCTCGCCTCCAGCAGCTTCCACGGCCCCGGGCCCGGTCCGATGGTGCCGACGACCCACTGGCCGTGCGCCAGCGCCACCGGCTCCACCGGCATGATCGCGCGGCCGGCGGCACTGGCGCCGCCCAGGTCCACCGAGGCGACCGGACGGAAACCGCCCCCGTCGGCCGAGCCGTAGCTGATCGACAGGGCCCCGTCGCGCAGCGCCCCGCCCTGCGGGCACAGCAGCACCTGCCGCCACTGCGCCTCGCCGCCCGACAGCGGGGCGGCCTGGCGCCAGTGAAGGTGCTCGCCGTCGTCGTCCGTCTGAACGGCCCGCAGCTCGCCGTCGAACGGCTCGCCGTTGGCGGTCGCGAGCTTCACGAACACCGGCACCATGTGCCCCGGGCGATAGACGCCCGAAAAGCCCATCTCCACCGCCTCGATCCGAACCTGGGCCGCCGCCGTCCCGGCCGGCAGCATGACCAGGGCCATCGCCAGCAGCCGCAGCGCTGGCCGCGGGCGTCTTCCTGGTGAACCTGGAGGCATCCCTGTATCGTTCCGCATGCTCGCGCCCTTACCACCTCTGCTCGGCCGAGGGCCACTCGTCGGCGGCCGTGCGGCGAAGCACCCAGTCGTCCGGATCCAGAACGACACCCGTAACGGGAGACTCCACGTCAAGGGTCACCGTGTGTTCCTTGCGGTCCAGGTCCACCCGCACGCGACGGGCGCGCCCGCCGCCGAGGACCTCCACGTCGATCGGCATGCGGCTCAGGTGCGCCGGCTGCACGATCGACACGGTGACCGTCGACGCCCCTTCGCCGCCGCCCGGCGCGACCGTCACGTCGGCCAGCTCGATCCGCGGACAGCCCGGCCGGTCCAGCCATTCGTCGAAGAACCAGTCGAGGTCGCGCCCCGACCGCTCGGCGGCGATCCGGCGGAAATCGTCCACCGTCGAGGGCGTGAAGGCGCACGTCCCCACGTAGTGCCGAAGCGCGTCGAAGAAGACCTCGTCGCCCAGGACGTACCGCAACGCGTGCAGCACCAGGGCGCCCTTCTCGTAGACGACCGGCCGGTACAGCGGGCTCTGGCCCAGGAACGTCTGGACGATGGCATCCTCCCGGACGTTCTCGGTCTGCTCGAGGTAGAGCTTCCCGATCCGGCGGATGTGCTCGCGGAACGGCTCGGCCCCCTCGCTCCACTCGGTGTACAGCGCATCGCTGTAGGTGGCGAACCCCTCCGAGAGCCACTGGCTGTAGCGCTCGTCGATGAGGTTGATCGGAAGCTGGTTGCCCCACCACTGGTGGCTCAGCTCGTGCGCCAGCAGGTTGACGGGGACCTCCTCGCGCTGGGCGACGGCGGCGTGGTGCAGGAACATCAGGCTCGCCGGCCCCACCCCGCCAAGGATGGGCGGCAGCTTCACCTGCGCCATCGCCAGCTTCTCGAACGGGAACGGGCCAAAATGGTCGACGTACGCCGCGAGGATCCCTTCGACCGCGTCGCGGTAGGCCTCCATGCGGTCCCGCTGGCCGGCGAAGAAGTGCACGCTGACGGTCAGCCCGCCGATCTCGCGCGACAGGCTCTCGTAGGCGCCGTACGCGAAGTACAGGCCGAAATAGGGCTTCTCGCACCGCCACGTCGTCGTCCGCCGTCCGCCGGCGGCCCGGTCGCCGGCCGGCCCGCCGCTGCAGACGATCGTCAGGTCCTCCGGCAGCGTGACGTCGATCTCGGCGGTGAACAGGTCGCCGAAGATCGTCACCGGGTACCACACCGACCCGCTGAGGGCGAAGCCGCTGTCATTCAACTGGAACTGCAGGGCCGGGCTGGCCAGCATCCCCGCGATCGCCTCCGGCGTGAGCGCGTCGCCGTCGTCCCGGGCCTCCTGTGCCACCCACAGGCGGACGGGGTTCATGGCTCGAGGCCCCGCCGGTTCGATGGCGGCCTGCGCCGCCCGGCGGGCGGGTCCCATGGAGAAGACTTCCTTGAGCAGTTCCTCGGGCAGTCGCTCGGGCAGGTTCAGCGGCTCGACGGTGGCGGTGTAGGCGAACGTCAGCGTCGCCCGCGCGCCGGACGGCCAGGGCTTGCTCAGCCGCAGGTGGATCACCTCGTCCTTGCCCTGGGGACGGACGACCTCGACGGCCTCGCCGTCCAGGGCGAAGTCGCCCAGGACCATCAGCGGCCCGAGCATGAGCAGGAAATCGCGCTTCTCGTCGCCCTCGTTCACCAGGTCGACCGACCCGGCCATCTCCAGCGTGTGGGCGACCGGGTCGATGGCCATGTCGAGGCGGTAATGCTCGGCGTTGATCTTCTGGACGATGAAATCGCGGAGCATCTCGGCCGGCGGGATGGGCGTGCCCCACCCGCTGTCGACCGGCCCGCCGCCTCCGCCGCCCCCGCCCCCGCCGCCGTAGCGCTGCCGGCGGTAGTCCTGGGCCTCGCGGCGGGCCTGTTCGGCCTGCTCGCGCTGGGCCTCGGCCTCGCGCTGGGCCGCCAGCCGGTCGACCTCGCGGCGGGCCTGGGGCTCGATCTCCGGATCGTCGGCGTACTTGGCCGCCAGATCCCGCCAGAGCTTCTCGCCCGCCTCCGGATCGAACTGGCTGACCGTGCGGGCGCGGCCGATCTCGGCCTGCTTCAGCCAGGACGAGTCGGGGTGCTCGGCGATGAGCCGCTCGTAGTAATTCGCCGCCGCCCGCGGCTCGGCGATCCGCTCGTGGAGGCGCCCCAGCCGCCAGAGGGCCTCGTCCGCAAGGTCGCTGTCGGCGTAGACGGCGATGAAATCCTCCAGCGCCTCGATCGCCTGAATGGGCGGGTCGACGATCAGGTCGTCGAAGATGCGACAGCGCCGCATGGCCATCGCCGGCGCGTCGGCATCGCCGGCGCCGTAGCGGCCGATGAAGGCCTCGCACGTGCCGGCGGCCTCGTTCAGCAGCTTGACCGCCGCGGCGGGGTCGGACGCCAGGAGGGCCTTGGCGTCATTGACGTAGCTGTCGATGAGCGGCTCGTACGCAGCGCGGGCCTGGGCCGTGTCGCCGTAGCGGTCGATCAACTGCGTCCACCATTGGCGGGCCTTGGCGGCGTCGCCCGTGTGCTCGTGAAGCCGCGCGAGCTGGTCGTGGGCGGTCGCGGCCTCCTCGGCCGTCGCCTCGAAGGCCGTGAAGACACGCGCGTAGGCCTCGGCCACCTCGTCGCGCTCGGCCGCCGCCGCATCCGCCGCCAGCTCGGGCAGGCGCGAGAGGTACTCGGCCTCGGCCTTGCGGGCCGCCTCGAGCTGCTGGGCCGCCGAGTGGGGCCGGGCGGCATACTGCCAGACGCCGATCGCCGCCGCGACCGCCGCCAGCGCCAGCACCGTCAGCAGCAGCCCCAGGCGGCCGCGACGGCGCGGCCCGTCGGCCTGATCGCTCCGGTCGGCTCGGTTGATCTCGTCATCGCTCACAGCTTGTCCCCTCGGCCGGTGCGGCGGCCGCGACGTGGATCCGGCCGCCCTTGCGTCCTCAGTGACGACGCGACGCCCTCACGCCGTCATTTGAATCCTTCCACGCCCTTGACGGTGTACTTTTCGACCGCCTCGGTCAGGTCGACCCCGTTGATATTCGCCAGCGTGCACAGCCAGGCCAGGACATCGGCGAATTCCTCGACCTTGTTCGCCTGGTCGTCGCCGGCCAGGGCGCTGGCCAGTTCGCCGACCTCCTCCATGAACCACAGGAACGTCGCCGGCGTCCCGCGCTCGGCGTCGCGACGGCCGTACTTGGCCAGAATGAAGTCCTGGAATGCCTTGATCTGCATGGTGCCTCGATCCCGGACGGCATGCCCGCCGGCCCCACGGACCCTGCCGCGGCCGCCGCGGACTTCATCCATCGTATCGTCAGCGAGCGCAAGGTTCAACGCTCATTCCTGCACGAACGCGGCCGCCGGCGCGCGGGCTGCCCAGGCAGTGTCTGAGAATGCTGGCGCGGCCCGAGAGCGCGGGATTTCGGGCCCAGGCAAGGACGGCGAAGCAGGCAAATCCGTTGATTTGTCGATGCAGCCGGACGACGCCAGGGCACGAAAGACCCGCTCAAAGCCCGCCACCTGGATTCTCAGACACT
>JAAYZK010000111.1 GCA_012514895.1 Planctomycetota bacterium | reverse complement strand
CAGCAGGTTGTTGAAGTCGTGGGCGATGCCCCCGGCCAGGACCGCCAGGCTTTCGATCCGCTGGGCCGCCTGGGCCCGGGCTTGGAGGTCCCGCTGCTGGCGCTCGATCCGCTTGCGATCGGAAATGTCCCGGACGATGGCCAGCACCTGCCGCTGGCCCGTCCACCGCATGACCGCGCCCTCGACTTCCACCTCCATGACCGAACCGTCCTTGCGGACATCCATCGACTCGACCGTCCCGTAGATATCCTCTTCCTGCATTCGTCTGAAGAAGTCCACGCACCTTTGCCTGTGATCCGGGTGAGTGAGGTCCAGGGCGTTCATCCCGACCAGTTCATCCTCGTCGTACCCGTACATCCGGCACCCCTGCGGGTTGACCTGTTCGATCCGCCCGTCGAGGGCGCAGACGAACACGCCGTCCGTGGTGTGCGCGAAGATGCTGCGGTACCACTGCTCGCCCTCGTGGAGGGCCTGGAGCAACTGGTGGGTGTCGGTGATGTCCTCGTGGATCAGCAGGGCCCAGCGGTTGCTGTCGAAGTCGAAGGGCCGCGCGTGGAGCTTGAACCAGAACGGTTCGGTGGGGGAGCGGCATTCGTATTCCACGCTGGCGCCTTGCGATCGGCGCGCCAGAAGCGCCTGGATCGCGAGGCGCGCCTCGCGGGCGCCCGCCGCGCGGTCCTTCTCAGCCTTGCGGCAGACGGCAACGTAGTTGGCCCCCACGCCCCCCTCGGGCAAGCCCAGGTGGGCTTCCTCGGCGAAGTTCAGCCACGCCCGGTTGACCATTACAATGTCGGCGCGATCGTCGATGACCGCCACCCGCGCGTTCATCGCGTCGATGACGGCCCGGAGCAGCCCCCAGTGGCCCGCCGGACCTTCGTGTGCGAGGGCGGAGGCGATGAGCGCCTCGGCAACGGCGGCGCCGTCGGTCGAACTGGCCTCTGGTGTCATGGTCGTATCCTCGGCTCAACACGCGACCTGACCGGCCCCGCGCTGCGTTGACGCGGGGCTGACCCCCGCGGGCATTGTAGTTTCAGCGGAAGCGCACGGGCTACAGTCCCCGGCGCGGATGTGCCGTCACCCTCACGCGGCCGTCGCGCCGAGCGGTGCGGGGGCGAAGCTAACTCTCAAGGCGTTATGCAATAATCATCTGCGCCGCCGGTGGGTCGTCAGGTGTTTCCTTGACGGCCGGCCCGCCTGGTTCGATCGGCTGGATCGGCCGATTCGAACTGGCCAGGCGGCGCGGGGGCGGGTGGACTCTTAGAATTGAACAGCCCCCGGGGCCGGAGGGACCATGAAGCTGATCAACGTCGGCGCCGCCATGCTCAACCAGACCCCGCTGGATTGGGCGGGCAACAAGGCGAGCATCCTGGCGGCCATCGAGTCCGCCCGCAGGCAGGGAGTCAGTGTTCTGTGCCTGCCGGAGCTATGCCTCTGCGGGTACGGCTGCGAGGATGCGTTCTTCTCGGCCGGACTGCGCCGCACTGCCCGGGAGGTGCTGGGCGAACTGCTGCCCGCGACGGTCGGGATGGTCGTGACGTTCGGCCTGCCCATCCTCCATCGCAACAGCCTCTACAATGCCGTCTGCGTCGTCGCCGACGGACGCGTCGCCGGCTACGTGCCCAAGCAGACGCTCGCCGGGTCCGGCCTGCACTACGAGCCGCGGTGGTTCAAGCGATGGCCGGCGGGGGTGCGCGATGTATTGACCTACGACGGCAGAACTTACCCGGTGGGGGACCTGCACTTCGCCATCGGCGGGATCAAGATCGGCCTGGAGATCTGCGAGGAAGCCTGGAGCAGCGGGCGCCGGGGCATCGCCCTGGCCCGCCAGGGGGTGGACATCATCCTCAACCCCTCGGCCAGCCACTTCGCCTTCGGCAAGCACCGGGTCCGCCAGCGGTTCGTCCTGGAGGGCTCACGGGCGTTCGGCGTGGCGTACGTCTATGCGAACATGCTCGGAAATGAAGCAGGGCGCGTGATTTACGATGGCGGCGCCATGATCGCCACCGCCGGACGGCTCGTGGCGGTCGCCCCGCGGTTCGGCTACCAGCCCGCCGGCGTGATCTCGGCGGTGATCGACGTCGACGAGATCCGCACCGCCCGGGCCGCCCAGGCCGAGCCGATGACCCCGCCGGGCCCGGAGGCCGACGTCGGCTGCGTGTTCATCGACCTGCCTCTGCCCGCGATCCGCCCCGAAGCGCCGGCCGTGCGGCCGCCGGCGTGGGAAAATTCAGAACATCTTGAGGAAGAGGAGTTTACGCGCGCCGTTGCCCTGGGGCTCTGCGACTACCTTCGCAAGACCCGCTCCAGGGGGTTCGTCGTCTCGCTCAGCGGCGGGGCGGACTCCTCGGCCGTCGCGTGCCTGGCGGCCCTGGGCGTGCACCTGGGCTGCGCCAACCTGGGCGTCGAGGCCTTCAAGGAGCGGTTCGGCCTGGCGGCGCTGAGGGAGGCGAGCCGTCCCGAGGCGATCGTCGGCGAGACGCTGACGTGCGTCTATCAGGCAACAGCAAACAGTTCCGACGCCACCCGCAGCGCCGCCCGGCACCTGGCTGCGGCGCTGGGCGCCCGCTATCACGAACTGGACGTCGAGCCGATCGTGCAGGCGTACGTGGACCTGGTCTGCGGGGTGATCGGTCGTCCGCTGACGTGGGAGACCGACGACATCGTCCTTCAGAACATCCAGGCCCGCGTCCGGGCGCCGGGGGCGTGGATGCTCGCGAACCTCAACAACGCCCTGCTGCTGGCGACGAGCAACCGCTCGGAGGCCGCCGTCGGCTATGCCACGATGGACGGCGACACCGCCGGCGGAGTGAGCCCCATCGCGGGCATCGATAAGGCCTTT
>JAAYZK010000110.1 GCA_012514895.1 Planctomycetota bacterium | reverse complement strand
GTACCACGACCCCCACGTGGTGGCCAAGTGGGGCCCGGACTGGTACGCCCTGCTGAGCAACCGGCCCGGCGAGTCGATGCTGCAGACCAAGGACGGCCCGCAGTGGTCGCTGAACCGGGCCTACGCCCAGTACGACCCGGGCAGCAGTTCGCAGGTCGTCGGCTTCACGCTGGACAACCGCGGCGCGGACCTGTTCCACACCCTGACCGGCGCCAACATCGGCGAGGAGATGGCGATCCTGCTGGATGACGAGGTCGACTCGGCCCCGACGATCCAGTCGGCGATCCGCGGCAGCGGCATCATCACCGGCCAGCGGACCGACCAGGAGCGCAACGACCTCATCAGCCTGCTGACCGCCGGGACGCTCCGCGCCCGCGTCAACCCCGAGCCGGTCGCCGTCGATTCGATCGGCCCGACGCTGGGGCAGGCCAATATCAACCGCGGCTGGCAGGCCGGGTGGATCGGCCTGATCTGCGTCATCGGCTTCATGCTGATCTACTACTGGTTCGCCGGGGGCATCGCCGACATCGCCCTGGTGATGAACATCGTGCTGATCCTGGCGGCAATGTCCGCCTTCGACGTGGTGTTCACCCTGCCGGGCATCGCCGGGTTGATCCTGACCATCGGCATCGCCGTCGACGCCAACGTGCTGATCTTCGAACGCATCCGCGAGGAGCGGCGGCTCGAAAGCGACCTGCATCGGGCCGTCGACAACGCCTACCGCAGCGCCCGCAGCGCCATCGTGGACGGCAACGTCACCACGCTGCTGGTCTGCGGGATCCTCTACTACGTCGGCACCCCGGAGATCAAGGGCTTCGCCACGACCCTGGGCATCGGCATCGTCATCAGCATGTTCACCGCCATGATGGTCACCCGGTGGATCTACCACCTGGTCGGCCCGGCCGCGTGGAACACCGCCATGGCCGAAATGGTCGGCACCCCGAAGATCAACTGGTTCGCCAAGCGCCACCTGTTCTTGGCGGTCTCGGCGGTCCTGATCGTCGCCGGCCTGGTCGGCGTGGTCGCCCGCGGCAGGAACCTCCTGGGCATCGAGTTCTCCCAGGGCACCCGCGCCGTCGTCCGCCTCAACGACGACGCGCTGATCGACGGGAAGCTGCCCACCGACGCCCTGGTCGAACAGGCGCTGCAGCGGGCCGGCGCCGAGCTGGACGCCGCGTCCATGTCGGGCCAGTCGGTGCAGGTCAACGAGCTGCGCACCGCCAACCGCGTCAGCGAGTTCATTGCCGCTTATGACGACTCCGCCAACGGCGGCAACGGCGACGGCGCCGTCTCCCGGGACGAGTGGACCCTTCAGGGCCGCAGCCTGGAGGCCTTCGCCCTGCTGAACAGCGACAGCGACGACAAGCTCGCGGCCGAGGAACTGGAAAAGACCCTCCCCGAGCCGCGCTACCAGGTGACGTCGGCCGAGCCGGACTACGAGAAGGTCCGCCAGGTGCTCAACGCGGCCTTCGAGGGGCTGCTCAGCTCCATGGAGGAACTGGACGCCACGGTGCTGGCCGACCGGCAGGTGGAAGCGATGAACCTGCGGATCGGTCCGAAGGGCTACGTCGAGCTGACCGAGCAGATCGTGGACGATCCCGACGTCGGCGGTGTGTTCCACCAGGATCTGGCCGACAACACCGGCGGGCTGCTGATGGTCTTCGAGGTGGCCGACGACGAGCAGGCGATGACGCCGGCCGCCCTGCAGCAGCGGCTGCGCAGCACCCGCCTGCAGGCCGGTCGCGAGGACCTGCAGGTGGTCGACACGACCGTCCTGCCCCTGCGGCCGGCGGCCGGCCAGCCGCACCGGGCCACGCAGTTCGCGGTGATCGTCCGCAGCGACGACGTGGCGTCCAGCAGCAAGAACGCCGCGGCGTGGGAGCGATTCGCCACCGACGAGAAGGACCTGCTCGCCGAGGCGCTGACCAGCCGGTCGAGCCTGGAGTCGCAGACGAACTTCGACTCCGCCATGACCAGCCGCGCCAGCGCCCAGGCCCTGATCGCGGTGGGCCTGTCGTGGCTGGGCATCATCGGCTACCTGTGGTGGCGGTTCGGGTCGGTCCGCTGGGGCGTCGCGGCGGTGATCTGCCTGATCCACGACACGCTCGTGGTGGTCGGGCTGGTCGCCCTGTCCGCCTTCCTGGCCGCCACGCCGCTGGGCAGGCTGCTGATGATCGACGGGTTCAAGATCGACATGGCCGTCATCGCCGCCGTCCTGACGGTGATCGGCTACTCGGTCAACGACACCATCGTGGTGTTCGACCGCATCCGCGAGAACCGCAAGCGGTCCGTGACGGTCACCCCGGCGATCCTGAACCAGTCGATCAACCAGACGCTGGCCCGGACGCTGCTGACCTCGTTCACCACGCTGATCGTCGTGGTGATCATGTACATCTGGGGCGGCGACGGCATCCACGGGTTCAGCTTCGTGCTGCTGGCGGGCGTACTGTTCGGCACGTACTCGTCGGTCGCGATCGCCTCGCCGCTGCTGCTGGGCTTCAAGCAGGCCCTGGTGGGCAAGGTGACGGCCAAGGCCGACGTGGCCTGACGCCGCCGGCGTTGACGGCTTCGACGGGCGGGCCCGGACCCCTGGGCCCGCCCGTTTTCCTGCGCCCCCGGCCGTGGTATGCTGCGGCCATGGACTGGCGAAGCCTGACAGCGATGATCCTGGCGGCGCTGGCCGGCTGCGCTCCGCGGCCGGCCGCGGCGCCGGCGACGGCCGGGGAGCCGCTGGAGGTCCAGCAGCGCCGCGCCTGCGCCGAGGCCGCCGCCGGCGCCTTCGTCAGCCTGGCCGACTTCGAGCCGACCACGCCCGACGGGCTCCGACGCGACAACCAGGCCCGGCGGTTCGCCGTCATCGGCGGCGGAAGCTGCCGCGAGGTCCTCGACGTCACCCGCACCGGCACGACGGCCCTGGCCGTCCGGCTCGAACCCGCCGCGGCGCTGGTCTACACCCTGCCGGCGACGGCCGACCTGCGGCCCTGGACGCTGCTGGCGGCGGCGGTCTACCTCGACGACATCCGCGACGACCTGCAGATCACCCTGGCCGGGCCGGGCGGGACCTGGCACAGCCGCCGGCGCCTGCTGCAGCGGGGGTGGAACACCGTGCTGATCGACCTGAACGACCTGCGGCCCCTGGCGGACTTCGACCTCAGCCGCGTCGAGACGATCACCCTGCGGTTCGCCGACGCCGTCGAGCCCGTCGCGCTGGGCCTGGACGACATCCTGCTGATCGACAACCGCCGGTACGTCAAGGACACCCCGGCGGGCCTGACGCTGATGGTGGACGGCTTGAGCACCACCCTGCGCATCCCCGGCCGCCAGGAGTGGATCCGCTTCCGCGCCGGCGCCGACGGCCTGTGGCGCCCGCACGGCGCCCAGCCGGTCGTCCAACTGGCCGGCCCGGACGCCGAGCCGTCCGGCCAGGAGGAGGACCTCCGCCTCATGGGCGAGCGGCGGCTGGGGCGGGTCGAGCTGCTGGAGGCCAATCCCCTGCGGGTCCGCATCGCCAACACGTGGTACTTCCCGCCCCAGGCCGGCCGCTGGATCGACATGGACGTCCGCCAGATCCGCTGGGAGTACACCTTCTACGGCGACGGGCGGCAGGTCACGCACATGGCGCTCAACAACGCCGGCGGCCGCGACCTCACCGCCGTCCACCTCGACGCCGGCCGCACCGCCGCCTGGGACGACGGCCGCGAAGGCCCCGCGTGGGAGCAGACCGGCGCCGACCTGCCCGCCGTCGCCTGCGCCCTGCTGACGGGGCCGCCGGACGACGACGGGGAGGGCGTGCGGCGGAACTACCTCGCCCCGGCCCCGATGGTCGTCCGCGTCGGCCGCCCCGAGGGCGACGGGTTCGACGAGACCCAGGGCTGCTACGCCGCCGTCGCCGACCGCGGGCACTGCCGCGTCGAACTGCGGCCCGCCGAGCCGCTGCACCGCCCGGCCCTGCGCATCCGCGGCCGCTGGTGCGGACCGGTCGCCGCCAACGCGGACGGCACGCCGCTGCGACCCGTCGTCCCCCTGGACGACGGCGTCCTGATCGTCATCCCCGCCACGCTGACCGCCCCGACCCTCGTCGAGGTCGCCGGGCCGATCGACCCCCTGGAACCCTGAACCGGGAGACGCCGCCATGAAGCTGATCGACCACGACCTGCACGTCCACACTTACCTGTCGGCCTGCTGCCACGACCGCGAAGGCCAGACGCCCGAGCGGATCCGGGCCGCCGCCGCCGCCGGGGGCGTGCGGACGATCGGCCTGGCCGACCACGTGTGGGCCAACCCCGACGTGCCGGCCAGCGCGTGGTACGCCCCGCAGACGATCGACCGCCTCGTCGCCATGCGCCGCGACGTCCCCCGCCAGGCCGCCGGCGTGCGGGTCCTGGTCGGCTGCGAGGCCGAGACGATCGCCCCGGGCGTCTTCGGCATCACCCCCGACGCCGCCGCATGCGTCGATTTCGTCCAGTTGGCGTGCAGCCACTTCCACATGACCGAGTTCGTCGCCCAGCCCGCCTCCGCCCGCCCCCGCGACCTGGCCGACCACGCCCTGGCCTTCTTCCGCTCGGCCGCCGGCAGCGGGCTGGCCACCGTTATCCCCCACCCCTTCCTGACCCTGGGCTTCCAGGAGGTCATCCCCGCCATGGTCGCGGCGATCAGCGACGGCCAGTTCACCGACGCCTTCGGCGTGGCGGCCGAGCGCGGCGTCGGGATCGAGATCACGGTGGGCTACCTCGCCAACGCCCCCCGGCGCGACGCCGCCTTGCGGCTGCTGACCCTGGCCAAGCAGGCCGGCTGCCGCTTCAGCTTCGGCACCGACGCCCACGAACCGGCCGCCCTCGCCCGCCTGGGAGAACTGGCCTTCTTCGCCGACGCCCTGGACCTGGCCGAACACGACCTCCTGCCCCTAGCGCGGGGGGGCTGAGACCCGCCGAATTCGCCGAAATCCACTGGAGCGTTCTCCTACTGAATGTCCAGCGTTCTGAACATTCAGATAGTCAAACCCTGCACATAACAGGGCTTACGGCGCCTCCACGTGCACGATGCGGCCGTCGATGCGGAGCCGGCCTTCCGTAAACAGTTTCACCGCCTCGGGATAGGCGATGCATTCCTGCTGGAAGACGCGGGCGGCCAGCGTGTCGGGGGTGTCGCCTTCGAGGACATCCACGCAGCGCTGGACGATGATCGGACCGGTGTCGTACTGGTGATCGCAGAAGTGAACCGTGCAGCCGGACACCTTGCACCCGGCGGCCAGGACCGCCTCGTGCACGTGGTGGCCCCACATGCCCGCCCCGCCGAACGACGGCAGCAGGGCCGGGTGGATGTTCATCACGCGGTCGTCGTAACGCCGCGGAAACTGCCACAGTTGCAGGTATCCCGCCAGGACCACCAGGTCCGGCGCGGCGGCGTCGACCGCCTCGGTGACGGCCTGCGAGAAGCTCTCGACGCCGTCGAAGTCGCCCCGGCGGATGATCCTGCACGGCAGCCCCGCCTCGGCCGCCCACTGGGCCCCGCGGCAGGGGCGCGAGGCGATCACGCCGGCGAGGCGGGCGTTCAGATCCCCGGCGGCGATCCGGGCATGCAGGTTCCTGACGGTCGTCCCGCCCCCGCTGACCAACGCGACCAGCCGCGGGGGCCCTTGGCGCACTTCACTGTTCATGACGGGCGATTAGAGCCCCCCCGCCCCGACAGGTCAACCACCCACGCCTGCCGGATGTCCCGGTCCACGATCAGCCGCGCCAGGTTCAGCCAGCGCCGGCAACCGTCCAGGACGACCGAGTCGCTGCTGACGACCAGGGCGTCGGCGGCGATCAGCGTGCGGTCGGGGTTCACGTCCAGTTCGATCCGCCAGGACCGGCCGCACTGGCGGGCGTGGGCGAGCATCTGCGACCGCAGGCGGCCGGAGTTGCTCACGGGCGCATCCAGCAGCCACAGCACGTCGGTCGTCCCCAGCCGGTCCAGCGCCTCGCCGATCAGTTCCAGGGCGGGCAGGGTTTCGGTCATCCGGCGGTAGCTGCCGTGGATGCTCGCCAGGTCGCGGTACGTGCCGTCCCGCCCGCCCAGGATAACGCCGCCGGCCAGGGCCGACTCGATCGTGATCAGCAGGTTGTACCCGTCGATGATCACCGCGGCGGCGGCAGCCCCCGGCTCGTCCCGCCGGGCCGTCCGGCCGGCCAGGGCCGCGTCGGCGCAGGCGGCCCGCGCCACGGCCGTCCGCTGGCGCTGCGCCAGGTCGTAGCGGTCGCCGACGATCTTCAGACTGGACGTCGGCGCGTACCCGCGCGACAGCAGCCACGACAGGTCCCCCACCGCCCGGCGCAGATCCTCGATCCGCTCCGGCGCGAACAGCTCCCGATCCCGTGGATGGGCCCCGCGATGTCGGCGTCGATCAGGCATGTCGCACCCGAGGCTATCGTAGCGGGCACGAAGGCCGCAATCGAGTCCGCGGCGGCCGCCTCATTGACGGGCGGCGGGCCGTCGGGTACCGTACCGGGCGTCCAACAGGGAGAGGATGCCGATGGGCAAGCTCATCAAGACGAAGATCGTTGCGACGGTGGGGCCGGCCAGCATGGCGCCGGCGATCCTGGGCCAGTTGATCCGTGCGGGGGTCGACGTCTTCCGCATCAACTTCTCGCACGGCACGGAACCCCAGCACCAGGCCATGCTGGAGGGGATCCGGGCGGCGGCGGAGAAGCTCCGCCGGCCCGTGGCGGTCATGGCCGACCTGTGCGGGCCGAAGATCCGCGTCGGGGAGATGACCGGCGGCGGGGTTCTGCTTGTGGGCGGCTCGACGCTGGTCATCCAGCGCAAGCCCGTCGTCGGCACGCCCGAGCGGATCTCCACGACGCTGGCCGAGCTGATCGACGACGCCCGCGTCGGCCAGCGGATCCTCATGGACGACGGCCGGATCGAGCTGAAGGTCGTCCGGCGCCGGCCCCCGTCCGAGCTGGACTGCACGGTCGTCACCGGCGGGGTCCTCGGCACCGGCAAGGGGGTGAACCTGCCGCAGACGTCGCTGAAGCTGTCGGCCCTGACCGAGAAGGACCGGCGCGACGCCGCGTGGATCGCCGGGCGGGACTTCGACTACGTGGCCCTCTCGTTCGTCCGGCGGGCCGCCGACATCCGCGAGTTGCGCGGGCTGCTGGACGCCGGGCGGTCCCAGGCCCGGATCGTCGCGAAGATCGAGAAGCCCCAGGCCCTCAAGAACATCGGTTCCATCGTCGAGGCCGCCGACGCCGTGCTGGTCGCCCGGGGCGACCTGGGCGTCGAGATGCCGATGCCGGCGGTGCCGGTCGCGCAGAAGCGCCTCGTGCAGCTCGCCGAGGAGGCCGGCAAGCCGTGCATCGTGGCCACGCAGATGCTCGAGACGATGACGTCGCAGCCGACGCCGACGCGGGCGGAGGTGTCCGACGTGGCCAACGCCGTCTTCGACGGGGCCGACGCGGTGATGCTCTCGGGGGAGACGGCGGTGGGGCAGTATCCCCTCAAGGCCGTGGAGATGATGAACGACATCGCGATGCAGGTCGAGCGGCACCTGGGTTCGGCCCAGGGCCCGCGCCGGCGCCTGGCGGACCTGGGCGCCGCCGGCTGCGGGCCGACCGCGGCGATCGCCCGGGCGGTCCACACGCTGGTCCACGCCGACGCCATCAAGGCCGTCGTGGCCTACACGATGACGGGGGCGACGGCGCTTCACCTGGCGAAGATGCGCCTGCCGGCGCCGACGCTGGCGCTGACGCCCAGCCGTCGGGTGGTCCAGCAGACGTGCCTGTACTACGGCGTCGCCGCCGCCGAGGCCCCGATGGTCGAGCACACCCGGGAGGTGCTGGCCCTGGCGGCGCGCCACATCCTGCGGCTGCGCTGGGGCCGCAAGGGCGACAAGATCATCGTCGTGTCCGGCCGTCCGCTGGGGCGGGCGGGCGCGACCAACACGCTGGTCGTCCACACGCTGTGACGGCCCGCCGGATCGCCGGCGCCGCCCCCGCAGCGACGAAAGGAGAGATCCGATGAAGGCGTCCCTGAAGCTCCTGGCCCTGGCCGTGCTCGCGGCGGCCGCGCCCCTCCGGGCGGCCGGCCCCCTCCCGCCCATCCAGACGGTGGCGATCGGGGAGAACCGCGAGATCCGTGTGAACGGCGAGCCGTTCTTCCCCATCATGTCGTGGGCGCAGTCCAACAGCCGCTACGCGCTGCTGGGCAGCCTGGGCTTCAACACGTTCACCGGCGGCGGCGGCGCGGCGGCAGAGAACCTCGCCCTCGCCCAGGCCGCCGGCGGGTACGTCGTGACCGACTTCGACAGCAGCGCGATCGGCCATCCGGCGCTGCTGGCGTGGATCCAAGGCGACGAGCCGGACCTGCTGGCCAGCAAGCATGACATCACCCTGGAAGCGCCGGGGATGCCCGAGCACAACCTGAAGCGCCTGGGCAACGTCTTCGACGGCGACGCGGAGTCGCGGGGGTATTTCGATCCGCTGGACGGACTGGCGGTCACCGCCACCTGGACGGCGGCGAAGACCGTGACGAAGTTCCGCATCAACCAGGCCAACGACGAAGGCGGCGCCCTGGTGCAGATCAGGACGCTGGAACTGCTCGCCGACGGGCGCCCCGTCGCGACGGCGACGCTCGAGAAGCGCACCGGCTGGCAGGAGATCCCCCTGCCGGCGCCGGCGACGTTCACGTCGCTGACGCTCCGCGTCAAGGCGATCCACCCCGGCGAAGGCACCGAGTGCTACGTCCAGGAACTGGAGGGCCTCGACGCCGCCGGCGCCAACGTCCTGGCCGCGCCCGTGCGGCGGGAGCCCCGGATCACCCCGGAGCAGTTGATGGAAGGCTACCAGCGGATCCGCAAGGCCGACACCACCCGACCGGTGTTCGTGACCTTCACCTCCGCCTTCATGAAGACCGACGACCGGGACGGCCAGTTCGCCTCGTGGTACCCCCGGTACATGGAAGGCACCGACGTCGCCGGCTTCGACATCTACCCGATCTACGGCTGGAACAAGCCCGAGTGGATCACCCGCGTCGCCGAGGGCACCGGTGAACTGGCGGCCCTGGCCGGCAGGCGGCCGGTCTACGCGTGGATCGAAACCTCCAAGGGCAGCAGGTGGATCACCTACTCCCGCCAGGTCGACGTCGAGCCCCGCCACACCCGCGCGGAGGTCTGGATGGCCATCATCCGCGGCGCGACGGCCATCGGGTACTTCACGCACGCCTGGCGGCCGGAGTTCACCGAGTTCGCCCCCAACGAGGCGATGCGGGCCGAGCTGAAACGCCTCAACGGGCAGATCACCCGTCTGGCGGCGGCGATCCTCGCGCCTCCGACGCGGACGCCCGTCGCCATGACCCAGACCGACCAGCGCCCCTGCCACCTCAAGGCGACCCGCCACGACGGGGCGACCTGGATCTTCGCCCAGAACCTCGACCGCGAGCAGGCCGCCGAAGCGACCTTCCGCCTCGAAAGGCTGCGGGCGGGAACCGAGATCGAGGTGGTCGATGAGAACCGCACGCTGACCGCGGCCGACGGGACGTTCACCGACCGCTTCGACCCGCTCGCCGAGCACATCTACCGGATCCGGCGCCCCCAACGGGGACAGAGACAACGCTGATCGGGAGGCCGCGCTGCCCTGACACTTGCGCCAGAGGATCTTCCATGACCCTCGAGCTCATCCCGATCCCTTCGGACACCCCGCCGCCGGACCGGCGGATCGTCGCGCTGCTGGACGAGGCGGACCGGCGGATCGAGGCCTTCCTGGGCGAGCGGCAGAACCGGTCGACCGGCGGGTTCGTCCCCAGCGACTTCGACGCGGTCTACCGCGTGCTGCGGTGGATCGAGGACGGGCACCTGGCGACCGGGACGGCCTTCCTGGAATGGGGCAGCGGCCTGGGCGTGGTGACCTGCCTGGCGGCGACGCTCGGCTGGGACGCGTGCGGCATCGAGATCCAGGGCGACCTGGTCGAGCAGGCCGAGCGGCTGGCCGAGGCGTTCGACCTGCCGGCGACGTTCGTGCACGGCACGTTCATCCCCACCGGCGACGACGACGTCGGCGACACGCTGGCCGCCTCGGCCTGGCTGCAGATGGGCGGCAGCGACGCCTACGAGGACCTCGGGCTGGACATCGAGGACTTCGACGTGATCTTCGCCTACCCCTGGCCCGGCGAACACCACGTCGTCGAGACCCTCTTCGACCGCCACGCCGCCGTCGGGGCGCTGCTGCTGACGTACCACGGCCTGGAAGGACTGATGCTCAGGAGGAAGGCCGGGGGGAGAATGCGACGCTAAGCAGGCTGTCAGAAGTCATGCGACAGAGGCGGCGGCCGTAGGGTGGGCAACTCGTTGCCCACGCGAATGCGGACCGGCCCGCCCTCGTTGGACGCACGCGGCCCCGTGGGGGTTCCGCCGCGATCGCGTGGGCAGC
>JAAYZK010000109.1 GCA_012514895.1 Planctomycetota bacterium | reverse complement strand
GCTCGGGCACGATGACCTCGTCGTCGGAGACCCTCACGCCGCCGGCGGCGCGGATGGCCAGGATGGAACGGACCAGGTGCTGGTTGGTGCCCATGCGACCCGTCACGCCGTTCATGATGATGCCTACCGTATGCGTCTTCACTCGATGCTCCCTACGTGTGCTGCAGGTACGCCTGGACGACGGCGTCCAGGAACCGGTGCTGGTCTTCCTGCCACCAGCGGTTGGAGAAGATCTCCACTTCGATGAACCCGCCGAACCCCGCCGCCTCGACCCAGCCGCGGATGGCGGGCACGTCGATGACGCCCTCGCCCATGAGCCCGCGGTCGTTGAGCATGTCGGCCATGCCGGTCTTCCAGTCGCACACGTGGAACGACAGGAGGTTGCCGGCCCGCCCGCAGCGGGCGATTTCCGCCTGAAGGGCCGGGTCCCACCAGAGGTGGAAGACGTCGACGGTCACGCCCACGTGCGGCGAGCCGATCGCCTCGCACAGGTCGTTGGCGTCCCGCAACGTGACGATCGCCGAGCGGACGTCCGCGTACATCGGGTGGAGCGGCTCGATCGACAGCTTCACGCCCCGTGCGGCGGCGTGGCCGATCACCGCCTCGATCCCCTCGCGGATCTGCTCGATGTTCGTCCGGGCCGACTGCCGCGGCGTCGCGCCGCAGACGAGCACCACCAGCGGCGCGCCCACGCCGGCCGCCTCGTCCAGAACCCGGCGGTTTTCGTCGATGGCCTTCTGACGCTCGGCGGCTGTGGCGCCCGTGAAGAAGCCCCCGCGGACCAATGACACGCAGGTCAGCCCCGCGTCGGCGATCATCCGGCGGGCCTCGGACGGCGTCGTCGTTTCCAGGCAGTTGCGCCACACGCTGATGCCCCGCACGCCCGCCGCCGCGTAGTGCCGGACACACTCGGCCAGCGACCAGGGCCGCGTCGTGATGGTGTGAAGGCACAGCCGCGCGGTGTCGCTCAGGACGCCTCCGGCGGCGCTGCCTGTGTTACTGATCATCGTCGCGATCTCCCGCAAGGTATTCGCCGGGCAGGCGCACCGTGAACGGCTCGTCGGAGCGCTCCACGATCCGCCGGCGGATCCACCGGCCGGCCTGCTCGCCCAGCGTCTGGACCGGCAGGCTGATGGTCGCCGGGCGGGGCCGCATCAGGTCCCGCAGCGGCGAGTTGTCGAACCCGGTGACCGCCCACCGGCGCGCCGGATCCGCCCCGGCCGCCCCGGCCGCCTGGCAGAAGGCGGCGGCCACCACGTCGTTGAAGCACAGCACGGCATTGTAGCCGCCCCGGTCGACCCGGTCGACCAGCCGCCGGTCGACGTCGGCGATGGCCTCGATGGCGATGACGTCCCGCCGCGTGAAGCGGATCCGCGCCTGGCGGCAACCCTCGACGACGCCCCGCTGGCGGTCGTCGGCGATGTCGCGGATCGGCTCCAGCCGCACGTAGCAGGGCCGCAGGGGCTCGCGGTGGTCGCCGCGGGCGGCGACCAGCTCGGCCACGAGGCGGCGCATGCCCTCGGCGTTGTCGCAGGTGATGTAATCGCGGCCCTCCACGAGGCGGTGCAGCGTCAGGGCCGGCACGCCCCGGCGGGCGAGCTGGTCGTAGACCGACTCGGCCGGGCGGGTAAAGGCGAAGATCACCCCGTCGACGTCCCCGCCCTTCTTGTGGCCGAACAGGTCCAGCGATTCGCCCTCGACGTCCGTAACCACGTTGACGCGGTTGTCCTGCACGCCCGCCTTGATGCCGGCCAGCAGATCGGCATAATCGTAGAAGAGCTTCTGCACCCGCTCGGCGCGGCGGGGCAGGATCAGGCGGATGTGGAGAATCGCCCGCCCCCGCTGGCGGCGGATCGTCCGCTTGCGATACCCCAGGCGCCGGGCGGCGTCGCGGATGGCCCGGGCCGTCTGCGGCGCGATCAGCGCCGAGCCGTTCAGCACGCGCGACACGGTGGCCGTCGAAACGCCCACCTCCTCGGCGATGTCGTAGATGGTCACGCGGGGCACGCCGGCAACTCCTGGTTCAATAGTTGCATGCAATAATAGACCCCGCGGCCCGAAAGTCAAGCAGAAACGGGCGCCCCTGGCCCAGAGTGAGCAAGTGCCGGGTTTTCGCCTCGCTCACCTGCCGTTTCTCCCCCTGCGATTTGCATGGACAACAGGCATCGGCGTCTGTTACTAGTGGCAGGATTGTGCCGCTATAACCGCAAACTACCTGGAGAGAACCGGAGCAGACGATGTTGGATGGCATGAGCATGGCCCCCGACGACCCGATCCTGGGGCTGACCGATGCGTTCAAGGCCGACAGGAACCCCGGGAAGATCAACCTGGGCGTGGGCGTATATAAAGAGGAATCCGGCGCCACGCCGGTGCTGGCCAGCGTGAAGGCCGCCGAGAAGAAGATGCTCGCCGAGGAGTCGACCAAGTCGTACCTGGGCATCGACGGGCTGGCCGAGATGGGCGCCGCGGTCCAGGGCCTGGTGTTCGGCCCCGGCCACGCCGTCCTGGAGGCCGGACGGGCCGCGACGGCCCAGACGCCCGGCGGGACCGGCGCCCTGCGCGTGGCGGGGGACCTGATCCGGCGGACCGGCCCGGACGCGACCGTCTGG
>JAAYZK010000108.1 GCA_012514895.1 Planctomycetota bacterium | reverse complement strand
TCGACTTCACCGATCCCGACGATCCCCACGAGTTCCGCGACCAGTCCACCAGCCGCATCGTGGACGGCCCGGCCGGGCGATATCGCGTGACGGCGCCGCACCGCCACGCCTTCTTCGCCTGCCGCCACCGCGCCGCCGGTCCGGACACGCCCATGCTCATCGTCATCGAGTATCCCGACGACGCCGACCGGGTGATGAGCTTCATGACGCACGACTCGACGCGTCCCGGCGAGCCGCACCTGTCGTTCAGCCTCGAGTCGGGCGTCTACACGGGCAGCCCCCTGCCGCTGACGAACAGGATGCAGTATTTCACATTCATCGCCTGGAGCCCCGACGACTGGCCGGCGATGATCGTAGCCAACTACGGCCGCACCAAGGGCGCGGCGGCCGCATCGCGGATGTGGGTGTACGCGATCGACGAGCCCCTGCCGCCGCTGGAGGGACTGGAGACCTCGACCCGCAAGCTGGACCTGTTCATTCCCCTGGCCTTCCTGGCCACCCGCGACTACTTCGGCCACAACCATCCCCGGTCGATCGAGCACATGGTGCAGTACTGCCGCCATGTCGGCATCAACAGCGTGACGATGATGGTCTACGCCAACCAGGGGTGGGGTGCGATGTGCACCATCCCCGCCTGGGACACCGACGACAAGGGCTTCCTCGACGACATCCTCACCCAGATGGACCGCGCCGGCGGCGTCGAACTGATCGCCGGGATTGTCGCCGACGGCATGTACGGCAAGACCCGTGCGGGCGGGACGTACGTCGCGGACATGGCGCCCGAGCAGGCGCGGGCCGTCATCCTCGAAGGGCTCGACCAGTTCATCGACCGGTACGGCCACTACGCTTCACTGAAGGGCATCGCCCTGGGCTCGATGGAGGCGGTGGGCTTCTGCGACCTGCTGCGCGAGAAGGGCATCCTCGACGAGGTCGTGGCGCACATCCTCCAGCGCCGCCCGGACTGGCGGGTGGTGACGTACCTGGGCAACTACTATCTTCAGCACTTCTACTTCAACGGCACCGTCGGCGAGGCGCCCGCCGCCGGCGACGTCGTCATGCGCTGGGAAGCCTCCGGCCGCGACTGGGGGACGTTCCTGGCCGACGAGGTTCTGGCCAACTGGCGCCGATGGGGCCGCGACCCCGACCAGCTCAGGGCGGTTGAGGGGCTGCAGGTCCACGACATGTACATGGCCGACGACCATCGCCTCCACCAGCACTACACCCAGCAGCCGCGGGCGATGATCGCCTATGACGTGAACAACGCGCAGCGGCGGAGCGACTACGTCGACAGTCCGTACGGCGCGATCTTCAGCACCTTCTCCGAAGGCTGGCCGGGGCTGCACCCGGAGGTGAACTTCTGGTACCGCAAGGACTGGACCGGCCCGGACTTCAATCCGGCCGGACCGTTCGCGCTGGCGTCGTTGGCGCGGGTGGTGGCGCATCGCGATCGCGAGGCGATCAGTCTGGGATCGTGGAACGTCAAGTCGTTCGGCTACGAGCCGTCCCTGCGCCGCTTTGCCGCCGCGTTCCATTCGCTGCCGCCGGTGCCGATGAACGATGTGCCCGTGACGGGGACGGACACGGTCGTCGCCCGCTGGGCTGTCCATGAGGGCCGGCGGACGGTGGCGCTGCAGAGCGTGATCCCCGTGGCCGCCGAGGTCGACGTGGACGGGGCGGCGGTTGAGGTGGCCCCGTACGCCCTGGTGACCCGCGTGGACGACGCGGCCGACGCGCCGCGGATCGCCGGGCAGGCGCCCGAGGCGTACGTGCAGTGGGTGAGCGACCGGATCGCAACCTTCCGCGGGCGGATCGACGCGGTCCGCGCGCTGGATGGGCAGGCTGCCCCGCAGGCGTACGACGACGTCGCACGCCGCGCGTCGGCGCTGCTGGCGGCCGGCCGGGCGCACGCGGCGGACCTGGCGGTGGGGGCGGGGCTGATGAACGAACTGGAGCTTCGCCGCTCGATCCTCCAGCCGCCCGCCACGACGGTTCCCCGCATCGCCGCCGTCCCCCGGACGCCGGCCGACCTGGACGCCTGGCCGCAGGCCGCGGCGGACATCGTGCTGGAGGATGGCTCGTACCTGCCCGGACACACGTTCTTCCCCAACAGTTGGTCGGGTCCGTCGGACCTGTCCGCCCGCATCCGCCTGGCGCATGACCGCGAGCGGCTGTACGTGGCCGTGCGCGTGCGGGACCAGCTCCTGGAGGAGACCGACGCGCTGACGATCCGCTTCTCGACCGCCGGCTACCGCGATTGGCGGTCGGAGGCGGTCGGCGACGACTTCGCCTGGTCGATCACGCCCGGACCCGACGCCGCCGTCACGAGCGGCGAGGGCGCGAAGGGCTTCGTCTACACCTGCCGTCGCACCGACGACGGGTACGTCGTCGAAGGCTCGGCTCCGCTGGCGGAACTCGGCTTCGGCGACGACGGCCGTCTCGGCTTCATCGTCACCGTCGCCGATCGCGACGACACGCCCAACCTCACCACCGTCCGCGACGAGGCCACCGGTCGGCGCATCCCCCGCTCCTGGGCCCGCAAGCAGATGCTGCTCTATCCCCACGAGCCGAATTTCACGTTCTGGTCCGATGCGCGATGCTTCGGCGAATTGGTGCTGGAATGAAGTGGTCTGGAATCCGAGATATGAAGAACGACGACCCCCGGCTGCGAGACG
>JAAYZK010000107.1 GCA_012514895.1 Planctomycetota bacterium | reverse complement strand
GGCCGCAGGCCGCGCCGGTTCTGAGCGGAGTCGAAGGGTGGGCGTGAGGGCCCGGCCAGCCCGCGCCCGCCTGCGACCGCTGTAGTTCGTCCAAGGCTGCCCCCACCCGGTCCTTCGGGCCGATCTCCCCCGGCGGTGGAGAGGTTGCGGCACGGGGCGGTGCGAACCGTCCGCTGCCGGGCAATCGCCCTCGCCCTGCTCCGCTCGCGCTGCGCCCCGGGACATCCGGTCTGCGATCCTGCCTTTTCGACAGGCTCAGGGCGAGTTTCTCTCGGAGGGGGAGAGATCCAGCGGCGTTCCGCCGAATAGAACCGGTCACCCGGGCCCGCCCACCTGCTTCCTGAGGTCCTCCAGTCTCCGCTGGACCTCGTTGTCGCGGAGGAGGTCGTCGACCTGGCGGGAGGCGAGGTCCGATTCGATCAGTGCTGCGGTCTCGTCGGCGGCGTCGGCGGCGTCGGAAGCATCGACGGCCTTCTCCTCCATGCGGGCGACGTCGTCCAGCAGGCGCCGGCCGTCCGAGGCGATGCGGGCGGGTGCGGGGCCCGAAGGCGCCTTGGCGCGGCGGATCAGCTCCCCGCGACGGGCGCGGAGCGACTCCAGTTCGGCGGCGAGCTGCCGGCGGACGGTGCGGGCTTCAGCGTGGGCGGCCTGGGCGCCGGCGAGCATGTCGCGCAGCGACTGCTGGTCGCGCTCGGCCTGAAGCTGGAGAGCCACCGCCTGGCGGGCGAGATCCTCCTTGCCGGCCGCCAGCGCCAGTTCGGCGCCCCGCTGCATCCGCAGCGCACGGCCCGTCGCTTCATCCAGCTTCCGCTGGTGCGCCTTGACGGCCGTCAGTGACTTGGCCTCGGCGTTCGCGGCCACCTTCACCTGGTCGGCGAGTTCGTCGATCAACTGGGGCACGATGAGGGCGGGGTCTTCCAGGGCGTCCAGAAACGCCTCGATCCGCCCCCGGGTAATGCGCCGCAGACGGCTGATCAGTCCCATCGGTACATCCTCTACACGCCCCTATCCTCGTCCGGCGCCGCATCCGGATCGCCCAACCGGGGCTCGCCCGCCTGCGGCAGGGCACGCTTGCGGTTCAACAGGGCGATCAACTGAGTATACCCCTCAACCATGGCCTGGAATCGCTCGATCAGGTCGCCGATGTACTGCGCCCGCCCTTCGACGCTGCGCTCGACGGGCGCCAGCCACGTTTCGAGCATCTGGAACTGCTCCTCGAGCACCGCCACCAGCGTCTGGGCGTTGTCGTTGATCGTCAGCGCCTCGTGCCGCCGCGCGGTCTCGGCCGTCAGGGCCGCCTGCCGGCGGATGGCGGCGACGACTTCGTCGAGCCGTTCGGCGAGGCCCTCGTCCGTCCGCCCGGCGGCGGCCGCCTTCTCGACGGCGGCGCGGATGCCCTCCAGCCCGCCGGCCAGGCCGGCGAACTGCTCCCTGCCTTTGCCCAGTGCGGCGCCGATGGTGTCCAGGCCCCCGGAGAGGGCGTTGATCTGGCGGATGACCTGCGTGATCTTGTCCTCGTCGCTGCCGCCGAGCAACTGGCGGCGGCGGTAGGTGGCCTTGATGGCCTCCCAGCGGTCCTTCTCGTCATCGCGGAGGCGGCCGACCATCTCCTTGAACTTCAGGAGGTTGCTTTCGGCGCCGGTGGTGAGCGTCTGGGCGTCCTGCTCGTAGGCCGCCAGGATCAGCGTCCACAGTTCGGCGTCGTTCATCACCGCCACGACGCGCGCGGCGATGCGGTTCATGTTGCGATACGAGCCCTGCAGCAGGAAGGGCGGCTCGGTGCGGTACTCGTCGGCCTGGCCGGCCGAGCGGATGTACTGCTGGTTGACCTTCAGCAGGACCTCGCGGACGACGAAGAGCTTCTTCATCGTGGCGACGAACTGGTTCAGTTCGTCGGGCGCGTACTGCCCTTCGAAGTCGATCCCGTCGCTCGACGCGCCGCCCGCGAGCTTCATGACGCTGTACACGTCGGCCTGGCTTCTCTGGGCGAGCGGGGCGAGGACGGGGTTGGAGGTCAGGCAGTTCTCGATGTAGCTGTCGACGAAGCTCTCGTAGTTGTCGCCGACGATATCGCCGATGTTGTACGTGTCGGCGCGGTTGGCCAGCATGTCCGGGATGCGGAAGGTCTCCCCGCTCTCGGTGTAGGGGTTGCCGGCCATGACGACGCAGACGCGCTTGCCCCGCAGGTCGTACGTGCGGGTGCGGCCCTTGTAGACGCCCTCGACCCGCCGCTGGGCGTCGCACAGCGAGATGAACTTCTGCAGCAATTCGGGGCTGCAGTGCTGGATGTCGTCCAGGTAGATCATCACGTTGTCGCCCATCTCGAAGGCGAGGTTGAGCTTCTGCAGTTCGGCCCGCCCGGCGGCGTTGGGGGCCTCGTCGGGGTCCAGGCTGGTGACGGCGTGGCCGACGGCCGGGCCGTTGATCTTCATGAAGATCAGCCCCAGGCGGTTGGCGATGTACTCCATCAGCGTCGTCTTGCCATACCCCGGCGGGCTGATCAGCAGCAGCAGCCCCTGGCGGTCCGTGCGCTTCTGCGCGCCGGCCGAACCGATCTGCTTGGCCAGGTTGTCGCCCAGCAGCGGCAGGTATACCCGGTCGATCAGCCGGTTGCGGACGAACGTCGTCAGGACCCGCGGCTCGAACTCGCTGAGCCGCAACTGCCGCGCGAACTGCTCCGTGAGGGCCTTCTTGGCCTCCTGGAATCGGGCGAACGCCGGGGCGACGACCCGCTGGTGGCGGTCGAGGCGGCCGACGAATCGCAGGTAGTCGAGCGTGTAGCGGCCGTCCCGGATGAGCGGGTGCGAGCCGACCAGGCCGGTCAGTTCCACCGTGGTCTCGGCGGCGATGACCGTGCGCTCGGCGTCCTCGTCGTCCAGGAGCGCGGCGACCTCGTCGGCGTCGTCGGCGTGGCCGTTGCCGGCCAGGTACGCCCGGACCCAGTCCCGTCGCAGGCGGAAGGCCTCGGCGGGTTCGGCGCCGACGGCGTCCAGGGCCGCCCGGAAGGTCGCGTCGAAACCCTGCCGCTCCAGGTGGCGGAGGAAGTCGCCCTTCAACTGGACCGCCCGCTGCGAGACCGCGAACGGTCTGGCGGCCAGCAGTTCGTGGAAAAGGTACTCGGCGGCCGTGCCGCACAGCTCGACGGGGAACAGCCGCGTCGCCTGGGCGAATCGCTCCAGGCGCCCCCGCAGGTCGGCGATGTCGCGGCCGCCGTCGGCGGCGTGGTCGAAGAGGCGGCGGAGGTGCCCCATCGCCGCCAGGCGGGACTTGAGCCGCCATTTCTGTCCGTCGCTGTCGTCGTCCCACAGCCCCCAGAACGTCGTCGCCAGCGCCCGCTCGGCCGGGCCGTACCGCAGCAGGCCCAGCGTGGTCTCCATCCGCACCAGGGCCGCCGCGATGGCCGCGGCGTCGGCGTCGTGGACGCCCTTGACGTACCCCTCGGCGTAGCGGCCGGCCATGAAGGCGCGGACCCGCTCCTGCAGGGCCGCCGGTTCGGCGGCTGCCAGGCCGGCCAGGCTCCCGTCGGCGCGGGCCGCGGCGAGGAACTGCCAGGCGAGGTACTCGGCGCGGTAGACCTCGGGCGTCTCGGAGATCACCTCCAGGCCCCACACATCCCGGCAGGACTCGACGGCCTCGTCGGCGATGGGCTCGAAGAACCCCGTCCCGGCCAGGTGGAACCACAGCCCCCCGTCGCGGTGGACGATCGTCAGTTCCAGCGGCTGGCGGTTGACGGCGAAGCGGTGCTCGCCCAGACGGATGACGTTGTCGCCGTCCTCGTACAGCGCCTGACGGTCCTTGAGCTGGCGGACGGTCTCCTGCTGGATGCTCTTGAGGCGGCTGCGGACGTCCTCGGCCTTGACCGTGTCGCCGAGCTGCTCGAGCTGATCGATCGTCGCACGCAGCCGCTCGATCATCAGGTCCCCGGCGAAGTACCCGCCGATGGCGTTGAGGTCGTCCATCGCCGCGACGCGGTTGGCGATCCCCTTGAGGATCCGCTCGGCCGACGTCATCAGGGCCGTCGCGCGGCGGTTGCGCTGCTCGACGAGCTGGACCTTGCGGCCCTCGAAGGCGTTGTAGAGCTCCTCCCGCTTGGCGGTGAGGGCCAGGATGAACTCGTCGAAGTCGGCGAAACGGGCTTCGAGCGTCTCGGCCTGGGCCATCAGGCGGGCGAGGTAGTCGTCGCATTTCCCGGGCGCGTCGCACACGTCCAGGTAGTTCGCCGCCGCCTGGTCCAGCAGGCGGGTCTGCGAGGCGAATTCCGCCTGGCCTTCGGCGCGCCCCAGCTCGTCCAGGCGGTTCCGCAGGCTGCTCTTGACCTGGTTGAGCCGCTGGTAGACCAGCGAGATCCCGTCGATGATCGCGGTGGTCTTCGTGGCGTCGTCGATCCTGAGGTTCGAGACGATCTCCGTGAGCATCTCCAGCTCGCGGCCCGTCTGCGCGACGGCCTGGGCCACCTCCCGCGCCGCCGCGGCCGTTGCGGCCTGCGGGATCTCCGCGTCCAGGGCCTCGACGCGGTCGTGGTAGGGCCGCAGGCTGTCTTCCTGCAGGAGAAACTCGACACAACCGGCCGACAGCTCGTCGGTCCGCGCGGCCACCTGCTGATCGAGGGCCTCGACCTTCGCGGCGTCGACGTACCGCAGTTCCCGCAACGTGACCACTTCGCCCCGCACGGCCCGCAAGTCGGCCAGCAGGGCGACGTACGCGTCGACGTCGTTCAGCGGGTCGCGCTTCGAGCGGTTCAGCAGTTCGCCGACCCGCTTGTCGACGGCCGCGATTTGGCGTGCGGTCTCCTGGCGGGTGCGGACGACCTTCTCGTATTCCTCGATCGCCGAGGCGGCAGCGGCGTGGATCTGCCCGAGCGGTTCGGCGAGATCGTATGCCTCGGCGCTGCCCAGCCAGAAGTACGCATCGCGGATGTCCTCTGCACGCCGGGCGAGGTCGACGTAGAGGTTGGCGTAGGAGTCCTCCTTGGCCAGCAGCGTCAGCAGTTCGCCGCACTCGGCCATGCAGCGGACGATCTCCCTGTTGCCGATCTTGAACAGGTACGTGTCGGACGGCGCCGCGGTGAGGCGGTCGGCGGCGCAGTAGGGCGTCTGCCAGATCTGGATGACGTGGTGGCGCTGGGGTTCATCGCCGGCGCGGAAGTACATCAGCGTGCCGTCGTCGAAGAGGCAGTAGCCGCCGCAGGCGATGGGGGTGGCGACCTCCTGCGTGATGACGTTGTAGCTCAGCAGGACGTACTGGCCGCTGTCGGGGTTGTAGAAGACGTAGAGGTGGTCTTCGCCGTTGGGGCTGGCCAGGCGCTTCTCGAAGACCATCCCCTCCATGTCGTTGTTGAAGAGCTTCTGCTGGCCGGTCTGGAGGTAGTAGCCCTTGGGGAAGATCAGCCCGTGCCCGTCGGGCAGGAGGACGCAGGCGTCGGCGATCGAGTCGATACGGACGACGTCCTGGGTCTTCTCGTTGAAGACGAGGTGCCGGTACGCCTCCTCCTGGTAGGGCCGGATCTTCAGCAGGATGAGGTTGCCGACGACGGCATAGTGGATCTCCGCGTCGTCGAGCGTCTGGTCGGCGTTGTCGACCGGCTCGCTGTAGACGCCCTCGCCGGTGGCGGTGTTGTCCTCGATCTTGATTGTCAGGTCGCCGCCGACGGTCTCGACGAAGAGGCGGTCCTCGATCGACACGTGCGGGCAGGCGCCCGAGCGGTGCATGTCGTGCGTGGCCCGCGTCCAGGCGAACTCGTGCTGGGGCGGGAAGACGAACTCGTGCGTCGACCGGCTGTCGGCGTACTCCAGGCCGCCGTCGCCCGTCAGGCGCCACTTGAACGCCTTGATGTCGGCGGCTCCGCGGCCGACGCGGAAAACCATGTACAGGCAGGGGCCGAGCACCGCGAACTTCGCGAAAGTCGCGCCGCGGTAGTACTGGTAGAGGTTGCGGAATTCGGCCAGGAACGCCTTGTCGGCGATCGCGTCGAGCGGCTCGGCGGCGAAACGGCCTTCGGTGCGGCGGACCATCGCGAAGACGTCTTCCAGCCGCGTTTCGCTGCGCAGGCCGATGAAGACGTTGTAGCCGAACAGGAACCGCTCGCCGACGGTGATCATGTCCCGCGGGATGCAGTTGTTGTCGGTCGTGATCCGCTCGGAGCTGAGCAGCTTCGTCTCGATCGCCCCGAAGACGGCCTTGCGCGCCTCATTGAGCCTGTCGAGGCGGCCTCGCAGGTCGTCGGCGTGCTTGCGGAGGCGGTTGCGGATGATCTCGTACGTCCCGCCTTCGAGCTGGATGTCGCTCGATGGGCTGTCGGTCTGCGACTGCGTTGTCGGGTTATCGGCCATAGGTGCGTTCTATTCTCGCTGTCCGTCCCATCGTCCGGCGGCGGCGTGTGGCCGTCAGGGCCGTCCGACGCCGTCGGGCGGTCACCCCTGCCCCCTCAGAGGGGCAGGGGCGACAACGCCGCTTCCGTGCCTGGCGCTTCCTCGATCAGCCGCGGGGCAGCCTGTCGATGCGGGCCGCCGGGTCGAGCAGGTGGGCCGGTTCGTCGTGCAGGCCGAGCTTCCTGACGTTGTCCAGCAGGGCACTGAGGGCGCTCTTCGTCTCGCCGTCGGCCTGCCCCATGAGCTTGACCAGCAGCGCCGAGATCGTCAGGTTCTTCAGGTCGTCGCTGGTCATGCCGAAGCGGCTGATGAACTGGCGGATCTGCGTGCGGGCCTGCTCGGGGTCGTCGGCGAGGAAGGCGTCCTTGACCTGCGTCAGGACGTCCGAGCCGCCGACCATCCGGTCGACCGCCTTGCCGTTGCCGATGGCGCCGACGAGCTTCTGGAAGAAGTCGTTCTCCCCGCCGACGATGTCGATCTTGGCCGATCGCAGGCCCTCGGCGACGAGCCTGGCCTGCTCGGCGGCGATGAGGCGGTTGGCCTCGATGGCGGCGAGGTCGACGTCGCGGTCCTTGTTGAGCTTGAGCTTGAACTCCTCGTGTTCCTTGCCGGCGTCGTGGAACTTCTTCATGGCGTCGGCCTTCTCGGTGATGCCCTGCGCCTCGGCCGAGTACTTCCGCTGCAGCACGACCGCCTCGGCGGTGCCCTGCTTCTCGGTGGCGACAGCCTTGGCTTCCATCACCTCGGCCTCGGCGGTGCCGGTGACCGCGTGCTCCTTCACCGATGCGGCCGCCAGGATCTTGGTGGCCTCGGCGTTCTTGATCGAGGCCTTCTCGTTCGCCTCGGCCTCGATGAGCTGCTGGGCGGCGTACTGCTCGGCGGCCCGCTTGGAGGCTTCGGCCTGCTTGATGTCCTTGACCAGGGCCTGCTCGGCCTGCTCTTCGGCCTTGGTGATCTGCACCCGCTTGGAACGGTCGGCCCCGGCGAATTCGCGGGTATCCTTGATCTTCTCTTCCTCGACCGCCACGGACTTCTCGACCGTCACACGCTCGCGGATGACGTTCTGCAGCTCGCGGTTTTCCGTCTCGACCACCTTGTCGCGCTCCAGTTCGGCCAGGCGGACGAGGCGCTCGCGCTCGGTCTTCTCCAACTGCCGGTCGCGCTGGACCCGTTCGGTCTCGACCCCGTCAGTCCGTTCCTTGTTGCGGGCGGCGACGATGACCTGGCGCTGCTTGTTCTCCTCGGCCACCGCGATCTGCTCGTCGGCGCTGATGCGCGCCTTCTCGGCCTTCTCGCGCTCCTCGGCGATCACGCGCTTGGCCTCGGCCTCCTCGCGGGCCGTGACCGACTCGACCTCGCGCTTCTGCTTGGCCTGGGCCTCGGCGAGCTGCTTGTTGAGCTCGAGGATCGCCTCCTGGGCCTCGACATTCTGCTTGGTGATCGTCTTGTCCTTCTCGCGCTCGCGGGCGTTGGCCAGCTCGAACTGCTCGGCGGTCAGGACGGTGATCTTCTTGATGCCCTCGGCGTCCAGGATGTTGTTGGGATTCAGCAGGTTCTTGTCGGTCTGCTCGAGGTAGTCGATGGCGGCGTCTTCCAGGACGTAGCCGTTCAGGTCGCGCCCGATGACCTGGAGGATCTCCTCCTTGAACTTGTCCCGCGAGACGTACAGCTCGGCGAAGTCGAACCGCTTGCCGGCGGTCTTGAGGGCCTCGGAGAACTTCGAGTCGAACAGGTCGTACAGGGCCTTCTCGTCGCTGGCCCGCTTGACCCCCAGCGACTGGGCGACGGCAGTAACGTCGGCGACGGTGGGGTTGACGCGGACGAAGAACGCCACCTGGATGTCCGCGCGGAGGTTGTCCCGGCAGATCAGCCCGGTGTCGCCCCGGCGGTCGATGGCGATCCGCTTGACCGAGATGTCCATGTACTCGGCGCGGTGGATGATCGGCCAGACCACCAGCCCGCTGAACGTCACCTTCGTGCCGCCCACGCCGTTGCGGATGAGCGCCTCGCCCTGGCTGACCTTGTGAAAACACCTGATGATCACATAGACGGCCACCAGGAGGATGAAGACCCCGATCCCGGCGACGATGAGCATCCCTTGGGTGATCGCATCGGCAAGCAAGACACTGATCAGCTCTGTCTCCTGTAAGCGGCCCCCGCGGGGGCCGGTCGTTCATTCCTCGATCGCACCCGTCCCCAGCCGCGGGTGCGGGACGTCTCCGCCTGTCAGCCGGCGCCCTGGACGGGCCTGGCCGGGGCGTTCAGGTCCACCGGCGCCACGACGTACACGTGGGACGCCTTGCGGTATTCCAGGACGACCGCCTCCGAGCCGCGCTCCAGCGTCACGCCGTCCTCGACGATCACGTTCACGACGGCCGGCGCGCCGGCGGTGGCCACCTGCGCCTGGCCCGTGCGCCCCGGCCCGACGGCCGTCAGCAGGACGCACAGCTTGCCCGTGACGTTCTTCAATCCGTCGCGCGAGCCGTCCATCGCCCGGTACAGCTTGGCGAACGGCCATCCCAGCACCTTCACCACGAACAGGCTGGCGACGAAACTGCCCGCGGCGATCGGCAGCCCCAGCAGCAGGCCGCCGGTCGGGTTGACGGCGTGGTTGGCCGCCATCGCCAGGATCCACAGGCTGAACACCATCAGCGTCACCAGCACCGTCACCGGGATCCGGCCGACGTAGAAGAACGAGAGCATCGCGTGGAACACGTCGCCCAGGTCCCCGGCCTCGCCGACATCGACGTCGGCATCGACGTCAACGTCCCCGGCGTCGCCGACATCGCCGAGATCCCCGTCGGTGTGGAGGTCGATGTTCAGGAAGTCCGTGTCCAGCAGCCCCACGATCACCACCAGCCAGTACAGCAGCACCACGCCCAGCAGCAGGGAGAACACCGCCGTGGCCGGCAGGAAGGCGAATTGCAGGAATTCGATCATGGCCGTCCCTCGGTCAGACGCTGCTTCATCGCGGCCAGTTCCGCCTCGACCTGGAGCTCCAGGCTCCGCCGCTCGAGGTCCATCGAGCGGGTCATGTCCTCGCAGACGTCGGCCTCGGCCTCGAGCTGCAGGACCTCGTCGTCCATGCGTTCGAACACGTCGCCGCCGAGCGTGTCGGCCGCCCCGGCGTTCTCGCTGAAGGCCTTGCGGGCCGCCGCCGATCGCTGGCGGGCATGAAGCTCCGCCTGCTTCGTGCGGGCCGCGGCGAGCTGATCGGTCAGGCGGCCGAGGTTGTCCCGCAGTTCGTCGAGCGTCCGGCGGCCCTGGTCGAGCCCCGGTTGGAGCTGCGCCAGCCGCTGCGTGGCGGATACCTTCTCCGTCAGCAGGCCGCGGCCGGCCGCGTCGTCGCCGGCACGGATCGCGGCCTCCGCCTGCTCGTGCAGGCCGGCCTGGCGATCGCGAAGCTGGGCCGCCTCGGCCTCCAGGCGGCGGAAGGTCGCCCCGTACGTGCCCGCGGCGGCCTTGCACTCGGCGACCGCGGCGGTCAGCTCCTCGATCTTCGCCGCCAACTCCTGTTCCGGCGGCTCGGCCTTCTCCAGGAGCCAACGGATGTTGGCCCTGGCGATCCGCCCGATTCGCGCTAGGATGGACATGGTCGTACCCTCGTGCCCGCCTGCCGTACGGCCGGGCGCCACAAAAGTAACGTCCGCCGCCCGGCCGTGCAAGCCGTCTTTCCCATTCCGCTGTCACCGTGTGCCCGACCGGCCTGCCCCAATCCGTCTGTGCCAAGGCGATCGTCCCGATACCCGCGCCGCACGTGCGGCGCCGCCGATGGGGCACATTGGGACCTAGTGACCCCACTGGACCGTCTGCGGCGCCAGGTCCAGCGGGGCGGTCTTGCCCGGACCCTTCAGGCGCACCTTCAGGTCCGCCAGGCGCTCGTCGATCTGCCCGGCCTGGTCCAGCTCGGCCAGACTCAGCTCCAGGGCAGGGTTGAGCACCCCTTCGCCGGTCAGGCGGCACTGGACCTCCATCTCGGCCTCGATGGACTCGATGTGCTCCTCCATCCGCGCGACCGCGTCGAGGATGCTGCCGCCGGAGACCGTCGCGCCGTTGAGGCTCCGCTGGATCCGCCGGCGGGTCCGCGCCAGACGGCTGCGCGTGATGAGGGCGTGCTTGCGGGCGCGCAACTGCTCGAGCTGCTGCTGGATCTGCTTGCGCGACGCCTCGGCCAGGTTGCGCGAGGCCTTCAGCGACGCCAGGCTGGCCTCGAACCGCTCGATCTCGTGTTCGGTGTCGATCTGCGCCCCCAGCGCCTCGCGGGCCACGTCCTCGCGGTCCTGCTTGAGCGCCTGGAAGGCCCCGCGGCCCATGGCCTCGACCTTGCGGCGGAGGCGGTCGATCTTGACCTCCACCTGCGTGACCGCCGCGGTCGCCCGGGCCTCCTGGCCCGTGGCCTGCTGCAGTTGCTGCTCCATCTCGCGAAGCAGTTGGGGAAAGACGATCTCGGGATCCTCCACGCGATCGAGAAACGCCGAGACACGGCCGACGGTGATACGGTGGATGCGCCTGAAAAGCCCCATGACGATACTCCTTCCTGCTAGGCTCCCAGCCTGTCGGCTGGGATCACCAACGGCGAAAGGCCCCGTGCCTTTCTGACCGTCCGGCCCGCCCGCGTGGTTCCGCCTTACCCGGCGGCGACGAACGGATCCGGAGTATTCGTATGTAACGTTAGCACCCTTCCGGCGATCCGGCAAGGAAAATCCGCGACGGATTCTCATAACCTCCTGGCGTCCTGTTGTATCCGCATCGGTCGCGGATAGAATGGAACATCACCCACCGGCCCGGTGGCGGAATGGCAGACGCTGGGGATTTAAAATCCCCTGCCCGCAAGGGCGTGCGGGTTCGAGTCCCGCCCGGGCCAGTGGCCGGGACGTGCGGACTACAACATCGGGAAAGGAACGGGACGCCCATGGCGAAGATACTGGTGACGTACTACACGCGGAGCGGGCACACGCAGGCGCTGGCCGAGGCGGTGCGGGACGGGGCGGCCGAGACGGCGGGCGCCGAGGTGGACTTCAAGCCGATCGCCCAGGTCAAGGCCGCCGATCTGATGGGCTACGACGCGATCGTGATCGGCTCGCCGGTCTACTACGGGACGATGGCCTGGGAGATCAAGAAGCTCATCGACGAATCCGTCGCTTACCACGGCAAACTCGACGGCAAGGTCGGCGGGGCGTTCTGCACCTCGGCCAACCTCGCCGGCGGCAACGAGACCTGCGTCCTGGACATCCTCAACTGCCTGCTCGTGCACGGCATGGTCGTCAAGGGCGTCGCCCGCGGCGACCACTACGGGCCCGTCGGCATCAATGTCCCCGACGACCGCGCCACACGACACGGCCGCGAGTATGGGGCGATGGTGGCCGAGCTGGCCGTGAAGCTGCATGGGTGAGACGATTACGGCAGCAGTTCCAGCCGCTCCAACCGCTCATTGATGAACGCCGTCTCGTCCGGCCTCAGCTTGAAGCTCGCGGCCTGGGCGTTTTCCGCGGCCTGCCTGGCGTTGCGGCTGCCGACCAGGGCGGCGGTGATGCCGGGGCGATGGATCGTCCAGTTGATGGCGAGTTGGGCGAGCGTCACGTCGTGGGCCTCGGCGACCGGGCGGATCTCATCCAGGAAAGCGTTGACGCGCCTGCGGTTCTCAACGCTGAACAGCGGGTTGGTCCGCCGATGGTCGTCCTCGGGGAACTCCCGGTCGGCCGTCACCTTGCCAGTCAGCAGGCCCCTCTGCAGGGGCGAGTAGACGACCACGCCGATGGTGTGCTCGCGGCAGTAGGGCAGCATGTCCTTCTCGGCCCCGCGCAGGACCATGCTGTAGGGCGGCTGCGAGGAGGCGATGGGGCAGGTCCTGCGGGCGCGGTCGAGGTCCTCGACGGAGTAGTTGCTCACGCCGGCGGCGAGGATCTTGCCGGCCTGGAGGAGCCTGTCCAGGGCCGCCATCGTCTCTTCGACGGGCGTCTGCGGGTCGGGCCAGTGGATCTGGAACAGGTCGATATAGTCGGTGCCCAGCCGCCGCAGACTGTTGTCGCACTCCTCGATGACGCTGTCGGGCCGTGCGTTGCGACGGACCTTCACGGGACGGCCGTCGTTGTCGAAGGTCTCGAACCGCACCTCGCCCTCGTCACGGTCCCAGCGCAGGCCGAACTTCGTGAAGATCCGCACCTCGTGGCGCCGCTTGCCGACCGCCTTGCGGACGAGCCGCTCGGAGTCGCCGAAGCCGTACACGGCGGCGGTGTCGATGCTCGTGACGCCGTGGTCCAGGGCCGCGTGGATCGCCGCGATGGCGTCCTTCTCCTCCTGTCCGCCCCACATCCAGCCGCCGATCGCCCAGGCGCCGAAGGTGATGACGGACACGTCGATGTCGGTCGAGCCGAGTCTGCGGTGTTCCATCGGTCTGTCTCCCTGGTCCTGCCGCCGAAGTCTACGCCGTGACCTCGAACGCGGCCACCAGCAGATCCTCGTCGGCCGACGACGCCCCGACGAGCAGCTCGAACTCGCCGGGCTCGACGACCCACCGTCCGTCCGCGTCGACCAGGGCCAGGGCGTCGTGGTCGAGGGTGAAGCTCACCGTCTCGGTCCGCCCGGCCTTCACCGCCACGCGGCGGTGGGCCTTGAGCGTCTTGAGCGGCCAGGTGACGGAGGTGATCCTGTCGCGCAGGTAGACCTGGACGATCTCGACGCCGTCCCGCCCGCCGGTGTTGGCCACGTCGAAGGTGAAGGCGACAGGCTCGCCGGGAGCGATCGTCTTTCTGGCGAGTCTCAGGTTGCCGTAGGCGAAGGTCGTGTAACTGAGGCCCTTGCCGAACCGGTAGAGCGGCTCCTGCGTGAGGTCGGCGTACTTCGTGCCGTGCTGGCCGGGAAGCTGGTTGTAGTACACCGGCTGCTGGCCGACGTGGCGGGCGAAGCTGATGGGCAGCTTGCCGGAGGGGTTCACGTCGCCGCAGAGGATCTCGGCGACGGCCTGCCCGCCCGCCATGCCCGGGTTGAACGCGACCAGGACCGCGGCGGCGTGCCCGTCGATCCACTCGACGGCCAGCGGCTTGGAGGCCAGCAGGACGACGACCATCGGCGTGCCGGTCGCATGCACCGCCTCCAGCAGCGCCTGCTGGGCGCCCTGCAGCTCGAGCGTGGCGGTCGAGCGGGCCTCGCCGATGAAGGGCTTCTGGTCGCCGACGACCACGATGGCCACGTCCGCGCCGGTGGCCGTCCGGACCGCCTCGTCGATGCCGCCGGTGTCGTCATCCACCACGTTGCAGCCCCTGGCGTAGACGACCTCGGCCGTGCCCTCCAGCCGCCCCCGCAGTCCGTCCAGGACGGTCGTGATGGACTGGCGGGGATGGGCGCCCTGGCCGGCCTGGCCGGTGCCCAGCGACCAGTCGCCCAGTTGCGCCACCGTGTCGTCGGCATTCGGGCCGATCACCGCCACCTTCTTCAGCGTCTCGGTCGCCAGCGGCAGCAGGCCGCTGTTCCGGAGCAGAACAATCGACTCCCGGGCGGCCTGGAGATTGACGGCCTTGTGCTCGTCGGTGGCGATCAGTTCGGGACGTCTGGCCGGATCGGGCAGGCGGGGGTCTTCGAACAGGCCCATGATGAACTTCATCCGGAGGATCCGCCGGACCGCCTGGTCGACGAGGGCCTCGTCGAGGTCGCCGCGGTGGACGGCCTCCAGGGCGCCTTCGTAGAACGCCGGCGTGTTCATGATCATGTCGCAGCCGGCCCGGACGGCCATGGCGGCGGCGGCGGCGATGTCGGCGGCGACGTGCTGGTGGGTGACCAGGGCCCCGACGTTGTTCCAGTCGGTGACGGTGAAGCCCTCGAAGCCCCACTCCTCGCGGAGCACCTCGGTCAGCAGCCATCGGCTGGCGGTGCAGGGGACCCCGTCGATGGCCTGGTAGCCGATCATGTACGTCGCCGCGCCCGTCGCCCGGCGGAAGGCCGGCAGGAAGGTGCTGCGCAGCTTCCGTCGCGACAGGTCGGCCTCGGTGGCATCCCGCCCGCCGTGCGTCTCGCTGTAGGCGGCGAAGTGCTTGGCGCAGGCCAGGACGCTGTAGCGATCGCCGAGGTCGTCGCCCTGGAGGCCGTCGATCATGGCCGAGGCCAGATCGCCGATCAGCAGGGGGTCCTCGCCGAACGTCTCGTCGATGCGGCCCCATCGCAGATCGCGTGCCAGGCAGAGCACGGGGGCGAAGGTCCAGTGGACGCCGGTGTGGCTCATCTCCATCGCCGTGATCCGCCCGACCCTGTGGGCCAGGTCGGCGTTCCACGCGCAGGCCAGGCCGAGCTGGGTGGGGAACATCGTCGCCCCGGCCCAGAAGGAATGGCCGTGGATGGCGTCGATGCCGAACAGCAGGGGGATCCCCAGGCGGGTCTTCATCGCGGCGTTCTGGAGGGCGACGGCGTCGTCGCCGAGAACGTGGAGGAAGGAACCGGGATGGCGTTCGCGCAGGCCGGCCTGGGGGTCCTTGCGGCCGTCGAGCTGGAGCATCTGCCCGACCTTCTCCTCGAGGCTCATGCGGCCGAGCAGGTCGTCGACGCGCTGGTCCACGGGTGCGGCGGGGTTCCGGTAAAGGGGCGAGTCGGTCATGGGCGTTCTCTGTCTTCCAGGGGGTGTCTCATCGCGCGAAACAGCGGCCGTCCGGGATTCCGGGCGGCCGCTGGTGGGTCACTCACAAGTCTCAGGCGCCAGGCCGTTCCTGCAGCCTGCAGCCTGCCTGTCCGCCGAAGCCTTGGCGGAGGCAGGTCGTTGTCGGCCTGGCGTGCTATTCTTCCGGCGCTTCCTTGGCTTCCATCCAACTGAACATCTTGCGGAGCTGCCTGCCGACGACTTCGATGGGGTGGTTCTTGTCGGCTTCGTAGAGGCGCGTGAAGTTGGGCTTGCCGGCCTTGCACTCGTCGAGCCATTCCTTGGCGAAGGCGCCGGACTGGATTTCCTTGAGGATCTTCCTCATTTCGGCGCGGGTCTGGTCGGTGATCAGGCGCGGGCCGCGGGTCAGGTCGCCGTACTCGGCGGTGTTAGAGATGCTGTAGCGCATGTAGCTGATCCCGCCCTCGCTCATGAGCTTGATGATCAGCAGCAGCTCGTGGAGCACCTCGAAGTAGGCGATGTGGGGCTTGTAGCCGGCCTCGACGAGGGTGTCGAAGCCCGCCTTGACCAGGGCGGTCAGCCCGCCGCACAGGACGACCTGCTCGCCGAACAGGTCGGTTTCGGTCTCTTCCTTGAAGGTGGTCTCGATGATGCCGGCGCGGCCGCCGCCGATGCCGATGCCCCAGGCCAGGGCGATGTCGCGGGCGTTGCCGGTGTCGTTCTTCTCGATGGCGATCAGGCAGGGGACGCCCGAGCCTTCTTCATAACAGCTCCGGACGGTGTGCCCGGGGCCCTTGGGGGCGATCATGACGACGTCGACCCCGGCGGGCGGGACGATCTGTTTGAAGTGGATGTTGAACCCGTGGCAGAAGCCCAACACCTTGCCGGGCTTGAGGTTCGGTTCGATTTCCTTCTTGTACACTACCGACTGGACCTCGTCGGGCAGTGTGAGGATGATCAGGTCGGCCTTCTTGGTGGCCTCGGCGGCCGACACGGGCTTGAACCCGTGCTCAGCGGCGAGCTTGCCGTTGGCGGTCTTGGGCAGTTCGGCGACGATGACGTTCACGCCGCTGTCCCGCAGGTTCTGGGCGTGGGCGTGGCCCTGGCTGCCGTACCCGAGCACGGCGACGGTCTTGCCCATCAGCGGCTCGAGCGAGCCGTCCTTGTCGTAGAGAATCGTAACGTCGGCCATCGGTGTGTCCTTTGTTTAGAAACCTGTGAATCCTAACCGTTTGGCGGATTATGGGCCCCAAGGCGCCCCCCGTCAACCGTCAAGTGGGGCGACCCCACCGGTCTTCGTCGTCGTAAGGACCGTCATCGTCTTCTTCTTCGTCGTCGGCGAGTTTCCAGTTTTCGGACTCGTTGAGGTCGTCCATCTCGCGCTCCATGACGCGGAACATCTTTTCCTGCAGGGGTGCCAGACGGCGGTAGTAGTCGAGCGTTGCCTGGTAGGCCTGCACCATCTGCTCGATCTTGATGAGCTGCCACTTGGTGAGGCACTCCGGCTCCTTGATCGTGCGGAAAGGGTCGCACTTGAAGCCGAATCCGCCTTTGGCGTTATGTTCGAAGAACTCACAGTCCTGGCACTGGATCATGGCTGTGCCTCCGGGCAAGGGTCGATCATCGGCGGCATCGTACCACGGCAGACCCTGGTCGTCGAGGGAAGAACGGCAGCCTGAGAACGGCAGGCCGCTGGCTACAGGCTGCAGGAACGGCAACGCTATGCGCCGACCGCCCCTACAGCCAGCAGCCGGTAGCCTGCAGCCTGCCGTCGCCGTTCTTCCGTTCGTGCGGCTTAGGAGGGGCCGGGCCGGGGGCGGGGGGCTGAAAAGAGCAAGGTCGTTGCAACGCGACGGCTGTGAAAGCTAGACTACAGATGAGTGTCTTGATGTGGGGGGCTGCCGGCGCGGGTGTCGTCGCGGCGTCTGCACAGGAGCATTGGAGTAGGCAACCATGAATCGAAGTTGGGTGACCGTCCTGCTAGTCGTTGTGACTGCGGCACTTACGGCCTCCGGTCCGGCGACGGCCGACGGGGAACTCCCCGGGGGGGCGACGGCGGCGCCCGCGGACAGTCCGGCCCGGTCGTCGGACCTGGCCCAGGTGCGGCGCGAAGCCCTGACGCAACTGCTGGCCGGACAATTCCGCGACGGCGTCGCTACGCTGATGTCGGCCGCCCAGATCGATCCCGAAGACCCGGTCGTCAAGCAGGCGGCCGAGTGGACGCGGGGCTTCCTCGAACGCCGCGAGGCTGACGAGAAGGACCGGCTGGCCGACTACGAGGCCTCCGTCGCGGTCGCCCGCGTGCTGCTGAACGTGGCCCTGCACGCCGACGAACCCAACGGCACCATCGAGGCGGTGCGCGAGCACGTCGACACGGTCCGCGAGGTGGTCATCGACATCGTGGGCGCGCCCCACGTGGGGGAAAACATCGCCTCCGACGGCTGGTACGCCGAGCGGCTTGCCCGCGAGCGGGCCAGGATGGTCGAGGCCCTCGGCGCGATCCGCGCCGAACTGGACGGCCAGTCTTGCGTGCACGCCGAGGAGATCGGCCTGGCCGCCGATCGCCTGCTGGGAACGCTGGACGCTTTCATCGCCGCCACCGCCGAGAAGCCGTGGGGAACCCTGGCGGCCAGCGAGCGGAGCCTCAACGACCTGTCCGACCAGACCGACACGCTGCTGATGGCCACCGACGACCTCAGCGCGCTGGTGACCACCCACCCCTGGCAGGCGGCGGTCGACCGGTTGCTGATGATCAAGCAGGTGGCCGGGGATGACCTGTTGTTCCTGAAGGAACCCTGGGCCGAGGCGATCGTCGCCGGCGCCGAGAAGCGGGCCGAGGAACTGGTGGGCCAGAAGAAGTGGTACGAGGCGCTGGCCCTGTACGGCGTGCTGCGGGAGGTCTTCGACGACGAGCGGTACGACGACCGCATCAAGCACACGACCCGGTGGGCGCGGGTCGTGTCGCTGTACGCGCCCGAGGCGATGGCCGCTGATGCCGACCAGGCCGACGTCCCGGAGAGTGAGGAGCAGAAGATCCCCGAAGGCGACGAGGTGAGATGGACCGAGTTCGTCAGCGGCGTGGACGCCGACATGGTGCGCAACGCCCTGGCGCGGATCGACGAGACGTACGTCGAAACCGTCGATTACCAGAAGCTTCTGCTGGGCGGCCTGCGGGCGGTCCGCGTGCTGGCGCAGTCGCCGGAGGTGGCCGACACGTTCGACGGGCTGGCCGACGAGGGCCGGCGCACGGCGTTCATCGCCCGCATCGACAGGCTCATCGCCGAGGCCGAGCGGGCGCCCGACTCGACGCACCGCTTCGTGGGCATGGCCCTGATGAGCGTGCTGGACGCCAACCGCCAGACGGTGAACCTGCCCGACGAGGTCATCGACGTGGAGTTCACCGAGGGCGTGATGCAGGAGCTGGACCGCTTCAGCTCGATGATCTGGCCCAGCGAGTGGTCCGACTTCCGCAAGCAGACGATGGGCAGCTTCCGCGGCGTGGGGATCCAGATCCAGTTGCAGCGGGAGACCGACCTGCTGATGGTCGTGACGCCCCTGGAGGACTCCCCGGCCTACCACGCGGGGATCAAGGCCGGCGACCTGATCCTGGAGATCGACGGCGAGTCGGCCCGCGGGATCGACATCGAGGAGGCCGTCCGCAGGATCACGGGCCCCGAGGGCACGACGGTGACGCTGACGATCAAGCGGCCGGGGCTGGATACGCTGCTGACCGAGTCGCTGGTGCGGGCGGAGATCCACATCCAGACGGTCAAGGGCTGGCGCCGCACCAATGACGGCGGGTGGGACTGGATGCTCGATCCGGACAACGGGATCGGCTACGTCCGCATCACCAACTTCAACCGCGACACCGTCGACGAGCTCCGCCGCGCCCTGGCCGAGATGCACACCCAGGGCGTCCGCGGGCTGATCCTGGACCTGCGGGGCAACCCCGGCGGGTTCCTCAAGGCTGCGGTGGACGTGACCGACGAGTTCGTCCGGCGGGGGCAGATCGTCTCGACCAAGGGCCGCCAGCAGCAGACCGGGCGGTTCCACGCGACACCCAGCGGGCAGTTCCTCGACGGGGAGCTGGTCGTGCTGGTCGACAAGAGCTCGGCCTCGGCGGCCGAGATCGTCAGCGGCGCCCTGAAGGACCTGGGGCGGGCCGTCATCGTCGGCCAGAGAAGCTTCGGCAAGGGCAGCGTGCAGAACCTCATTCCGATCCGGCCGGACCCGACCGGCGGGCTGAACGACGCGTACCTGAAGATCACGGCGGCGTACTACTACCTGCCCAGCGACCGCTGCCTGCACCGGATCGACGGGGCGACCGAGTGGGGCGTCGAGCCCGACATCAACCCCCCCGTGACGCCCAGGCAGCTTCGGCGGTGGATGCGCCTCCTGCGGCGAACCGAGATCATCAAGAGCCGCGATGAGGCCCAGCTCAACGAGGACATGGCCCTGCAGTTCCGCGCCGACATCCAGCTCGACACGGCCCTGCTGGTCTGCCGCCTGCGGCTGCTGGAGCACCAGTCGACCGTCGCCGAGTCGGACAGCGCCGCCGCGATGGCTGTGCCGTAAGCGGCGCTACCCGCGCCTGAACTGCTTCTCCAGGTCCCGCAGCGTCAGGCGGATCTGGGTGGGCCGCCCGTGCGGGCAGGCGGTGGACTTGTCGGCGGCGTCGGCGGCGTCCAGCAGGTGGGCGATCTCCTCGTCGCCGAGGGGATCGCCGGCCTTGACGGCGGCCTTGCAGGCCATCATGTCCAGGACGCTGTGCAGCAGGTGCTCAGGGTCCAGGGCGGCGTCGCCGCCGTCCAGCAGGTCCAGCAGGTCGGCCACGAAGGCGGCGGGGTCGGCCCGGTCCAGGAAAGCGGGGAACCGCTGGACGGCGACGCTCGCCGGGCCGAAATCGCTCACCTCGATCCCCAGCCTGGCCAGCAGGTCCGCGTGCGTCTCCAGCAGGGCCTTGCGCGCGGGCGTCACCGGCAGCGTCGCCGGCAGCAGCAGCCCCTGGCCCGCCAGCGGCCCGGCGGTGATCCGCTCGAGGAGCTGGTTGTAGAGCACCCGCTCATGCAGGGCGTGCTGGTCGATGATCCGCAGCCCGTCGGCGTCGGCGACGACGATGTAGGTGTTGTGCACCTGCATCACCCGCCGCGCCGGCGCCCGCGCCGGCTCGGGCGCGTGGCCGGCCGGCGGGTCGGACGGCTCGGCCGCACGCAGCGGCGGGGCGGCGCCGTCGTCGGCTGGCGGACGCGGCGAGAGCCGCGCCATCGGCGGGAGGGGGGCGCGATCGCCGCCGAACGGCTCGCCCGACGGGCGGTCGCGCCGCTCGCTGAAATGCAGGTGCGGCTGCGGGGCCGGCTGGGCGGCAAAGAAGTCCGCCAGGGCCTCCCGCAGGCTCTGACGCCGCGCGTCGTCCGGCGGCTCGGGGGCCTCGGGCGGCAAACTCATTCGCGGCCGCAACTCCGCACGCTGGAGGGTCTCGCGGACCGCCGCCAGCAGGTGCGAGTGAACGCTCTGGCCGTCGCGGAAGCGGACCTCGATCTTGGTGGGGTGGACGTTGACGTCCACGGCCGCCGGGTCCAGGGCGATGAACAGGATCGCCACCGGGTGGCGCTGCGGGTCGATCAGCCCGCGGTAGGCCTCCCTCAGGGCGTGCTGGCAGAAGCGGTCGCGGATGTAGCGGCCGTTGAGGAACAGGTACTGCCACTTCGCCGCCGCCCGCGCCGCCGACGGCGGGGCCACCAGCCCGGAGATCCGCACGTCCCCGTCGGATGGCTCCACCGCGATGAGCGGCTCGGCCAGCTCCGGGTCGAACAGGTCCGCCACCCGCTGCTGCAACGTGCGGGCCGGCGGAACATCCATCACCCGACGCCCATTGTGTGTCAGCGTGAACGCCACGTCGCGACGGGGCAGCGCCGCGCGGATCAGGGCCTCGGCGATGTGACCCAGTTCCGTCGAATCCGACCGCAGGAACTTCCGGCGGGCCGGGGTGTTGAAGAACAGGTCCCGCACCTCCACCGTCGTGCCCACCGGCGCCGCACACGGCCGCACCTCGCCGAGAACCTCCCCGCCGGCGGCCACCTCGTGCCCCCCGTCCTCGGCGGCCGTGCGGGTGCGGATGCTCGCATGGCTGATCGCCGCGATCGACGCCAGGGCCTCCCCGCGGAAGCCCAGCGTCGCGATGTGGAACAGCGCCTCCTCGTCCGGCAGCTTGCTGGTGGCGTGGGGCACGAACGCCTTGGCCAGGTCCTCCGGCCCCATCCCGCCGCCGTCGTCGCTGACCCGGATGAGCTGCTTGCCGCCCTGCTCCACCGTCACGTCGATCCGCCCGGCCCCCGCGTCCAGGGCGTTCTCCAGCAGCTCCTTCACGACGCTCGCCGGGCGCTCGATCACCTCGCCGGCGGCGATCTTGTTGACCATGTGCACGGGCAGGACGCGGATGGAAGCCATGCGGCCGTTGTACCACGCGGGGGGTGGGGCCGACAAGCGCGTGCAAAGGCTCCTGGAGGTCTGCGTTCGTGGTGATCCATGGCGTCAAGTGGGATGACCTCGACAATGACGGATTGCGCGATCCCGGAGAACCGGCGCTGGCGGGCTGGACCATCTACCTCGACGCCAACGAAAACGATCGGCTGGACTGGACCGACGGCGACGGGGACGGCCGATGGGACAGCGGCGAGGGCGAGAGATTCACAACCACTGACACCAGCGGCGGCTACGTCCTAGACGGCCTGCCGTTCGGCGACCATGTCGTCTCCGAAGTGGCCCGACCCGACTGGCAGCAGAGCTTCCCGCGGACGGCCTCGGGCAGCCTGACCTACCCCGGGGCGACGATCGTGATCGTGCAGGCCGTCGACCTCCTCTGTGCCGCTTCCCCGCCCGTCTCGCCCCTCCCCGCGCGCCGCCTCCGCCATCGCATGAAGCGTAGCACCGTCTCTCTGCCGCCAGTGCTGGACCTCCTGGCGTCGGCGGGGCTGGCCGTGCCGCTGGGGTAGGGGGGGGCTGATCTGAGGCCGGAACGGGCGGCAGCGATCCCCGTCATCCGTCCGTCTGGGACGCGCGAAAGCTTCGACGTGATCGTCGGCACGTCCACTTCCCCTGCTTTCCCACCGCTCCAGCGCTGTTCCCGGCGCCGGGGAACCGAGAGCCACGGATTGCATCGGAGCGAAGAAGGCACAATGATGTCGGGTGATCGGGCATGAGGAGGGGCAAGGCATCGCCGGGGGAACCGCGCGCTGGGTTGGGCGTCTGAGTTACGGGACGGGGGCACCCGTGGAACGGAACGGCCGGGGAGACGACCGATGATCAGGACGGCCATCGTGATAGTGGCTGCGGGAGCATGCCTCGCCTCGACCGCCCGCGCCGTGTCGGCGGAGGCGGGCGATGCCGTCGTGTGGGACCTCGCGCTGATGGGGCACTTCGACGCCACCGACAAGGCGTACGTCATCGTCGAAGGCGCGGTGCACGCCGATCTGTCCGATGCCGCCACCCTCTGCCCGACGGGCCTGGGGCATCTGGCCAGCGGGATGGATGTGGTGCGGCTCGTGCAACCAGGTCGACAGGATCCACGCGCACCTGCTGCACCTCTGCCGGCGGCGGTACGGGCCGGCCTTCTGGCCGGATTTCTTCAGGGAGATCCGCAACGCCGAGGATCGCATCGCCGAGGCGCGCCGGCTGCCCGAGGGGGACGAACGCCGCAACGCCCTCTACGCGATCACGCTGGACTGTTTCGACCGCCTGGACCGCCTCGACTTCAAGGCGCTGCTGCAGGCCTCCGGCGTGTCGCTCACCGTGGACGTCCAATCCCTGCACCCCGCCGAGCCCGGCTGGGACCGTCGGCTGCTCGCCCGGACGCACCGGTAGAACGTTCGCCGCGATCGTCGGCCGCGGCGAACGAAGACTGGAGACGAAGGGATTCGAACCCTCGACCTGCTGATTGCGAACCAGCCGCTCTCCCAACTGAGCTACGTCCCCGCGTCAGGCCTCGGGGGCCGGACGAAGCCACTATACATACTGATCGCGGCGTTTCAAAGGGAATCGGAAAATCCTGACTCGACCTGTTATTTTTTTCACAGCCCCATTGACAGGCTCCTGGAGCCGAAGTAGTGTAGTGACTTACGGGCCGTCCGCGTGACGGGGGTGCCGTGGGCGGACGCCTGATGGGAGTCGGGATGATGCGGCGGCGGCGTCGACAGGCTGAAGGAGTGACGGCCCGAACGGGCCGCTTGTCGGGCATGTGTACCGGGGGATGCCCCCGGAGGCACTGAAGGCCCGCGCCGTCGGCTCGTGTGATGGGTCCGCTGATGTCGATTTGAGCTTTCCGCGCGACGTGGCGGCGATAAGTCCGGCCTTTTCGGGCACTTCCGTGTGACGGCGGCATCCCCCGGTCTCTGGCGGTCGACGAGGTCCCCTTTTCGTTGCGTGTGTGTCGGCTTAGAGTGTGCAACCCATGGACCCCCGAGATGGGGGATTCACGAACCTTGGAGCGAGAACGATGATCAAAGAACGCCTGTTCACCCCGGGGCCCACGGATGTGCCCGCGGAAGTCCTCACCGAGATGGCCCGCCCGATGTTCCACCACCGCACGCCGCGGTTCAAGGCGATGTTCGCGGAGGTCAACGAGGGTCTCAAGAAGCTGTTCCGCACCTCCAGCAACGTCCTGACCCTCGCCGGCTCCGGCACCGCCGGCATGGAAGCCGCGATCGTCACCTGCATGCCCCGCGGCAAGAAGGTCCTGGTCGCCAACGGCGGCAAGTTCGGCGAGCGGTGGGCCAAGGTCGCCCGCGTGTACGGCATGGACGTCGATGAAGTGAAGGTCCAGTGGGGCACCGCCATCAGTCCGGACCTCGTGGCCGAGAAGGTGAAGACCGGCCAGTACGGCGCCGTCATCGTCGTCCACAGCGAGACGTCCACCGCCACCGCCACCGACGTCCAGGCCCTCGGCAGGATTACCGGTCCGACCGACACCCTGCTGATGGTGGACGGGATCACCTCCGTCGGCGCCCTGCCGCTGGAGACGGACGCGTGGGGGCTGGACATCGTCGCCTCCGGGTCGCAGAAGGCCATGATGCTCCCGCCGGGGCTGGCCAACGTCGCCGTCAGCGAGAAGGCCTGGAAGGCCGCCGCGGCCGTCAAGCCGCAGGCGTTCTATCTGGACCTGAAGGCCTATCGCAAATCGATCGCCGACAGCGACACGCCCTACACGCCGGCCGTCTCGCTCATCCGCGGGATGAAAGTCGCCCTGGACATGATCCACAAGATCGGCATCGAGAAGGTCTGGGCCCGCACGGCCCTGCTGGCCAAGGCGACCCGCACGGCCGCCGAGGCGATCGGGCTGAAGGTCTACAGCAGCCAGCCCAGCGACTCGGTCACGGGCATCTGGTATCCCCAGGGCATCGACGACGCGTTCCGCAAGGCCCTGGAGAAGACGTACGGCTGCTCGGTGGCCGGCGGGCAGGACGACATCAAGGGCAAGGTCTTCCGCGTCAGCCACATGGGCTATGTCGATCCGCTGGACACGATCGGCCTGATCGCTGCCACCGAGTACACGCTGGCCAAGCTGGGCGTGAAGGTGAAGATCGGCGCCGGCGTGGCGGCGGCGACGGCCGTCTTGCGGGATTGGGAATAGAACTGGAGCGTTTTCCTGCCGGACCTGCGGTTCCGTTGGGGAAATCCGAAACACGAACTTCGAAATACGAAACAAACTCGAAACGGAGAAACAGCCAAGACGGCAAACGAAACAACGGCAAAACCAACGAACGGGAAAGCAGCATACAGACCGGCTCGGCCGTTTTGAGGTTTGTCGTTTTCAGCCGTTTGAGATTTGTTTCGGATTTCGTGCTTCGAGTTTCGGATTTTGCGGCCGGACCCCGCTTGTTCAGCGGGAGAAGCGACCTAGCCCCTGCGGGGGCGTTAGAAGAGGTGCACCATGAAGATTCTGGTTGCCGACAAACTCAGCCAGGTGGGCCTGGATTACCTCAAGGCCCAGAACGTCGATTTCGACATCAAGACCGGCCTGAGCGCCGAGGATCTGGCCAAGACGATCGGCCAGTACGACGGGATCATCATCCGCTCCGGCGCCAAGTTGACGGCCGAGGTCCTGGCCAACCCGGGCCGCCTGCGGGCCGTCGCCCGCGCCGGCGTGGGCGTCGATAACGTGGACCTGCCGACGGCGACGAGCCGCGGCATCATCGTGATGAACACGCCCGGCGGCAACACCCTCTCGACCGCCGAGCTGGCCGTCACGCTGATGATGGCCCTGTCCCGCAAGGTCGTTCCGGCCGCCGTGAGCCTGCGGGCCGGCAAGTGGGACCGCAAGAGCTACGAGGGGACGCAGTTGTCCGGCAAGACGCTCGGGGTGATCGGCCTGGGGCGGATCGGCCGGACGGTGGCGGGCATCGCCATGGCGATGGGCATGAAGGTGGTGGGTTACGACCCGATGCTCACCGCCGCGGCCGTCCCCGAGGCGGTCGAGTTCGTCGCCGACGTGGACGAACTGTACAAGGTCGCCGACTACATCACCGTCCACGTGCCCAAGACCGACGCGACCAAGGGCATGATCGCCGCGGCCCAGTTGGCGATGATGAAGCCCTCGGTCCGCCTGATCAACGCCGCCCGCGGCGGAATCATCGACGAGAAGGCCCTGCTGGCGGCCCTCGAGGCCGGCACCGTGGCCGGGGCGGCCCTGGACGTCTACACCGAGGAGCCGCCGGCCAGCGAGCACCTGCGCAAGCTCATCGAGCACCCCAACGTGGTGGCCGTCCCGCACCTGGGCGCCAGCACCGAGGAGGCCCAGGAAGGCGTCGCGCTGGAGGCGGCGGAGATCATGGTCGAGGCCCTGCGGGGCGGGGAGATCCGCAACGCGGTGAACGTCTCGGGCGCCACCAAGCTGCCCGAGAGCCTGCGGCCCTACGCCGAGCTGCTCAGTCGCATGGGCACGCTGCTGACGAACATCACCCCCGGGGCGATCAGGAAGGTCGAGGTCGTCTACCGCGGGGAGATCGCCCAGCAGAACATGTCGGCGGTGACGACGGCGCTGACGATCGGGCTGCTCAAGCCGGTCCTGGGCGACGAGCTGAACCTGGTCAACGCCCCCGTGCTGGCCAAGGAGCGCGGGATCAACATCGAGACGATCACGTCCGAGCAGGTGCGGGACTTCGCCAACCTGGTGCAGGTGGAGGTGACCACCGACAAGGTCAGCCGCACCGCCGTCGGGGCGATTTTCGGCCACAAGTTCCCCCGCGTGGTGGCCATCGACGGCCACCGCATGGAGATGATCCCCGAGGGCGACGTGGTGATCTGTTTCAACGACGATCAGCCGGGCGTGATCGGCAAGGTCGGTGACGCCTTCGGCGAAGCGGGCGTGAACATCGCCTCGATGACCTTCGGCCGCCGCAAGGCCACCAACAAGGCGGTCCTGGCCCTGAACGTCGACACCCAGCCGCCGGCGTCGGTGCTGGAGAAACTGAAGGCCATGCCCTTCATGAACGAGGTCTACGCCGTCCGCCTGGAGACGCTGCCCGAACAGCAGCGCAAGAACGGGTAGACGCGACGGGCGATTTCACGGGCGGCGCGGCGGTTCCGAGTGAGCCGCCGCGCCGCTTTCCCATAGGCTGTCTCACAGCCCTTCGGCGGATGGTCTCTCGAGAGCTTTGCCGGCCGGGGGGGTCGTCAAACCGCCTCTCGGGGCGCCGCTACATCGCGTTGCGCAGCAGCCTGGGCAGTTCGTGGTAGTGCTGCAGGCGGGTGAAGTCCATCTGGCCCGACAGGGCGCGGGAGAAGACGCGGTGGCCGGACTCCTCGAGGATGGCGATGGGGTTCAGCCCGCCGATGACGACCATGCCGATCCGCTCGGCCGGGACGGGGACTTCCAGGACCGCCTGGCCCGGCAGGCCGACGGCCAGGACGGCGCCCATGCCGATCTCGTCGAGGTGGGACGCCAACTGCAGCACCATGGGGCGGGCGTCGCAGGGGATCTCGCGGAACGACGCGCCGATGCGGCCGTTGCCGGTCGAGATGGCCCCGCGGTAGTCGGTCATGCCGCTGCGGATGAAGACCTCCAGCGGGTCGATGCTCGTCCCGTCGTAGTGGATCATCTCGACGAAGCGGGTGGCGCTGCCGTCCTGCAGTTCGATCAGCCCGCCGAAGCGGCTGGTGATGGGAACGCCGTGCTTGAGCATGACGCCGTTGAGCGTCACCGAGCAGACGGTGCAGAAGCCCAGCTTGCCCTCTGGGATGAGAATCTTGCCGATCCGCTCGCCCGGCTTGAGGAGGGTCAGCAGGCGGCCCATCGCGTAGCCGCGCTCGTAGAAGCGGCAGATCTCGTCGGCGTATTCCATCAGGGGCTCGGCGTCGACGACGGAGGTGTTGACCACGACGGTGCCGCTGCGGGTGTGCAGGTCGAAGGTCATCTGGTAGGTCATCCGGTCG
>JAAYZK010000106.1 GCA_012514895.1 Planctomycetota bacterium | reverse complement strand
TGGCCGATCTGGGCGTGGCCGTCCAGCGCGATCCGCGCTACCGCTGGTACCTGGGGACGCGCTACATCGACGACCTGGAAAGCTGGGTGTGGACCGCGGGGTTGAACTACCGCCTCAGCAGCAAGTACGAACTCAGCGCCTTCCAGCAGTACGACATCGACTTCGACAACGGCCGCAACCTCCAGAGCCGCGTTTCGCTGATCCGCAAGTTCCCCCGCTGGTACGTCGCCCTCTCCGTCGTCGTCGACGCCACCACCAACGACACCAGCGTCCTGCTGACCCTCTGGCCTGAAGGCATCCCCGAGTGGCGCATCGGCGGCGGCAGGATCAACACCTGGGCGCCGAGCCAGCTCAACTAAGGCCGCACCTCGACGGTGCTCTTGCCGCGGTAGAGCAGGTCGAACAGCAGGGCGATGTCGGCGTCGCCGAGGCGGATGCAGCCGAGGGAGGCCTGGCGGCCGATGCTGTCGGGCTCGTCGGTGCCGTGGATGCCGAACCCGCTGACCATCTCGTTGGCCTGCTCGAGACCCTGCAGGGCGATCCACAGCCCGTCGCGCCCCAGCGGGTAGCCCGGTTGGCCGCACTCGATGGGGGCGGTCTGGTCGCTGCCGGCCGGGGGGGTCCAGGTGGCGGCGGGCACGCGGTCGCGGACCAGCCACCGGCCGGTCGGCGTCGAGCCGTTCTGGCCGAGGCCGATGCGGAAGCTGGTGACGAACATCCCGTGGTGGTAGAGGTCCAGCGTGTAGGCGTGCTTGGTGATGATCGCGTCGAACGGACCGGTCACCAGCTTGAGCCGCTGGTTGAGTTGAAGCTTCGACGGATCGTCGATCCGGTTGATTCGGGCGATCCCCTGCCAGGGAACGTAGAGTTTCTCCCGCTCGACGATCCGCTCCAGCACGTCGCCCCCTTTGACGCGGTACTCGCGGCTGTAGGGGTCGTCGGGGTGGATCTCGCGGGAGAACACCAGCGTGGCGGCGATGGCCTTGAGGCGGGTGCGGCAGTCCTCGCCGGCCTTGGGCGCCAGCAGGCCCGAGGCCAGCGCGCGGCTCAACAGGCGGCGGGCCTCGACGAGGTTTCCGGCCGCCTGGCGGGTGCAGCCCTGGTCGTAGGCCTGGCGTGCCTCGGCGATCTTCTCGGGCGGCGCCGCCGCCGGCGGGGCTTCGGCCGGCGGGGCCGGGGGGATGATGATCGTCTGCGGCGGCGTCTGGGGCGTCGCCGGGGCCTGCGGCAGGGGCACCGGCTTCAGGACGGGCTGGCCGCCGTCGCGGGGCGGCTGAACGTCGGCCCGGGCCGCGGACGGTTCGGCGGCCCTGTCGCCGCCGGCGTTCATCCGGGACCGCACCACCCAGCCGCATGCGGCCAGGAGGATGAGAACCACGATGAAACGGCCCATTGGATTCGTCCGGCGTCGTGCCACGGAGGGGTCCTCCTTCGCAGGTTCATCAGCAGGCACCACGGGCGCGGCGCCGAGTCCCACTATCGCAAGTGAGGCCGTCCGGGTCAAGGGGACCGCCGTCCAATCGAGCACCGGCGGTCTGCAGCCCGCCCATCCACCGCGAAAACGGCCTACGCCGTCGTCGGGCCCGACGCGGCGGTGCGGCCGGAGCTGCGGAAATCGTAGACCTTCTCGTCGGTTGCGAGATGATCAACGGGGTGGTCGTGGTCCTCGCAGGCCAGCTCGTCGACGACCTGCTCGTGGAAGGCCAGGCCGAAGGTGGTCGCGACGCACTCGGGGTGGGACAGGAAGCGGTCGTAGAACCCCCCTCCGCGCCCCAGGCGCCGGCCGCGCCGGTCGAAGGCCAGGCCCGGGACGACGACCAGGTCGATCATCTCGATCGGCACCGGCTGGCCGTGCGCGGGCGGCTCGGGCACGCCGTGACGGCCGGGGACGACGCCGGCCTCCAGCGAGGCGATCTCGATGGGGGTGAGCCGGTGGTGTTCCCAGGAGATGCTCGGGGCGGCAATGGTCTTGCCGGCCTGCCAGCCGGCCAGGGCGATGGCGGCGGTGTCGACCTCGTCGGCCATGGACAGGTAGATCATCACCACGTCGGCCCGCCGGAAGGTCTCGGTGCACGTCAGGTGCTTGCAGGCCGCCAGCGACCGGGCGTACCGTGTCATGGGATCCATGGCCGCCAGCGCTTCGCGGATCTGCTGACGGATCTGCCTTTTCATACAGACGCACCCTCGTTCAGTCCGGACGAGCCACCTTGTTGGACATCCATGTTCGCGCGGCAGGCATTCCCCGGGGAAAGCCTGCCCCTTATCGCTTACTGTCGCCCGTCCCGTCGCGGAAATCAACCCCCTGGCGCGCTTTTTGCCCGCAGCGACCGGGCATAGCGCAGGTACGCGGCCATGTGCTTCTCGTAGCCGCGATCGGTGGGTTCGTAATAGGTGCGTTCGACGCCGAGATAGTCCTGGTCGGGGCTGACGCCGCCGGGGTAGTCGTGGCTGTACTGGTAGCCCTCGGCGGCACCCTCGGCCCGCATGGCGGGGTGGGGGGCGTTGCGCAGGTGCATCGGGACCGGCAGCGTGCGCTGGGTCTTGACGTCGTCGGTGGCGGCGTAGATGGCCGTCGTGGCGGCGTTGCTCTTGGGGGCGCAGGCCATGTAAATGACGGCCTGGGCGAGCGTAAGCTGGCACTCGGGCAGGCCGATCCGCTCGGTGATCGCGAAGGCCGCCGCCGCCACGGTGATGGCCCGCGGATCGGCGTTGCCGACGTCCTCGCTGGCCAGGATGGCGATCCGCCGGGCGATGAAGCGGGGGTCCTCCCCGGCCACGAGCATCCGGGCCAGCCAGTACACCGCCGCGTCCGGATCGCTGCCCCGCATCGACTTGATCAGGGCGCTGGCGGCGTCGTAGTGCTGGTCGCCCTGCGTGTCGTAGACGATCGCCTTGGCCTGGATCGACTCGGCGGCGGTGTCCAGGTCGACGTGGACCGCCGCCGTCTCGTCGCCGGCGGCGCGGAGCTGGCTGAGGACCGCCACCTCCAGGGCCGTCAGGGCCCGCCGCGCGTCGCCGTCGGAGATCCTCGCCAGGTGCGCCAGGGCCTCCGCGTCGGCCGTCACATCGTAGCGGCCCAGGCCGCGCTCCGCGTCGGCCAGCGCCCGCCTCAGCAGGGCGACGATGTGCGACTCGGTGAGCGGCTCGAACCGGAAAACGCTCGAACGGCTCAGCAGGGGCGAGTTGATCGCGAAATACGGATTCTCCGTCGTCGCCCCGATCAGCAGGATCGTCCCGTTCTCAACGTCCTCCAGCAGCACGTCCTGCTGGGCGCGGTTGAAGCGGTGCAGCTCGTCGATGAACAGCACCGTCCTGGCGTCCCGCGTCGCCAGGTCGGTCCTGGCCGCCTCGATGATCTCCCGCACATCCTTCACCGACGCCGACGCGGCGTGCAGCGTGCGGAAGGTGCACGAGCAGGTGTTGGCGATCACGCCGGCCAGCGTCGTCTTGCCCACCCCCGGCGGGCCGTGGAAGATCAGGCTGGTCAGCCGGTCGGCCTCGATCATCCGCCGCAGCAGCTTGCCGGGGCCCAGGAACGCCTCCTGCCCGAGCACCTCGTCGAGCGTCCGCGGACGCATCCGCACCGCCAGCGGGGCGCGGCGGCCGAGCGCCTCGCGTTCGGCGGGGGTGAACAAATCCGACCTGTCGGGTCGCTGCGCAGCCATAACTCGCGACAAAAGCGTCACCTGGATCGCACAATCCGCCGGCGGACCAACGTTGGGGTCCGCCCGGGCCGATAGAGTATAGTATACGGCATCGGCTGTGAAACTCCCAGGAGAGACAAGCATGTGCGGTATCGTCGGGTACATCGGACACCGGAAGGCGCAAGACATCCTGGTAGAAGGCCTTAAGCGCCTCGAATATCGAGGCTACGATTCGGCCGGCGTCTGCGCCGTCGCCGACGGCGCGCTGGTGACGGCCAAATGCCCCGGCCGGATCGCCAATCTGGAGGAGCGGCTGGCCGAGGTGCCCGCCATCGGCCAGGCCACCCTGGGCATCGCCCATACCCGCTGGGCGACGCACGGCTCGCCGACCGAGGCGAACGCCCACCCGCACCTCAGCGACGACGGGCGGATCGCCCTGGTCCATAACGGCATCATCGAGAACTACCTGCCGCTCAAGCAGTGGCTCCAGTCCAAGGGCCGCACCTTCGCCAGCCAGACCGATTCGGAGGTGCTGTCGAACCTGATCGCCGAGTTCTACGCCTCCAGCGGCGACTTCGTCGAGGCGGTGCGGACGGCCCTGCACGAAGTGACCGGCACCTACGGGATCGCGGTGCTCTGCCGCGACGAACCGGACAGGATCGTCGCCGCCCGGCGGGGCAGCCCGTTGATCGTGGGCATCGGCCAGGACGAGTACATCATCGCCTCGGACGCCTCGGCGATCGTCGCCCACACCGCCAACGTGGTCTACCTCCACGACAACGAGATGGCCGTCATCGACGGCGACCAGATGCGGACGATCACCATCGACAACGTTCCGACGACCCGCGAGGTCGAGCTGATCGAATACAGCCTCGAAGAGATCGCCCTTGACGGGTTCGATCACTTCATGCTCAAGGAGATCTTCGAGCAGCCCCAGTCGATCCGCGACTGCCTCCGCGGCCGCCTGAACATGCGGGAGTCCCGCGTGCAGCTTGGGGGCATCGAATCGGTCGCCCGCGAGCTGGTGAAGACCCGCCGGTTCATCTTCACCGCCTGCGGGACCGCCTGGCACGCCGGGCTGATCGGGGAGTTCCTCTTCGAGGATCTGGCGCGGATTCCCGCCGAGACGGAATACGCCTCGGAGTTCCGCTACCGCAACCCGATCATCGAGGACGGCACCGCCGTGATCGCAATCAGCCAGTCGGGCGAGACGGCCGACACCTTGGCGGCCCTGCGGGAGGCGCGGGACAAGGGCGCCCTGGCGCTGGGCATCGTCAACGCCGTCGGCTCGACGATCGCCCGCGAGACCGACGCCGGCGTCTACCTGCACGCCGGGCCGGAGATCGGCGTGGCCTCCACCAAGGCCTTCACCTGCCAGGTCGCCGTCGAGACGATGCTCGCGCTGTACCTGGGGCGGCGGAAGTTCATGTCGCAGGAGATCATGACCCGTTTCATGGAGGCCCTGGCGGCGATCCCTGGGCAGATCGAGACGGTCCTGGCCCAGAGCGACATGATCCGCGACGTCGTCAGCCGCGTCGCCGACCGCGAGAACTGGCTGTTCCTCGGGCGGGGCTACAATTACCCCGTCGCCCTGGAGGGGGCGTTGAAGCTCAAGGAAATCAGCTACATCCACGCCGAGGGTCTCCCGGCCGCCGAGATGAAGCACGGGCCGATCGCCCTGATCCACAAGGGCATGCCCGTGGTGTTCATCGCCCCGCGGTGCGGGGTGTACGACAAGATCATCTCGAACATCGAGGAGGTCCGCGCCCGCGGCGGGTACGTCATCGCCGTGGCGACCGAGGGCAATAAGGAGATCCGCCGCTACGCCGATGCGGTTTTCTATGTCCCCGATTGCCCTCAGGCCCTCCAGCCCCTGCTGACGGTCATCCCGCTGCAGCTCCTGGCCTACCAGGCCGCCGTCCTCCGCGGCTGCAACGTCGACAAGCCGCGCAACCTGGCCAAGAGCGTGACGGTGGAATGAGAAGACGATGTCGGACGTGTCTGACGCGTCGGACGGCTTCTCTTCTACGGTCGCAGTTCCTTCACCGCCTGCGCCACAACCTTCCCATCCACTGGCGCCTGTTTGCTCTTGAGCGCCTTCATCGCCGCCCCGGTGGCGGCGCCGTCGTTGGGGGCGGCCTTGACGGCGGCAAGGGCGCCGGCGTCGGCGGCGAGGGCCGCCTTGGTCTGCTGGAGGTCCCAAAGGCGCGGCAGGAGCGACTCCAGGATCGCGTTCTCCTGCTCCAGACGGGTGTGATCGGCACCGGGCGACGCGGCCATCGTCTCGCTGTTGCTCGCGATCAACTTCCGCACCAGCTTCGCGGCGTCCTCGTCGCTGAGCGAGCCGGCACGGGCTTCCTGAGCCTGGATCTCGCTCAACGCCAACCGCAGAATGCTCTTCTCCACCTCGCGTTTCTCCCGCATCGCCACCTTGATGCGGCCGCGAATCGTCTCTTCCAGCGTCATCGTCTGCTCCTTGATGGGAGGCTATGGCCTACAGCTTCGGCGTTTCCAGGACGCCGCCCGTATCGGCCGAGGTGGCCATGGCCGCGTAGCGTGCGAGCCAGCCGGTGGTGAATCGCGGCTTGCGGGGCCTGGCGGCCTTGCGGCGGCGGGCGAACTCGGCCTGGGTGACCCTGGCGTTGAGGGTCTGCTTGAAGATGTCGATCTCGATGATGTCGCCGTTGGCCAGCAGGCCGATCTCCCCGCCGGCGGCCGCCTCGGGGGAGACGTGGCCGATGCACGCCCCGGCGGTCCCGCCGCTGAAGCGCCCATCAGTGATCAGGGCGCACTTGTCGCCCAGGCCGGCGCCCTTGATGTAGCTGGTGGGCGCGAGCATCTCCTGCATCCCCGGCCCGCCCTTGGGACCTTCGTTGCGGATCACGACGACGTCCCCGGGCTTCACCTGCCCCGCGAGGATCCCCTCGCAGGCGGCCTCCTGGCTTTCGTAGATCCGCGCCGGCCCGCTGTGGGTGTACATGGCCGGATCGACGCCCGCCAGCTTCACCACGCTGCCCTTGGCGGCGATGTTGCCGTACAGGACCACCAGGCCCCCGCGCTGGGTGAATGCCGTCTCGGCCGTGCGGATGACGTCGGCGGCGTCGAAGCCGTCGTCGGCGGAGGTCTTCTCGCGCTTGGGCGCCTTGACCTGCGGCCCCGAGGCCAGGTCCGCCGCCACCTGGGCCACCGAACGGCCGGTCGGCGTGCAGCCGACGTCGATCAGCTCCCGCAGCTCGGCGCTGGCCCGCCCGTTGCGCAGGCTGTACGCCCGGATGTTCTGGCCGAGCGTCTTGCCGGTGACGGTCATCACGTCAGTGTCCAGCAGGCCGGGCTTGTCGCGGAGCAACTGGCCGAGGATCGTGTGGATCCCGCCGGCGCGGTGGATGTCCTGGATGTGGTAGATCCGTCCCTCGGGCGTAGAGGAGGGGGCGACGCGGCAGATGTTGGGCACCTTGCGGCTGAGGGCGTCGATCTGCTTGAGCGTGAACTTGACGCCGGCCTCGTGGGCGATGGCCAGGATGTGCAGGACCGTGTTGGTCGAACCGCCCATGGCCATGTCGAGGGCCATGGCATTGCGGAAGGCCGCCACCGTGTACAGGTTGCCCGGCAGGAAGGGGTACTCCGCGCTGCAGTCGGCCTTGGCCCACTGCCTGGCCATCGTCACGGCCCGCCGGGCGGCCTGCTCGTAAAGCCGCTTGCGCACGGGGGAGGTCGCCAGGGCCGTCCCGCTGCCGGGCAGCGCCAGCCCCAGCGCCTCGCCGAGGCAGTTCATGCTGTTGGCGGTGAACATCCCGCTGCATGAGCCGCACGTCGGGCAGGCGTTCTGCTCGTAATCCGCCAGTTGCCTGTCGGTGAGGGTTCCGGCGGTGCGTTTGGCGACGGCGTAGAAGGTGTCAATCAGGTCGGCCTTGGCGCCGCAGGCCAGAACCCCGGCCTCCATCGGCCCGCCGCTGACGAAGACCGTGGGGATGTTCGCCCGGATGGCCCCCATGTGCATGCCGGGAACGATCTTATCGCAGTTGGGCACGCAGATCATCGCGTCGAAGCGGTGGGCATTGACCATCGTCTCGACCGAATCGGCGATGATCTCGCGGCTGGGCAGGCTGTACTTCATGCCCACGTGGCCCATGGCGATACCGTCGCAGATCCCGATCGTGTTGAACACGAACGGCACCCCGCCGGCACGCCGGACCGCCTCGGCGAGGTACTCGCCGACGGCCTTGAGGTGCGCGTGGCCGGGGATGACGTCCGTGTAGCTGTTGCAGATCGCCACGAACGGCCGCCGCATGTCCGCATTCGTCAACCCTGTCGCCCGCAGCAGGCTGCGGTGGGGGGTCCGCTCCAGTCCCGACTTGACCATGTCACTGCGCGCCATCGCCTGCTCCTTCATTGAGAACCATTCACGGTAAACCGGCATTTTACCGGCGAACGCCGGGGGATTCGAGAAGGGTTTTTTTCCGACCCGCCCCCGCCGCGATCGCCCGGTCCGCCGGCGAAGGCGCGTCAGGCCCTTCGACTGCGCCCAGGATGCCCATCCTGGGGATTCGCATGGAGTTCCGGATTTCCGAGAGACGCTCTGGCAGGCGCGGCCCGCGCCGGGGCGGTCCTGGGGGGGGCGGATCTTCGCATTCTGCGGACCTGGAAACATCCGGAGTTATCCACAGCCTGGTCTCTGTCCATTGAATGGATTTCCGCGCCGCGGGCCCTTCTGTTTCACTGTTCGGGGCCGATGTGGTAGACCGTCACCTCCGGTCGGGCGCCGAACCGGACCCGAGGCGCGGGCCCGCCCTCCATGCCGATCCCGCGGTTGACATAGAGGGTCGTGCCGCCCAGTTCGACGCGTCCGCGGCCATCGCCGTGGCGGGTGAGTGTCACCAGCGGCCCCCACAGCGGCAGGGCGATCTGTCCCCCGTGCGTATGGCCGGCGCAGAACAGGTCGACGCCCGACAGGTCCATCCCGCGGGCGAGGTCGCCGATGTGGTGCAGGACGATCGTGAAGGCCTCCGACCGCTCGACGCCCGGGTCCGCCGGCCGCGCCATGGGTACGCCGATCAGCCGGAGTCTCGCCGGGCCGACCGCCAGCGTGGCGCGCCGTCCATCGAGGAACATGACGCCGGTTCCCTCGTACAGGGCCGCCGGGTCGCCCGCGGCGTCCCAGTTGCCCGAGACGGCGTACGTCGGGGCAAGGGCCGCCAGGCGGGCCATCAGTTCGCGGAAGACCGGCACGCCCGCCGGCGTGTTCATCGCGTCGCCGGTGAAGATGATCGCGTCGGGCCGCTCGGCGGCGATGAGGTCCGGCAGGGACCTTTCCAGGCGCGGCCGTCCCTCGCAGTGCAGGTCGGAGATATGCACGACGCGGATCGGACGGCCCGGGGGGACCTTGCCGGTCGGCAGCGCCACGTGCGTCACCTCGACCCAACCCGGCTCGATGGCGAAGGCATACGCCATGCACACCAGCCCCGCCCCGGCCGCGGCCAGGACGCCGCGACGCATCCACCGCCGCCAACGGGGCAGCGGCGCCGGTCGCCCGCGCAGGCGGACGGCCAGCGCGCGAATGACGACGGCCCCGGCGGCGGTGTAGACCGCGGCCACGAGGGCCAGGAACGTCGCGGCGGCGAGAAACTCGGTGGTGCGCATCGCAGTGGCGTTACGGCCTCCGGGGCGTCGGGGTTCATCGTAAGTTGGGCTATTGTACTATGGTCAGGCGCCTCGGACGATGCGATAATGGAACCATGACGGTCACTTGGGACACGTTCGCGGACGGCGACGCGGGGGTCTACCGGCTTCTCATCGAGGTCGTCCGCCCGGTGTGCCTGCAGGTCGGCGCCCTGGGGGAGTGCGCGTTCCCGGCGGGGCGGTACGTCTACTGCGGCTCGGCCCAGCGGAACCTGCAGGCCCGGATCACCCGCCACTGCCGCAAGCGGAAGAACCGCTACTGGCACATCGACTACCTCCTGGCCCACCCGGCGGCCCGGGTCATTGCCGTCGAGACCTTCCCCGGCGGCAAGCACGACGAGTGCGATCTGGTCGCCCGCGCCCGCCGTGCCGGCGGACGCGTCCTCATCCCCGGCTTCGGCGCCGGCGACTGCCCCACGAAGCGGACGTGCGGCGCCCACCTGATCTGGATGGGGGAAGGCCCCGCGACGACGGCGTAACCGGCCTCACTGGCCGTTCTCGAGTTCGTGGGCCGCGGCGTCCATTGACGCGAAGGCTTCGACGGTGGTCAGCACGTAGTTGTACGTGCTGTTGTCGCGCAGGGGGCGGATGGCGTTGAAGTCCGGGTCGTGGCTGAGGCGCCGCAGGGCGTCCAGCGAGTCGTAGGCGATCAGCCCGCAGTACTCCTGCGTGCAGTTGCCCAGGTGCACGTAGCGGGTGCGCCCGTACAGCAGGACCCGCGCCCCCACGCGGTCCAGGAGCGGCTGGACGCGGCGGAGGTACTCGGCGTACTGGTGCTGCCGCCCCGGATGGATGTCGAACAGATTCAGCACAACGACCACAGGCGATCTCCACGAAGGACGGCGGCCTACGATAGGGGCCGGCGGCCCGTTTGGCAACCCTCATTCCCCCGTGTCAGGCGGATCATCGGCACCTCCGCCCGCGCCCCCAGGCGGATCGGGATGCGGGTGACGCCCGCCCCGCGGCTGGTGTACACCCAGCCCCGCGGGCCGACCGCCAGGCCCCGGGTATACCGCCGGTAGCGGATCTGCGTCATCACCGGCCAACCGAACAGCGTGATCTGGCCGCCGTGCGTGTGCCTGGACACCACCAGGTCCGCCCGGGCGACGCCGTCCAGGGCCTCGGCGGCATCGGGGCAGTGGCTGACCACGACCACCGGACGGCGGGAGTCGGACCCCGCCAGGGCGCCGGCGGGGTCGCTGCGGCCTTCGATCCAGTCATCCAGCCCCGCCAGGGTGATCGCGGCGGAATCCCGCCCGATGACGCGGTGGGCGTTGACCAGCATGTCCACACCGCCGGCCGTATAGGCCTCCAGGGCCCGGCGGGCGCCCAGCCGGTGCTCGTGGTTGCCCAGGACGCCGAAGACGCCCGCGGGGGCCCGGAAGGCCCGCAGCAGGTCCACGCAGCCCTCGAACTGCCGCCGGCTGCGGTCGATGAAGTCGCCCGCGATGACGATCGCGTCGGGCGCCTGGCCGTTGACCAGCGCCGCCAGGTGGCGCACGAAGGCGTCGTCGACCAGGCGGCCGTAGTGGACGTCGCTGACGACCGCCAGGCGGAAGCCCTCCAGGGCGGGCGGGAGGTCCCCGATCGCGATGGGCACGTCGGTCAGGTCGAGCGGCGTGCGCTCGTTGGGGCGGCCCCAGGCCAGTTCGACGCTCATGCGGTGGTCCGTCCGGCCAGGTGCCCGCGCAGGCGGTCCAGGAGGATGTCCGCGAGCCGATCGTCCAGGCCCAGCGGGTCGGCCATCCGCAGTTCGACGGCGGGGTGGGCCCGCCGCGCCTCCTCCAGCAGCGCCGGCAGCGTGTCGCGGAGGTGGTGCCCCACGGTCAGCAGGCAAGGCAGGACGATCACCCGCTCGGCCCCGTCCGCGGCCGCCTGGGCGACGGCGGCGGCCAGGGACGGCTTGCCGTTCAGGTGGGCCGGATACACCCGCATGCCCGCCCGCCCGGCCAGCACCGCCGTCAGGCGGGCCAAGCCCTCTTCCGCCGAGGGGGCGGTCGTCCCATGGTCGATCAGAATGGCAGCCTGCCGGGTCATCGCGTCGGTCCTCGAACCCACCCTCCGTGTTACGATACGTCTTTGCCCCTGCCGGATCCCTCACTATAATGACGCGAACGTGTTGACAACGTCAATCTCACAACGAAAATGCACCTCGAGTGCTCGCAGGGTCCGCCGCGTCGGCGGGCCCGACGGGAGAACCGCCATGAACGGATCCATGCGCCTGGTGACGATGGCAACACTGGTTACGGCCCTGGCCGCCTGGCTGGGCGGGTGCCGTTCGTACGGCCAGTCGATCGACACCGGTGGGAGCGGGTCGGAGCGGCGGGTCGCGCCTGAGCTGTTGCCCGGGTCGCAGGGGACCTTGACGGATGTCCCCGTGCCGCAACGGTTCAAGCTCGACCAGAACCGCTCCCGCGCCATGGCCACCAGCGGCATCCGCATGGTGGACTACCATTACACCGGCCCGGCCGACAAGTGGGCCGTCGGCCGGTTCTACAAGCGATACATGCCCGACCACGACTGGACGCCGATGTCCGACCAGATGCTCGACGGCCGCGTCTACCTGCAGTTCATGCGCGGCCGCGAGCGGTGCACGATCATGATCGAGGACCGTCGGTGGTCGGGCACGGCCATCAGCGTCATGGTCGTGCCGGAAGTCCCGGCCCGCGGGTCCGGGGGGTATTGACACGTTTCTTGCATGCGAGGCATTCCTTGAAGTCTGAACGTCGACACGAGTTGAAAGAGAGTGAACTGGCCAAGGAACTGGTCAAGACCGGTACCTACATCAAAAATCACGCCGGCACGCTGGCCCTGTCCGTCGTGGCGGCCGTGGCGGTGCTGTACCTGATCGTCACGCTGATCGGCCGCGCCGACCGGGCCCGCCAGATCGAGTGGCAGCACCTGTACGAGGCGGCCTGGCACGAGCACCAGGTGCCGACGGACCGGCTGGCGGCCCTGCAGGAACTGTCCGAGCAGAGCAGCCAGGACGCCGTCGCCGCCTGGGCGAACGTCCGGGCGGGCGAACTGGCCCTGCAGATCGTCGCGGACGGCTGGTACACCCTCAGCGAGATCGAGCGCAACGCCCGCCTGCAGGAGGCCCGGACCGCCTTCGAGACCGTCCTGGCCGAGCACGGCGACAACGTCCAGGCGGCCGGCAAGGCCCACCTGGGCCTGGGCCGCCTGGCCGAGTACCAGGGCAACGACGACGAAGCCGCCGCCCGGTACGCCGCCGCCGCCGACCTGGAGCCCCGCGGCGCCAGGCTGATCGCCGCCGAGGCTCTCGAGCGGCGTGCCCGCCTGGCCGCGCTGCCCGACAGCGTTCCCCTGGCGACGCGCCCGGCGACCCAGCCGGCCGAGGACGAGGCCGCGACCCAGCCGGCCGGCGAGGCCGCGACGGCCCCATCCGAGGCTTCGACGGCCCCGGCCGAGGACGAGGCAACCCAGCCGGCCCCGTAGTCCGGCGGGGGGCGCAAAATCGAAAATTCCCAGAAATCCCCTTCCAGGACGGGGGTTTTCTGGTATGTAGGTGGTGACTCTACCGTTGTGTGGCTCAGCCGCGACGGCATTCGCGTCGGGTGCCGCCCCTGCGGGAAGGAGCATGTCTGGTTGGAGAATGAAAGAAGATGGCCGACTTGCAAGCGATTGCTGATGCCGTAATCAAGGGAGATCGGAACACGGTGGCCGAGCAGTGCAAGGCCGCCCTGGCCGAAGGTGTGCTGGTGGGCGACGTGTTGGAGAAGGGCCTGATCGCGGGGATGAACGTGGTCGGCGTCCGCTTCAAGGCCAACGAGATCTACGTCCCCGAGGTGCTGATTGCCGCCCGGGCGATGAAGGCCGGCATGGAACTGCTCGAGCCGCACCTGAAGGAAGCCGGCGTCAAGCCCGTGGGCACCGTGGTGCTGGGCACGGTCAAGGGCGACCTGCACGACATCGGCAAGAACCTGGTGGGCATGATGCTGCAGGGCGCGGGCTTCAAGGTCGTGGACCTGGGCACCGACGTCGATGCGCCGACCTTCATCGCCAAGGCCAAGGAGAGCGGCGCGAGGATCGTGGCGATGAGCGCCCTGCTGACGACGACGATGCCGCAGATGGCCGCGGTCGTCAAGGCCGTCAAGGCCGACGGGCTGGCCGTCAAGACCATCATCGGCGGCGCCCCGGTCACGCAGAGCTACTGCGACGAGATCGGCGCCGACGGGTACGCCCCCGACGCCGCCAGTGCCGCCGACCTGGCGCGCGAACTGGTCTGAACCGCCTCCGTCGCGGCACAGTATGCACCATGGGCAGAGAACCGCGCCCCTGCGGGGGTGGCGGTTCCCTGCCCATCGTCTTGTGCGCCGGTGACAACACGCCTCTTTGCCCCTGGGCCGATGACTGATCCGGACATGATCCTGGAAGGCTCCGACGACCTCGGGACCGACGACAACGAGCAGCTCGTCGAAACCGACGACGAGACCGGCCTTCAGCACGTCCGCATCCAGATCCGCCGTTCGCTGGCGCAGCGGCGGCTCGACAAGTACCTCGCCGGACGCCTCGGCAAGAACGTGGCGTCCCGCGCGATGCTCCAGAAGCTCATCAAGGCCGGGCGGATCACCGTCAACGACCACGAGGTCAAGGGCAGCTACACCATCCAGGCCGGCGACGTCATCGACCTGATCCTGCCGGAGCCCGAGGTCAAGACGATCCCCCCCGAGCCGATCCCGATCAGCGTGGTCTACGAGGATGACCACCTCATCGCCGTCGACAAGCCACCCGGGCTGATCGTCCACCCGGCGCGCGGCAACTGGTCGGGCACGCTGCTGAACGCCCTGGCGTGGTACTTCCAGCAGCACGACGCTTCCATCGGCGACCTGCCCCTGCGGGACGAGGCGTACCGTCCCGGGATCGTCCACCGCCTCGACCGCGACACGACCGGCATCATCCTGCTGGCCAAGAGCGAACTGGCCCTGCGGAGCCTCGGCAGCCAGTTCGAGCACCGGCTCGTGCAGAAGACCTACATGGCCATCGTGCACGGCCACGTCGAATTCGACGAGGACGTGATCGATCTGCCGATCGGCCAGCACGCCCGGATCAAGGAGAAGTACGCCGTCGACCGCCGCACCGGACGGCCGTTCGGGGCCGTCTCGAAGGAGGCCGTGACCCGCTATCGCGTCCGCGAGCGCCTCGGCGGGGCGGCGACGGGCAGGCCGGCCTTCACGCTGATGGAGCTGTACCCCAAGACCGGGCGAACCCACCAGTTGCGGGTCCACTGCAGCCACGTCGGCCACCCGATCGTCGGGGACCACCTTTACGGCGGCGGGCCCCTGTACCGCAGCCAGCTCCAGGGGCATCCCGAGCAGGCCGTCGATCCGATCATCACCCGCCAGGCCCTTCACGCCTGGCGAATCGAGTTTCATCACCCCGCCACCGGCGAACTGATGAAGCTCGAAGCCCCGTTGCCGGCGGACTTTGTCGAGGCCCTCGCGGCCCTGCGGGAACTGGGCGGCGGCGAGGCTTTTTCCCCGCGCCGGCCTTGACACGCGGCTGCCATGCCGCTACAAATCGGTGCTCGCGACCCGAGGGTCGCACGCGGGCGATTAGCTCAGTTGGTTAGAGCGTACGGATCACACCCGTAAGGTCACTGGTTCGAGTCCAGTATCGCCCAGTGCCGCGTCGCGGCACGAGAGTGGGTGGGAGGCAGCGGAAGCGGCGGCTGACGCTTCGAGCGAGGCTCCGGCGCCGATCAGGACGACGCCTCTCCCGCGGCCTGCTCCGTGCTTGCCGCTCTCTGTGTCGCGTGGACTCTCTCAGATGGCTGCCGGGCCGCCCCTGCGACCCATCGTCCCCAAGGAGCACCGCCGATGAAGCTTGTGACGTTCGAACACAACGGCCGCATCTCGTACGGCGTCCTGGTCGAGGACCGGATCGTGGATATCCGCGCCGCGTGGCCGAGGGGGCCGCGGTCGCTGCTGGCGGCGCTGGAGGCGGGCGACAAGGCGATGGGGCGGATCGCGGAACTGGCCTCGTCGGCGCCGTCGGTGCCGGCGGATCAGGCTCGGCTGCTGGCGCCGCTGGCGGCGCCGCCGAAGATCATCGCGATGGCGGGCAACTACGCCAAGCACATCAAGGAAAGCCGCCTGGACAAGGGGCTGACGGCCGACCCGCACAGCGACACGACCCCGCGGCCGTTCCTGATGCCGACGACGTGCATCGCCAACCCCGGCGACACGATCGCCTGGCCGGCGTACAGCACCGAGATCGACTACGAGGCCGAGCTGACCGTCGTCATCGGCAGGCGCGCCAAGGCCGTCTCGCCGGCCGAGGCCCCCGACTACATCGCCGGTTACACGATCGCCAACGACGTCTCCGCCCGCTCGGTCACCTTCGCCGAAGGGCGCGCCAGGCGGCCGTGGGATGAGTTCTACGACTGGCTCAACGGCAAGTGGGCGGACGGCTTCTGCCCGATCGGCCCGTGCATCGTCACCGCCGACGCCATCGGCGACCCCCGGAACCTCGACATCCGCCTGGCCGTCAACGGCGAGATCCGCCAGAACTCCAACACGCGGAACATGATCTTCGACGTCTACGAGATGGTGTCCTTCCTGTCCCATCTCATGACGCTCACCCCCGGCGACATCATCGCCACCGGCACGCCCGAGGGCGTCGGCATGGGCACCGGGAGGTTCCTCAACGCCGGCGACGAGATCACCGCCACGATCGAAGGCATCGGCGACCTGACGGTGACGCTGGGCGAGAGGCCGGAAGAGTTCTACAAGCCGTGCCCCCGCTAGCGCGGGGCTGCAGGCCCGGGAACGCCGGGCTGCCCGTACGGCCGCGGCACGCCGGCGAGGCGCGATGCGAAAGCGGGCGCATTTCCGATGTCCTGCCCTGAAAGGGCCGCCGCTATACTGTCTGCCAATGTCCATCGCTTCGTTACAAGACATTCATCACGAGTTCGGCAAGGTCGAGCTGCTGCGCGGCATCACGCTGGATCTTTACGCCGGCGAGCGTGTTGCGCTGGTGGGGCCGAACGGGTCGGGCAAGACGACGATCCTGCGGATCCTGGCGCGGCAGCTTCTGCCGACCAGCGGGCAGGTGGTCTGGGGCCGCAACGTCCGGGTGGGGTACCTGCCGCAGCAGCCGAAGATGGAGACCGACGACACCGTCCGCGCCGTCGCGAGCCGTCCGTTCCGCGAGGTGGTGAAGATGGAGGCCCGCCTGCGCGAGCTGTCGGTCGCGATGGCTGAGGCGTCCGGCGAGGAACTGGGTCGCCTCATGAAGCAGTACAGCCACCTGGAAGCCGGCCACCTGACCGCCGGCGGCTTCTCGTGGGAGCACCGCGTCGAGGAGGTTCTCGCCGGCGTGGGCTTCGCCCCCGAGGAGCGCGACAAGCCCTGCCGCGTCCTGTCGGGCGGGCAGCAGTGCCGCCTGGCCCTGGCGGGCGTCCTGCTGGGGGGCGCGGACCTGCTGCTGCTGGACGAGCCGACCAACCACCTGGACCTCGAGGGCGTCCAGTGGCTGGAGAAATATCTCACGAAGCTGTCCGCCTCCGTCGTGCTGATCAGCCACGACCGCTACCTGCTGGACCGCGTCGCCATGAAGGTCCACGAACTGAGCGGGGGGCGGACGGAGCTGTACCCGGGCAACTACACCCGCTATGTCCAGGAACGCGAGATCCGCCGCCTGCACCGGCTGCGGCAGTACGAGAAGGACCAGGCCTACATCGCCAAGGAGCAGGATTTCATCGCCCGCTTCCACGCCTCCGGCTCCCGCAGCCGCGAGGCCCGCGGCCGCGCGACGCGCCTCGAACGGCGGCTGAAGGCCGGCGAGTTCATGACCGACACGGTCCGCGACGACCGGACGCTGTCGCTGAGGATCGCCGCCGCCAGCCGCGGGTCCGACCAGGCCCTCGTGCTCGACGGCATCTGCAAGGCCTTCGGCGACGCGCCCATCGTCGAGGACCTCTCGCTGAAGCTCCGCGGCGGCCAGAAACTCGCCATCCTCGGCCCCAACGGCGTCGGCAAGACGACGGTCCTGCGGATGGCCCTCGGCGAAGAGCGCCCCGACGCCGGTACTGCCGTCATCGGCAAGGGGATGACCGTGGGCTACTACGACCAGAAACAGCTCGGCCTGGACGATTCGCTGACCGTCCTGGAACAGATGGCCGCCTTTGCAGGCACCGCCGACGAGAACGTCCTGCGGGGCTGGCTGGCGCGGTTCCTGTTCACCGGCCAGGAGGTGTTCAAATCGGTCGCGGCCCTGTCCGGCGGGGAGCGCAGCCGCCTGCTGTTGGCGCGGCTGCTGTTCTCGCGGCCGAACTTCCTCATCCTCGACGAGCCGACCAACCACCTGGACATCGCCTCGCGGGAGATGCTGGAGGAGGCGCTGGCCGAGTACGACGGGACGGTGCTGCTGGTCAGCCACGACCGGTACTTCGTCGACCGCGTGTGCAACCGCCTGCTGCTGCTGTGGCCCCGGCGGTGGGAGGTGGTCGAGGGCAACTACACCTTCTGGCGCGAGCGTGAGGAACGCAAGGCCGCCGAGGCGGCCGAAGCCGCCGCCCGTGCCGAAGCGGCGAAGAGGCCGGCGCAGTCCGCGCCGGCGCGGCAGAAGGCCGCGACCGAGCGGGTGGGCGGGCTGAACTCCTACCAGATGAGCCGGCTCACGCTGGAGGAGGTCGAGCAGCAGATCCACGGGCACGAGCGGGCCCTGGTGGAGATCGAGCAGTCCTTCTCGGATCCGGCGGTCTTTTCCGACGCCTCCAGGCTCGCCCAGGCCCAGGCCGACTACGACGCCCGCCGCGAGCAGATCGACGCCCTGATGGAGGTCTGGCAGGTGAAGATGGAGCAGGAGGGATGAGCGTCCCGGCGCGCCGCCTGTGGCTTGTCCCGGGCGTGGCGCTCCTGCTGGCCGCCGCGGCCCTGGTCGAGCTTCGCGTCGATCCGCCCAGCGTCGCGCCGCCCAAGGCGGGGGACCTGGCCGGCGTGATCGCCCCGGCCGCGAACGTCGCGGAACTGGCGGCCGTGTCGCGCGTCACGGGAGAGCATTACGTCGCATCGTCCTTCGACCGTTCATCCGGGTCGTTCCGCTTCGCCGGCCTGCCCGGCGATGCGACCTACGACCTGTGCATCGTCACCGCCGACGGCCGGCGGCTGGAGGGGATCGACCTGGCGTGGTTCGAGGCCCGCTTCCAGCGCCTGGCAACGGATCGCCGCAGGGCGCTGGGCCTCCCGGAGCCTCCGCCGCACCGGTTCACGTCGGCCGACGCCGCCGAGATCCTCCGCTTGGCCGCCGATCGCCCGGATTTCGCCGAGGTCGTCCGGCCGATGATCCTCCGCGCCGATGGCGGCCGCGCCGTCATGCTGCTGGAGCGGGTCCGCGCCGACCGGTTCCACGAGGCCGGGCCCGGGGAGCTCCTCTGGCGGATGGACCTGCTGTACTTCACCTTCGACGCCGGCGGCTGGCGGATCGTTCCCGACACCCGCCGCCTCGTCGAACGGCAACGCTTCGACCCGGCCGCGTGGCGGACCTTCGCCATCGCCTACGACCCGGCCCTCAGCGTTGTCCTCGATGCGGACGGCCGCGCGGCGCGGGTGCGGATCGACCTGCCTGCAACGACCGATCCGGCGACGACGCGGACCGGGACGATGCCCCTGCGCGCCGACACGCCGCCCGTGGTGATCGGGCAGTGATCGCCGCGCCCCCCGGGGCGGAGGAGCGGATTGCTCCGGCCCCCCGCCGGCTGTACAATGCCGCCCATGATAGATATCCGTGCCGCGACACCCGACGACTTCCTGGCGATCGCCGAGCTCGACCGCCGCGCATGGCTTCAGAACCGCCGGGGCGAGTTCATCCCGGACGGCGAACACGTCTGGCGATGCTGGTGCCAGTGTGCGATCACGCTGGTGGCCACCGACGGGACGGGCGTCGTCGGGGCGGCCGTGGCGTTCCCGTGCATCGACGGGCGCTACATGGTCCACAAAATCTTCGTCGACCGCGACCGCCGCGGCCGGGGGATCGGCGGGCGGCTGCTGGGATCGCTGCTGGAACGGCTCGACCAGCGCCGCGCAACCGCCTTCCTCACCGTCGACCCCGTCAACGCCGCCGCCCTGGCGCTCTACGAGCGCCACGGCTTCTGTGAACGTGAATTCGTCAAAGGCTACTATCGGCCGGACGAGGACCGTTTCGTCCTGACCCGGCCGGCATTTCAGGAGTAGGATTCATGCGCATCGACCGTATCGACGTCTACCGTGTGGCCATGCCGCTGGTGACCCCCTTCCGGACCGCCTTCGCCGACGACACCGCGATCGAGTCGGTGTTGGTGCGGATGGAAGGCGACGGGCTGTTCGGCTGGGGCGAGGGGGCGCCGAACCTGCCGACCTACAGCCCCGAGTCGGCCGCCGGGGCGTTCGTGACCATCCGCCAGTACCTCGCGCCGCGGCTGGTCGGCCGCGACATCGCCTCGGGCGAGGAACTGCAGGCCCTGCTGGCGCCGATCAAGGGCAACCGGTTCGCCAAGGCGGCGCTGGATCTGGCGTGGTGGGACCTGGAGGCCCGCCGGCGGGGCATGCCGCTGTGGCGGCTGCTGGGCGGCAAGGGGCCCGACGTGATGGTCGGCGCCGATTTCGGTGTGCAGGACACGATCGACGAATTGCTGGCCCTGGTGGCCGGCGCCGTGGCCGACGGCTTCGCGCGGATCAAGCTGAAGTTCCGCCCGGGCTGGGACGTCGACATGGTCGCCGCGGTCCGCGGGGCCTTCCCCGATGCGACGATCCACGTCGACTGCAACAGCGGCTTCACGCTGGCCGACACGCCGATGTTCGAGAAGCTCGACGCGTTCAACCTCGCGATGATCGAGCAGCCTCTCGCCCACGACGACCTGGTCGACCACGCCGAGCTGGCCCGCCGGATCGCCACGCCGATCTGCCTGGACGAGAGCGTCACCTCGGTCGACAAGGCCCGCAAAGCGATCGACCTGGGGATCGTCGGGTACATCAACATCAAGAACGGCCGCGTCGGCGGGCTGACCAACGCCGTCGCCATCCACGACTACTGCCGGGCGGCGGGCATCCCCTGCTGGGTGGGCGGGATGCTCGAATCGGCCGTCGGCTCGCGCCACAACCTGGCGCTGGCGACGCTGGACAACTTCCTCTACCCCGCCGACGTGTTCGTCTCGAAGCGTTTCTACGACCCCGACCTCGCCGGCCGCGAGGTCGTCCACTCGGCCCCCTCCACCCTCACCGCCCCCGAAACGCCCGGCTGCGGCTCCGAACCGATCGCCGAGCGGCTGGAGGCGATGACCGTCGAACACGTCGAGATCCGTCCCTGAGGCAGGCCGCTATCCAGCCGCGTGTTTTTTCGGGTTTGCTTCTGGGGGCCGTATGGTGAGAATTGCCGCACATGGTGTGACGCGTTTCGCTGGGAGGCACTATGGATACGCCATCAGAGGCCCCGGGAGACGGGGCGGGGGTCGAGGGTCTTCACCTGCAGGGCAGGTCTGCCCAGGAAACGCTCGGGGGGGTACCTGAGCCGGGCAGGCCCATCGAAAAAGTGCCGACGGGGATCGCGGGGCTGGACGAAGTCCTGCTGGGGGGATTGCCGGTGGGTCGGACGACGCTGGTCGGCGGCGGGCCGGGCACGGGTAAGACGGTTCTGGCACTGGAGTTCCTTCACCGCGGGGCCTTGGCCGGGGCGCCGGGGGTGTTCGTATCGTTCGAGGAGCGCGTCAACGACCTCCGCGCGAACGCCGGGGCGATGGGGATGGAACTGTCGCCGCTGGAGGCGGCCGGCAAACTGCGGCTCGTCCACGCCGCGGTCCCCCACGACGCCGTCTATGCCGGACAGTTCGACATCCAGGGCCTGCTGGCGATGCTGGAGGGCCACACCGCCGCCGTCGGCGCCGGCCGCCTCGTGATCGACGCCATCGACGTGCTCATGCGCGTCTTCGGCGACCCGGACCGCGAACGGCAGGAACTGCACATCCTTCACCAGTGGCTGCGCGATCGCGGGCTGACGGCGCTGCTGACCGCCAAGGCCGGCGGGGAAGGCATGCGGACGTACCCCTTCCTGGACTTCATGGCCGACTGCGTCCTTCTGCTGGATCAGCGGATCGAACGCCAGGTGCGCACGCGACGGCTGAACGTGGTCAAGTACCGCGGCTCGGGGTTCCTGAGCAACGAGTACCCCTACGTGCTGAGCGAGCGGGGCATCGTGGTGATGCCCATCTCCTCGGCCTCGCTGCGGCAGGCGGTCGTCGCCGAGCGGGTCTCCAGCGGCGACGCGGCCTTCGACGCGCTGCTGGGGGGAGGCTTCCAGCGGGGCTCCTGCATCCTGCTGGCCGGGCCGAGCGGCGCCGGCAAGACCACGCTGGCGGGCATCTTCGTCCAGGCCGCCTGCCGGCGGGGCGAGGGCGTGTTGTACGTCAGCTTCGAGGAGGCCGCCACCACGCTGACAGGCAACCTGCGCAGCGTCGGGATCGACGTGCAGACGCCGGCCGACGCGGGAATGCTTCAGATCGTGACGGCGTTGCCCGAGGCGATGGGCGTCGAACAGCACCTGCTGCGGGTGTACGACGCGATCGAGAGCTCCGACCCGCGGCACATCGTGATCGACGCCATCAGCGCCTGCCGCCGCATGGGTTCGGAGCAGGCGGCGTTCGATTTCTGCGCGAGGCTGGTGACAACGTGCAAGCAGCGCGGGATCACCTGCCTGTACACCAACCAGACCAGCGACCCCCGCGACGTGGTGGAACTGACCGGACTGGGCCTGTCGTCGCTGGTCGACACGCTGATCGCCCTGCCGTTCCACGATGACGGGCAGCGGCTGAGGCGGCGGATGGTGGTGATCAAGTCGCGGGGCAGCGCCCACTCGACGGGCTACCAGGACTTCGCCATTACCGACAATGGGCCGGTCTTCGGCGCCGGCGCGGTCGCCGGGGCGCTGCAGGGGGAAGGGGGCGGGCGATGACCGAGCTTGTGGCGACAGCCGAGTCGAACGGCCTGGTCCGCTACCGGATGATTCTCTTCATCGCCGGGCAGGCCGCCAACTCGAGGGCCGCACGGCTGAACCTGGCCAACCTGTGCCGGTGCGAGCTGGGCGGGCGGTGCGAGGTGGAGATCATCGACGTGCTGGAGGATTTCGACGCGGCGATCCGTCACAACATCCTGGTCACGCCCACGCTGCTGGTCCGCGAGCCGGGGCCGCCGGTGACGATCGTCGGCGACCTGGGCGACCGGGCGAAACTGAGACGGGCCCTTCATCTGGGGGATGCATAAGCCATGGGCGACGACACGCGGGACCTGCAGGCGCGTCTGGACGACGCCGAGTCTGTCCTGGATGCCCTTCGCGATGCACAGGTGGACGCCGTCGTGGGCCGCCGGGGCGTGCTGATGCTTCGCCTGCAGGAGATGGAACGGCGTCTGCGGGCCAGCGAGCAGCGGTTCACGGCCCTGGCCGAGCAGATCGACGACGTGTTCTGGTTCGTCCAGTTCGCCCCGCCGGCCGTCACGTACGTCAGCCCGGCCTTCGAGACGATCTGGGGGCTGCCCTCCGACAGGCTGTACGCCGATCACGCCCTGTGGCTGAAGTGCGCGCACGACGACGACCGCGCGCGGGTGGCCGAGGCGATCGACGCGTTCAAGAAGGAACGGGGCGGTTACGACCTTGAATTCCGCATCGTGCGCCCCGACGGGAGCCTGCGGTGGATCCATGAGAAGGCCGTGGCCGTCCGCGACAGCGACGGGCGGCCCGTCGGCGCGTGCGGGATCTCCAGAGACATCACCGAGCGCAGGGAGTCCGAACAGGCCGTCCGGCGGCATAACGAACTGCTGGCCGAGGAGGCGGAGGCCCGCCGGCGGGCCGAGTCCGAACTGCGGCGGCTGAACGAATCGCTGGAGCAGCAGGTCGACCGGCGCACCGCCGAACTCCGCCGCCAGGCCGCCCACCTGCGGGCCCTGGCCAGCCGGCTCAGCCGCGTCGAGCACCGCGAACGCAAACGGCTCGCCCAGATCCTCCACGACAACATCCAGCAGCTCATCGTCGGCGCCGCCATGCAGATCGGCCGCCTCAAGCGGGCCGGCGACCCGGCCAAGGTCCAATCCATTGCCGAGGACGCCGAGAGCATCCTGGGCGAAGCCCTGCGGGCCTCGCGGGACCTGACGATCGACCTGAGCCCCCCGGCCCTGCACGAGACCGGCCTGACCGGCGGGCTGCACTGGCTGGCGGCGCGGATGCGCGACAAGAACCTCTTCACCGTCAACCTTCGCTGCGACGCGGCCGCCGAGCCGGCGGTCGAGGAGACGCGGCTGCTGCTGTTCGAGTGCGTGCGGGAGCTGCTGTTCAACGCCGTCAAGCACGCCGGCGTGGAGGAGGCCGACGTGACGCTGGTGCGCGGCGACGACGGGCGGATCGCCGTGACCGTCGCCGACCGCGGCAGGGGGTTCGACCCGGAGCGGGTGGCGCGGCGGGGGGCCGAGGAAGCGACGTTCGGCCTGTTCAGCATCCAGGAGCGCCTGGCCCACATCGGCGGGCGGATGGAGATCGTCACGGCCCCCGGCCGCGGCACGACCGTCATGCTGGCGGCGCCGATGGGCCAGGCGCCCCAGGCCGCCGGTCGTCCCGCCGCCGCAGGGGGCGCCGAGGCCGACGGCGGGACGATCGGGGGCCGCCCCAAGGGGGCGTGTTGCGGTGTGCTCATCGTCGATGACCACAGGATCATGCGCGAAGGGCTCGCCGGGCTGCTGCAGTTCGAGCCGGACATCGAGGTGGTCGGCGAGGCCGCCGACGGGGCCCAGGCTGTCGAACTGGCCGCCCGACTGCGGCCCGACGTGATCATCATGGACGTCAACCTCGGCGAGATGAACGGGATCGAGGCGACCCGGCAGATCGTGGCGGGCCGCCCGGAGGTCAAGGTCATCGGCCTGTCCATGAGGACGGAGCCCGACGTCATCGCCGCCATGAAGGAAGCCGGCGCCGCCGCCTATCTCACCAAGGGCGGGCCGTCCGGTGACTTGATCGCCGCCATCCGGGCCTGCTACACTCACTGACGCGGGCCGCCGATGGGCGGCGCCGCGGGAGAACTCCATGCAACTCTGCCTGAGCACCGCCTGTGCCGTCCTGCTGCTGACGACCCTTGCAGCGGCGGCCTCCTCCGAAACAGCCGCCGCCCGCGCCGGCCGCATCCGGCCGTACGAGGCCAACCCGCGCTACTGGCAGTACCGCGGGCAGCCCATCCTGCTGCTGGGGGCCAGCGACGACGACAACCTCTTCCAGATGCCCGACCTCGAGGCGCACCTGGACGCCATGAAGGCCGCCGGGGCCAACTACATCCGCAACACCATGAGCGACCGGCCCGACCTCGGCTACGAGATCCACGCCTTCGCGCAGCGGCCGGACGGCAGATACGACCTGGACGAGTGGAACGAGGAGTACTGGAGCCGCTTCGAGACGATGCTGCGGCTGACGCACGAGCGCGGGATCATCGTGCAGATCGAGGTGTGGGACCGTTTCGACCATTCACGCGACCCGTGGAAGACCGATCCGTTCAACCCGGCCAACAACGTCAACTACACGCACGAGACCTCCGGCCTGGCGGCGGAGTATCCCGACCACCCCGGGCGCAACGTGCAGCCGTTCTTCTACACGACGCCCGACCAGCAGAACAACACCGTCGTCCTGCCGTACCAGCAGCGGTTCGTGGACAAGATGCTGTCGTATGCGCTGAAGTACGACCACGTGCTGTACTGCATGGACAACGAGACCTCCGGCGGCGAGCAGTGGGGGGCGTACTGGGCCGAACACATCCGGGCCAAGGCCGCCGCGGCGGGCGTGGAGGTGTGCGTGACGGAGATGTGGGATGCGTGGGATCTCACCAGCGAGCAGCACGGCAGGACGCTCGACCACCCGGAGCGTTACGACTTCGCGGATGTCTCGCAGAACAACCAGAAGTCCGGCGACGCGCACTGGAACAACTTCCAGTGGGTCCGCAGCCACATCGCCGACCGGCCGCGTCCGTTGAACACGGTGAAGACCTACGGCGCCGACGGCGGCCGGTACGGCGACACGGCCGAAGCGCTCAACCGCTGGTGGCGGCACATCCTGGGCGGGGCGGCCTCGGCCCGCTTCCACCGCCCGCCCTCGGGGCTGGGGCTGTCGGCGCCATCCATCGGCGCCCTGAAGGCCGCACGGACGGTGCTGTCTTTCATCAAGCCCTGGCAGGCCGAGCCGGCCACCGACCGGCTGACCGATCGGCAGGAGAATGAGGCCTACGCGATGGCGGACGGGGCGGGGACCCATGTCCTGTACTTCCCGCGCGCCGGCTCGGTCGGCGTCGACTTGCGCGACCGTCCCGGCCATTACGAGCTTCGGTGGCTCGACCCGGCCACCGGCCGCCGCGGCAGTCACGTCCCGGTCGAAGGCGGGGAGGTCGTGACGATTGCGACCCCCGAAGACAAGGCCCTGGTCGCGATCCTCAGACTCGTCGGCGGCACCTGGCGGCTCGGACGCGACGCCCAGACCGCTGTCACGATCGACCCCACCCACACCATCAACGGAGACTTCGGCGGCTTCGGCTTCCACGCCTTCTTCCCCTTCCACCCGACCGACGACGAACACTATGAGAAGGTGCTCACGCGGCGGTGGAAGGAGCTGCGCCCATCCTTCGCAAGGATGACGCACACGTGGTCCTATGAGCATCCAGGCGCCCAGCGCGACCCGGAGCGTCTGGGGCGCCTCGTGCGCGCCTGCCGCATGATGGCGGAAACAGGGACGCAGATCTATCTGACCACCTGGAACCCGCCCGTCGTCGAGGCCGGCGAGCCGCGCGAGGCCTATGCCCGGGCCGTGGTCGATGACCTGGAGTACCTCATCCGCGACGCCGGCTGCACGAATATCCGCTGGTACTGCATGACAAACGAGCTGACGCTGGACAGTTGGGGCGCCCTGGGCAGCGACCTGGAGACCTTCCGCGACTACCACCGCCTCATTGCTGCCGAACTGGCCCGTCGTCGCCTGAACGTGGCGCTGCTGGCGACCGACGCATCTCCGGTTGAACGCTGGGATTCCATCCAGTGGGCCGCCGACAACATGGACGACATCACCGGCGCATACGGCGGACACCACTACCTCGGGGGCTACCACCCGGACGATCCGGCCTCCTATGACGAGATGCTGTCCCGCTTCGCCTGGGGCGCGGGGGTGGCACGGTCGAAGGGCAATAAGCCCTTTATTATCGGGGAGTTCGGTTCCAAGCAGTTCGATGGGTCCCGTGAAGGGCACCGGTGGGATTCCTGCTTCTGGTGGGACTCGCCCGCCGAGCCGATGGTGGGCGTTCAGATCACCGAGGCCATGATCGCCGCGATGAACGCGGGCGTGTATGCCCTTGCGTACTGGACGTTTGTGGACTTCCCCGCCAGTTACAGCGACAACTACGCGAATCGCTGGGGCGTCTTCCAGTGGTCCGATCACGACAACCGCATCCGCCCGCCGTACTTCGCGATCGGCCTGATGACGCGCTGGTTCCAGCGGGGGATGCGCGTGGTTGCCGTGACATCCGACAACGCGCTGGTCCGCGTCGCCGCCGCCCGCGAGGACGGCACCCAGCGGTGGTCCGTTGCCGTCGTGAACCGCCGCGCCGTGCCTGTGAACCTCGCCCTGGCGTTCACGGCCGACGCTCCGGCGGCCCTGGAGAAGTACATCTACGACCCCGCCGCGCCGCCAACCCTCACCGATGGCAGCCTCCAGCCGTCCTCCGGTCGGGTGGAGACCGCTGGGGGTAAGCTAAGTGACATCATCGGACCCGGTTGCCTGGTGGTCTACACCACGCCCCAAGCACCGTGAGGCGCGCGCGGCGATGCGGTAGAATGGAAGCGTAGCTCCTGAACATAGAATAGCTTAAATCACACACGGCGGAGACGCCCATGGCCCGGCGACCCAACATCGTCTTCATCACCACCCACGACACCGGCCGCCATTTCGGCTGTTACGGCGTCAGAACCGTCCACACGCCCAACATCGACCGCCTGGCCGCCGAGGGGGTGCTGATGGAGGATTTCTTCTGCACCTCGCCCGTGTGTTCGCCGTCCCGGGGCGCGATGATGACGGGGCTATGGCCGCAGCGCAACGGGTTGATGGGCTTGTCGCATCCGCCGTCCAGTTGGACGTTTAACGACGGCGTTCAGCACCTGTCCCACATCCTCCGTGGCGCCGGCTACCGGACGGCGCTATTCTACCACCAGCACGAGGTGATGCCGTGGGATATCGATCGGCTGGCCTTCGATGACTGGTACGCCAAACAGGAAGGCTTCCACCGCCCGGCCGACACGGTCGCGGCTGAGTTTGCATCGTTCGCGGCCTCGTTGACCCCGGAACAGCCTCCGTTCTACGCGCAGATCGGCTTCGGCGAGACCCACCGCAAGTGGGACGCCGGCGGCGTCGAGCCGGACAGGAGCACAGGCGTGACGGTGCCGCCGTACCTGGTGGACAACGAGGCTGCCCGGGCGGACGCCGCGCTGTTGCAGGGGGCGGTGAGGAAGGTGGACGATGCTGTGGGGATCATCCTCAAGGCCCTGGAAGAAAATGGCCTGGCTGAGAACACGATCGTGGTCTTCACCGTCGACCACGGCCTGGAGTTCCCCCGGGCCAAGTGGTACCTCTACGATCCGGGCATCGAGACCGCCTGCCTGGTCCGCTGGCCGGCCGGCGGAGTGGACGGCGGGCACCGGGTGCGGCAACTTGTGTCCAATGTCGATGTTACGCCGACGCTCCTGGACCTGATCGACGTCGCGCCGCCCCTCCCGCTGGACGGCATCGCCTTCACGCGGCTGCTTCGCGACCCGGCCGCACCGGCCACCCGGGACATGATCTTCGCGATGTACCTCATGGGCGGCAGCCAGCCGGAGGCCCGCTGCGTGCGGACGCGCACTCACAAGTTGATCCGGAACTTCTCCAATCTCAGGGTGTTCCGCACACCCGTCGACGTGGCCGCCCCCCGTTTCGAGCCGGACACCTGCCCGGTGACGCAGTTGTACGACCTGGCGGCCGACCCGCTGGAGTTCGACAACCTCTCCGGCCGCGCGGAGCACGCGGCCGTGGAGGCGGACCTGAACGGCCGTCTCTGGCGCTGGCTCGAAGCCGTCGGCGATCCGATCCTCCACGGCCCGATCTGGGTCAACATCTACCGCGCCAGCCACGACGCCTACGAACAGTGGAAACGGCAGACCGCCGGGGCCTGAAATCGCCTGACCGCCCTATCCGCAGTCCCCCCGGCGGCGAGCACCAGCAGGCCATCGAGGGCAGGCACAAGGCCGTTGTCGTACCTGAATCGTGCCGTTCTCACATCGTCCGCAGCAGTCCGATGACGACGCCCTGGATCTGCACCTCCTTGAGGAAGATCGGTTCGAAGGCTTCGTTGGCCGGCTGGAGGCGGACCCGCCCGCGTTCGCGGTAGAACCGCTTGAGCGTGGCTTCGCCGTCCGGGAGGAGGGCGACGACGGTTTCGCCGTTCCGGACGGTCGTGCGGCGTTCGCAGATGACGTAGTCGCCGTCGCAGATATGGTCGCCGATCATGCTGTCGCCGACGACCTGGAGGGCGAAAGTCTGGCCGGGGCAGTCGAGCAGTTCGTCGAGGTCGAGGACCGTGACGTCCTGGACGGCCTCGATGGGCAGGCCGGCGACGATCCGCCCGGCCAGGGGCAGGCGGGTGGGGCGTTCGTCAGGAAACGTCACTTTCGACGAGATCTTCAAAGAGCGAGCGCTGTGCTTGGCGCCGCGCTTGAGCAGGCCTTTTCGCTCGAGAGCGCCGACGTGCTCGAAGACGGTCACCTTCGTCAAGCCCAAGGCGTCCCCCATCTCCTGCAAGGTCGGGGAAAAGCCATGCTCGCGACGGAAGTCGCGGATGTAGGTCAGAATCTCCATCTGTCTCGGCGTAATCGTCGGTTCCATCAGTTCGCTCCCGTTCGAAGGCTCGAGCCGTCAGACTGTAGCCTCGATGTTTCGCCGTCGGCGAAACAGGTTTGAGGCACATCTCCTCGGCAGCAGCAGGCTCCAGGCTGCTGGCTTCATGCTCCAGGCACGCCTTGGCCGCGTCGCTCTCGGTGTCGACGGCCGTGCGCACCAGATCCAAGTTGTCGGTTCCATCTGCGTCGGCGGCGGGCCTGGCGCCCGGCACAGCCCGTTGCGTCCGCGTCAGCGGCTGGGTCGTCCGCATCGCAGGCGCGGCCGTCTCCAAGCCCGTGCATGCGGCGGCGCGGCAAGGCTCGGCCAGCAGGCCGCGGAGGCCCAGCGGCCCCAGGACGACGGGCGGGACCGTTGCGCCGGCGACGGCGATCAAGGCCGCGACGTCGTCGCCGGCCGGGGCAGGGGTCGTACCTGCCGCAACGGCGGCACCCAGGCGCCCCGCGGAGGTCGCCCGTGGCGGCCATGAACGACAGTAACTGCCGCCGGGACCGAGCAGGCAGGCCGGGGCAACGTCGTCACGCCGCACGAAGCCATCCACCATCCAGGCCAGCCATCGTCGAAGAAGGGCGGCCTGGCCGGCAAGGCGAATCCAGCCGAGCAAGTAAGCCTTGTTCTGACGCCTACGGACAACCGTTTCGTTCTGTTTGACTTCTGTTAGCATATGGTATCCTAACATCGGCCGAACGTCAATAGCCACTTCAGGAAAATGTTCGGGGGCGCTCGTAGGCCCGCCCTCCCCATATGTGGGTCCACGTATGGTGGAAAGCCCTACGGGTGGCGTTCTCCGCATCGGCACGCTGCTGCGGACGGCGAGAGAAAATCATACGGGTTTCCGATAGGGTGTTTCACGTGGGTGGAGCGCAGAGGTTGGAAAGGAAAGAGGTTGCGCGTGGAGGAATGCGGTTGACGGGTATTCGGGAGGCAGGTAGGATCGCCGGCGTTCGGGGCTGAACTCGCCGGCGACGGTCGGCGGCGAGCGGTCTTAGCCGGAGTGGCGGTTCGCGGAGCTCGGGCCGTTCCTGCGTTCCTTCGCCGGGGCCGGCTTTTCAGTTGCGGGTCGCAAGGGTCCGGGAAGCGAGAGCGAGCGATGTGTGCAGCGTTGGGTCGGCGAGGGTGTTCGGCGTACGGGGTCGGCGCGGTATCGATTGCGGCGGTGCTGGCGGCGGGGCTTCTCACCGCTGTCGGCTCGGCGCGGGTGGCGAAGGCGGCGTCGAGCCGGCCGGTGGAGTTCGAGGGGCGCCTGGATACGACATGCCAGCGGATCAGCAGCGGCGAGTACGCCGCCCTGCACTCGTTTACGGTGCAGGAGGGGCAGCGGATCCGGCTGACGCTGACCAGCGATGCGTTCGACCCCTACCTGATCGTCACCTCGCCCTCGCGGGCGGTCCGCCGGGAGATCGACGACGGGGAGGGTCTTGGCCGCAACGCCCGCATCGAGCTGGCCGCCACCGAGTCCGGGGCGTGGAACGCGCTGGTGACGACCTTCGAGCCGGGCGAGACGGGCCCGTATCGGCTGGCCGTGGAGGTGCTCGATGAGTCCGGCGGGCACCAGGAGGTCCACGAAGGCCGTCTGGCCGAAAACGACGAGACGCTCAACTCGGGCGAGTACTGCGACACGTACGAATGCCACTTCCTTAACGGCCCTTAAGCAAAACGGTCTCCGGTTACCGATGAAGGTTTTGTCACAAACATCCTCGGTAAGGAGACCGCTATGCGTACCGGCATTATCGGCACGGAGGCCGCCGG
>JAAYZK010000105.1 GCA_012514895.1 Planctomycetota bacterium | reverse complement strand
TGTCGCCCATCTCCCAGAAGTTGTCCTTGCGGCCGAAGCGGCGGATGTGGGTCGGATCGATGTCGGTCCGCGTCCGCCACAGGTCGGCGGCCTCGTCGTCGGCGGCCAGGCCGTCCGCCTCGTCGCCGCCGAAGACCGTCGCGTACAGGCGGTCGGCGGGCAGGCGCCAGACCTTCGTCAGCAGTTCCCACGCCCACGCGATGGCCTCGGCCTTGAAGTAGTCGCCGAACGACCAGTTGCCGAGCATCTCGAAGAAGGTGTGGTGGTAGGTGTCGTGGCCCACGTCTTCCAGGTCGTTGTGCTTGCCGCCGGCCCGGATGCATTTCTGGGTGTCGACCGCGCGGGTGTAGCCCCGCGAGCCGGTGCCCAGGAAGACATCCTTGAACTGGTTCATGCCCGCGTTGGTGAACAGCAGCGTCGGGTCCTCGCCGGGCACCAGCGACGCCGACTCCACCAGCGCGTGGCCGCGGGACGTGAAGAAGTCCAGGAATTCGCGGCGGATCTGCGATCCGGTCCTGCCCGTGTTGGTCAGTTTCGACATGCTCTGGGATTCCTGCAGACGGTCTGGGTCTGTTCATCGCGCCGGCGGCGCCGACGCGTACAAGACCCCAGATGGTACAGGGACCCGCCCGGGGAGGCAAGAAGAACGGGCTTCTCACGGGGCGGTGATCAGCGGCAGATCGAGGGCCCCGCCGTCCAGGACCCGCTCGTACACGAGGTTCGCGTCCCGGCTGTTCACCTTCCCGTCGCGGTCGATGTCGAAGAGGTCGTCGACGGCCGCGACGGTCCCGAACGCCTGCTTGAGAATCGTGAAATCATCGAGGTCCACGTCGCGGTCGAGATCGTAGTCGCCCAACTGGCCGATCGGGACCGCCGCACCGAAGTTGCTCTTGAGCACGACGAAGTCGTCCAGGTCGAGCCCGGCGGGGTGCGAAAGGCAGCGGAGGGCGTCGACCGAGCTGACCTCGGCCTGGAGCCCCGGCTGGTCGCCGGTCTCGCCGACGGCGTTGCCGAAGTAGAACACGTCGTCGGCCTCCAGGCCGGTCCGGCTGCCGGCTGGAACCGTCACCTGGAGCCAGCGGTCGTCGACGGCCCCGTCGGGCAGGACGACCGTGACGCGGTCGCTGCCGCCCGCGCCGGCACCGGGGCGGACGGCGACCTGCAAGGGCACCACGGCAGGCCACTGCGTCGGATCGCCCTCCCTCCCGGCCCGCAGGCCCAGTTCGCTCCCGTCGAACGCGGCCGGCAGGTCGGCGATGTCCACCATGATCCCGTTGAGCCCGCGCCGGTAGGACGTGTAGTTCGCCAGGGCGGCCGTCTGGCCGCTCTGCAGCGGCGTCTTGTCGGGGGCGATGGCCGCGTCGTCGGCCTCGCCGGCCGCCGCGTCCCAGCCGTCGAAGGCGCTGTTGTTGTAGAACGTCCAGCGCCCCCGGATCTTCGGCGGCGCCCAGTCGTTCAGCGTGTCGACCACCTGGAGGCCCTCGACGATCGCCGCGGGTGCCTCGGCGAGGTCCAACCCGTCAAGGCGGACGACGACCTCCACCGGGTGCAGCCGCGGATCGAAGCCCTGGACGACCAGGCGCCCGCCGGCGGCGTCGTAGGTGAAGGCGTCCAGCCGCTCGCCGTCCCGCAGCACGACCTGGGGCCGCTGGGCCAGGGGCGCGCTCCACTGGTCCGCCTGGCGGGTCCAGCCGGTGACCGGATCGGCGCCGCTGATCAGGACCGCCTCGCCGTCGGCGGCGCGGATCGTGACGTCGTCATGGACCGGCCGCACGGTCTCGCGGTAGACGCCCTCGCGCACCAGGATGGTTTCGCCGGGCTGGGCGACTTCGATGGCGCGGGCGATGGTCCTGAAGGGCAGGCCCGGGTAGCCGTAGTGCGCGTCGGTGGCGCCGGCGTGGTGGGCATCGACGACGTAGACGTTGGGGTACTCCAGGGCGCCCATGTCGCTGCCGGCGGGTCCAGCGCCGATGGCCGGGCTGTTGGACCGCAGGCGGGCGTTGGGCAGCGTGGGCGAGCCGGCGGCCTTGGGGTCGACCAGCCGGGGGTCGCCCCGCAGGCCGTGCGGGCCCACGATCCCGCGCGATCCGGCGGTGAGGTTGTAGTCGACGGTCAGCCCCGCCATCGAATCGCCGGCGACGACGCAGCCGCCGTCGGGGCTCTGGAAGAGGTTGCCCAGGACGGTGGCGCCGGTGGCCCCGTTGTGGATCCACACGGACTGGTAGCGGCCCCAGACGATGGTGTTGTGCAGCAGCGTCGCCCCGCGCATGTTGTTGGAGAGGATGAAGCTGACGCCCCCGCCGTCGCTCATGATGTTGCCTTCGTAGAGGGGGGCGGGGTCGGGCCCGGCGGTATTGTCCTCGGCGGCGATCTGGAAGCCCTCGCTGCGGACGCGGTGGACGACGTTGCCGACGATGCGGTAGTTGCGGTTATCGCTGTGGAGCTGGATCCCGTCGGTGTGGGAGGGGGCCGGGGCCCAGATGTCGTGGATCCAGTTCCAGGACATCTCGCAGTCGTCCCCGCAGCCGATCTGGATGCCGTCCTCGATGCCGTTGTCATGCAGTTCGTTGCGTGTGAAGACGCAGCGTGTGACGCGGTAGGTCAGGCCGCCGGCCTTGATGTTCGTGCCGCCGACGTGGTGGATGTAGCACTCCCGGACCACGCAGTCCGTGCCGCGCTGGACGAGCACGCCGTTGCCGGAGGTATTGCGGATCTCGCAGCGGACGATCTGGCAGTGGTCGCCGTCGTCCATGTTGACGCCCACGCCGGAGGCGTTGGCGATCTCGAAGCCCTCGATGCGGATGTGGGCGCGGCTGCGGAGGTCGACCGCGGGGTTGCCGCCCGGGATGACCGGCCGCGCCGGGCCGTCCGGGATGCCCAGGAAGACGATGGGCGCGGCGGCGGTGCCGCTGCGGGCGGGCCACAGCGGCGAGGCGTACGTGCCCGGGAGCACCTTGACCACGTCGCCGGGCATGGCGGCCGACGCGGCCTTCTGGAGGGTCTTCCACGGCTGGGCCTCCGAGCCGGGCCCGCTATCGCTGGCCTGCGGGTGCGAGCCGTCCACGACGCGCGTTGCCGCGGCCCCCGGTCCGGAGGCGGCCGCCAGGACCGCCGCGGCCAGGAGCAGGGATGATTTCGTGATCGCCTTGGCCAGGCGCGGCACAGACCGTTTCATGCGTTCCTCCAGGATCGAGGCCGACCGGTGCGGCCGCGACCGGCCCCATTGTACCGCAGAAACGCGATCGGCGGGGCCCCAAACGGGGTCTCGCTCACGGCAGCGCTGAGAGGCGCCGGACGACGCCCCTCAGCGTTCCATCACGACCACTTCGTAGGTGTCCAGTTCGGGCAGGACGACGATGGTGTGTTCGCCGCGGGCGGTCAGCGGGCACGTGCTGCCGCTGCGCAGGGCACGGGCGGCGGCCCAGCCGTCGGCGGCCGGCAGGAGGAGTTCCAGGCCCCGCTGGCCGGCGACGGCCTCGAACGGGCGGGGGCCGATGCCCGCGTAGTTCACCAGGTGCACGATGCGCCGGTCGCCCCGGCGGCGGACCGTCATCTCGACGTTGCCCAGCCCGCCCGTCAGGCGCGCCGGCCCGTGCGTCCACTGCTCGGCCGCCGCGCGGATCAGACGGCTGTACGGGGGCGGGTTGAAGGTCTGGATCATCTCGGCGAAGGTCCCGGCCAGGTAGAGGCATCGCCCCCGGCCGAAGCGGTTCAGCACGATCGCCGGCCTGCCCAGGGGCGTCAGCGGGACGTACCGGCCGGCCAGCGGCTGGTGGTAGTTCGCCAGCACCGACGCGCCGCCGCGCGCCGCGATGTCGATCCCGACGGCCGGCGCGGGGATCAGCGGGGCGTCCCAACCGGCCGTCAGGTCGTCGCGGACGGCCGGCCGGATGTAGTTGTGCCTGGCGTAGGAAGTGCAACGGCCCTCGAAGCTCGCGCCGAAGACGTCGGCCAGCGCGAAGTCCCCGCGCAGCCGTCCGTCGGGCGTGCGCAGAGAGGTATCGCCGCTGGCCAGCAGGTTGCCGCCCCCCTCGACGTACCGGCGGATCATCGCGACGCAGGCGTCGCTCAGGCCGGCCGCCGTCGGCAGGATCACCAGCTCGTAGCGGGCCAGCGTCCCGGCGGTCAGCTCGTGGTCGCTGATCACGTCGAAGGCCACGCCGCCGCGCGACAGCGCGTCGAAGACCCCGCCGAACGCCTCGGTGAGATTGCCCGGCACGCCCTGGATTTCAGCGCCGGCCTGGCCGTACAGGTCCGACGCGCCGGCCTCACAGCGGTAGAACCGCTCGGTGGCGTGCGAGTACATGACCGCGACGCGCGCCTCGGAGACCGTGGCGGTGTAGACGTCCTCATGCTCGCGGAGGAAGCCCATGAACTCCGATGCGGCCCGGCCGCCCGGCGTGTTGAGCAGTTCCACCCCGCCGTGCAGGCCGTACCAGATGTTCGCGCCGTTGGCGACCGTCGAGGCCATCACCAGTTCGGTTTCGACGGCCGTGTGCATCTGCCAGGACCAGGGCTTCTGGTCGGCGGCGGTGAAGACGACGCGGGGCTTGCCGGGGGCGACCGCCTCGAGCAGTTTGGCGGCCTGGCTGGGTTTCCAGAGTTCCGCGGCCTTGGGCGGGTCGTAGAACATGAAGCCGCCCTCGGTGCCCAGGATGTCGTTGTACTCCAGCGCCTCGGCGAGGGACTGGCCCTCGCCCTCCAGGTTCCTCACGGCCTGGTTGACGTAGAACAGCGCGTCGGGCTTGCCGGCCTTGAACCGCCGGTACGACCTGCGGAGGAACTCGCCGCGCGTGCGCCCATAGAACGCGGCGGGATTCTCGCCAAAGACCGCCGCCGGGCCGAACCACTCCCGGTGGCGGCGCCGGCAGTGCTCGCAGCAGCACTCGTTGGCGATCGGTCCATCCAGGAAGACCCCGTCGACGTCGAGGCGGCAGACGGCGTCGAGGACCTCCATGAAGCGGTCGGTCCACGGCCCGTTGAGGCACGGGCAGTAGTAGGTGTCGTACGCCGTGTGAAAACCGCCGTCCGCGCGTCGCCGGCCCCAGAGCTCGGCCTTGTCGGCCTGCTCGGGCGGCAGGATGTGCACGTTGACGTAGAGGATGATCCGCATGCCGGACGCCTTGGCCCTGGCGATGTACCGGCGGACCAGCGGGCCGTGGGCCGCGTCGTCGTAGACGGCCGTGTAGCCCGATGCCATCGGGTGGAACAACTGCTCGACGTTGAACCCCCGCTCCAGCCAGCCGTCCAGGACCGCCAGCGGCTCGTAGCCGTCGAACTGGCACTGAAGGGCGGCGATCCGCATCGGCTTGTCGTACCACTGCTCAGCCATCGTCAACTCCTGCTTTAAAAATGGCTTATCTTACATGGAGCCTCTCATCCAGCAGGCGCTTCGCCTCGGCGGGCGGGGCTTTGCCCTGGGAGGTCTTCATGACCTGGCCCATCAGGAAACCGAAGGCCTGTTTGGCCTTCTTGTGGCCCGAGCGGATCTGCTCGACGATCTCGGGATGGGCGGCCAGGACATCGTCGACCCAGGCTTCGAGGGCGGCGGTGTCGGTGACGGCCAGGAGGTTGCGGGCCTCGGCGATCGCCCGGGGCGAACCGCCCTCGGCGATGAGGATGTCCAGGATGCGATCGCCGGCCGAGGCGTTGACGGCGGCCGCGTCGATCATCGCCGCCAGTTCGCCCAGTTGGCGGGCGTCGACGCCGACCTCGGCCGGCGTGCACCCCCGTTCGTTGGCGACGGCGGCGACGCGGCCCAGCAGGAGGTTGGTCACCCGCTTGGCCGTGGCCCCGGCGGCAACGGCGTCGTCCAGCAGGTCGCCGGTGGCGGCGTCCTGGGTGAGGGCGTCGGCCTCCTTGAACGACAGGCCGTACGCGTCCATGTACCGCTGCCGGCGGGCGAGCGGCAGTTCGCCGATCCCCTGGCGAAGGCGGTGGCGGAGGTCGTCGGTGACGACGACGGGCACCAGGTCGGGGTCGGGGAAGTAGCGGTAGTCGTGGGCCTCTTCCTTGGACCGCTGGTAGACGGTGCGTCCGCTGTCGACGTCGTAGCCGCGATTCTCCTTGCCGAATTTCTCCAGCGTGCAGTCCGGGTCGTCGCACCACGCCTGGTACTGGCGGCGGATCTCGTACTCGACGCAGCCTTCGAGGCTGCGGAAGCTGTTGAGGTTCTTCACCTCGACGATGGGCGTCTTGTACGTGACGCCGTCGCGGAGGATGTGCAGGTTGATGTTGGGCTCGAAGCGCATGTGGCCCATCTGCATGTTGGCCTGGGAGACGCCCAGCCAGCGGACCAGCCGCTGCATGGCGCGGCCGTACGCGCCGACCTCGACGGCCGAGTGCATGTCGGGCTGGGAGACGATCTCCAGCAGCGGAGTGCCGGCGCGGTTGAGGTCGACGCAGGTGTGGCCGGGGTGGTCGTGGATGTTCTTGCCGGCATCCTCTTCCAGGTGGGCGCGGAGGATGCGGACGGTCGTGACCGACCCGTCCGGCAGAGGCACGTCGATCGAGCCGTCGCGGGCCAGCGGCAAGTCGTACTGGCTGATCTGGTAGTTCTTGGGCAGGTCGGGATAGTAGTAGTTCTTGCGGTCCCACTTGGTGAGGTCGGGCACCTCGCAGCCCAGGGCCATCCCCGCGAGCATGGCGTACTCGACCGCCCTGGCGTTCATCACCGGCAGCGCTCCGGGCAGCCCCAGGCACACTGGGCAGACGTTCGTGTTGGGCGGATCGCCGAACCGGTTGCGGCACCGGCAGAACATCTTCGTTTCGGTGTCCAACTCCACGTGGATCTCCACGCCGATCAGCGGCGTGATGATGTCGTTGTCGCGTGCGGTCATGACGGCAGTCCCTTCACGCAGGGCGGGATCATCGCTCCCAGGTCGAGCGCCCTTTCGATCATGCGGGCGGCGCGGAGGAGCCGGGGTTCCTGGAAGACGGGCCCCTGGAGCTGGACGGCCAGGGGCAGGCCCTCGCGGCTCAGGCCGGCCGGCAGGCTGATGGCCGGCAGGCCCGCCAGGTTGGTCGAGAGGGTGAAGACGTCGGTGAGGTACATCGTCAGCGGGTCGGCCGTCTTGGCCCCGATGGCGAACGCCGGCTCGGGGCTGGTCGGCCCCAGCAGGACGTCGACCTGCTCGAAGGCCCGGTGGAAGTCGCCGGCGATCAGGCGGCGGACCTTCAGGGCCTTGAGGTAGTACGCGTCGTAGTAGCCGCTCGAAAGCGTGTACGTCCCCAGCATGATCCGCTGTTTGACCTCGTCGCCGAAGGCCTGGGCGCGGCTGCGGCTGACCATCTCGACGATGTCCTCGCCCGCCTCGGCCGTCCGGTGGCCGTAGTGCACGCCGTCGTAGCGGGCGAGGTTGCTGGAGGCCTCGGCGGTCGCGACGATGTAGTAGCACGCCACCGCGTAGCTGCTCAGGGCCCCGTCGCGGCCGACGTCGATCCGGCTGTGCGGCAGAGAGACCTCGACGATCCTGGCCCCCTGATCGCTCAGCGCCCCCACGGCCCGGTCGACCGCCTGGTGCGTCTGGGGGTCCAGCCGGTCCGATACCCACTCGCGGACCAGCCCCACCCGCAGGCCGTCCACCGGCGTCTCCAGCTCGGCCAGGCAGGCGGGCGCCGGCTGGGCGACGCTGGTGGAATCCAGCGGGTCGTGGCCGCAGAGGACCTCCGTCAGCAGGGCCGCATCCGCGACGGTGCGGGTCAGCGGGCCGATCTGGTCGAGGCTGGAGGCGAAGGCCACCAGGCCGTACCGGCTGACGCGGCCGTAGGTGGGCTTGAGGCCGACGCACCCGCACAGGGCCGCCGGCAGGCGGATGGACCCCCCGGTGTCGCTGCCCAGGGCGCCCGCGCACAGCCGTCCGGCGACGGACGCGGCGGCCCCACCGGAGGAGCCCCCGGGCACGCGCGCGGGGTCCCACGGGTTGGTCGTCTGCTGCAGGCGGCTGTTCTCCGTGGACGAGCCCATGGCGAACTCGTCCATGTTGGTCTTGCCCAGGACGATCGCCCCGGCGTCCTCCAGGCGACGGACGGCCGTGGCGGTGTAGGGGGCGGCGAAGTGCTCCAGCATGCGGCTGGCGCAGGTGGTGCGGCCGTAGTCGGTGCACATGTTGTCCTTGATGGACACCGGCACCCCCGCCAGGAGCCCGCCCGGCCGTCCGGCGGCACGGGCGGCGTCGGCGGCGGCGGCACGCTCCAGGGCCCGCTCGGCAAAAACCTGCGTGTACGCGCGGATCGTCCCGTCCCGCGCGGCGATGGCGTCCAGATACGCCCGCGTGGCCTCGACAGACGACACGGCGCCGGCGGCGAGGGCGTCGCGCAACTGCGTGAGAGTCATTTCGATCGCCGAGGACATCAGGAGTCTCCGAGAACCTTGGGCACCATAAAAAAGTTGTCGTCGCGCGCCGGGGCATTGGCCAGGGCCTGGTCGGGGGTGAGGCTTTCACCCAGGGCGTCGGCGGCCAGGACGTTGTGGAAGTCCAGCGCGTGGGCCATCGGCTCGACGCCGGCGGTGTCCAGCTCGTTGAGCTTGTCGAAGTAGCTCACGATCGAACTGAGCTGGCGGCCGAACGTCCGGATCTCCTCCTCGCTGAGGGTGATCCGCGACAGCAGGCTCACGTGGCGGACCTGGGCGGCATCAACGGTGTCGGACATCGCGGCACTCCTGTTTGGGGGGCTCGGCGAGCCCCGTGGCCAGAGGGTCTACTATGGACCGCCGCCGCGTCCAAGTCAACGCCCCGGCGGCAACGGCGAGGGGCGGCGGGGAGAATCTTCTGGCCGACCTTTGACGAATGATGGAACATAGGGTATGGTTACGGGATCGATCGTTCGGCGACGGAAGGCCCTGTGCGGGCAATCGCCGGTCGACTTCATTGTGCTGGAGCACCATGGCTAAGCAGGACGTCATTGAGCTGGAGGCGACTGTCGTCGCCGCGCTGCCGAACGCGATGTTCAAGCTGAAGATCTCTTCCGAGCACGGCGAGCACGAGGTGCTGGGGCACGTCAGCGGCAAGATGCGCCAGCACTACATCCGCATCCTCCCGGGGGACCGGGTGACGGTTCAGTTGAGCCCGTACGACCTGACGCGCGGGCGCATCGTCTTCCGGCATCGCAAGTAGCCGAGCTCCCTCCCGTTGCGGCTTTTGGCGCGGACTCTCCGCGCGCGGGCCCAACGGCAGGCCCAGGCTGCAGGAGCGGCCGCGGGAACGGCGACTTGGCATGGCTCAGGCCGTTCGTCTCCGTCAGGCGTTCGGGGCGGCCAATCGGCAAACGGCCTCAAGCCCGCGGGCCCGCCTGAACGATAGCACCGGTACGGGGAACCGTCGCGCGGGGTCGCGGCGGTGGACGACGCCCGCTGCTATAATGACAACCGCGAGTCGGCGCCCAATGGCGGGCGCCCACATCGTCAAGGGGAGCAGACCATGAAACGTCGCACACACCACTGGGGACTGCTGGGACTGGTCCTGTGCGTTCTTCTGAGCTTCGGCGGCACCAGCGCGTCGGAGGGCGAACAGCTCGCCGCCTACGTGCCCTCGATCCTGGAAAGCCCGAGTTCTCCGAGTTTTACGAGCCTGTCGGGCCTGTCGAGCCTCTCGAACCTCCCGGCCGACACTGCCTGGCGTCAGGCCGTGCCGTCCTGGCCGGTCCTGGCACAGAACGACAGGGATGACTCGTTGAACCCCTTCCGCCGCGAGGGGAACATCGTCGGGGAGGACCGCGAGAGCATCACCGGCACCGACCCCCGCGCCTTCGACACGCTGATCGACGTGTCGTACCGCTACGCCGAGATGGATAACGATTTCATGCAGCAGGACCTCTGGCTGTCCGGCCAGGTGCCGCTGTCGAACAACCTGGCCCTGACGGCCGCCTTCGCGCCGCTGCGGTGGGCGGACTTCGAGGATACCCCGACGTTCGAGAGCCGCTCCGGCTCCCTGCCGGACAACCTCGGCGACGTGCCATGGATCGGCGGGGCCGGCGTGGAGGCGTCCGACCTGGACAGCGACGGCGACGACTTCGGCATCGGCGACCTCAAGGTCGGGGTGATCTGGCGATTCGACGAGATCCCCAACAGGACGGCCGACAGCTGGGAACGGCGCGGGGACGAGTACGGGGACGTCCTGGTGACACTGGACGTCTGGATGCCGACCGCCTCGGAGGACGTCCTGGGCAACGACGCGTGGATCCTGACCTCGGGCCTCCACTGGGTGGTGGACACTCCCAGCAACGGGTTCGTCGCCCTGATGAACTACTACGACTGGAGCTTCGATCGCGATGACGGGCGACCAGCCGTCTCACGCCTCCGCGGGCAGTGGTACATCATGCAGCCGGTGACGGAGCTGGGGAGGGACCTGCTGGACGGCATCTACATCCAGCCGGAGATCCAGCCGGTCTACGATATCGAGGAGGAGGAGTTCTCCTTCTGGGCCGGCGGGGAGATCGGCAAGGTCATCACCACCGGCAGCGTGGTGTACGTCAAGCCAGGCTGGGGCATCAACCCCGACGACGGCGAACGCAGCTTCACGATCGAACTGGGGGCGCGCTTCTTCTTCTGACGCGGACACTGCCGTGCCATCGGCGAGCGGACCGTCCGGGCGGCAGCCCGGGCGGTCCGCCTACGCTTCCGGCAGCTCGGGCACGCCGGCGTCGGGGGGCACGGTCTCCAGGCCCCCGTGGACGACCCGGATGTCCCGCCAGCGGCCGGTGCGGTAACGCAGGTAGAACGCGGCGCTGCAGACCACGATCAGCACGACCAGGACCACCCACGTCGGCCGCGGACCGATGTGGAAAACGCGGAGCATCACCCACGTGACCGGCAGAAACAGCCAGTGGAAGCCCACGGAGATGCACATCGCCCAGAAGGTGTCGCCCGCGCCGCGCAGGGCGCCGCTGAAGACCAGCATGACCGCGTCGGCCATGACGTAGAGGCTCGCCAGCCGCAGCATGAACACCGCCAGCGGCCGCGCCGTCTCGAAGACCCCCTGGCTCTCGGCGGGCTGGAAAATGCCCACCAGCGGCCCGGCGAAGAGGGCGAACGCCAGCAGGATCATCGCCGACCACGCCACCGCCAGGCGCAGGCCGGACATCGTCGCGCGATGGGCCACGTCGGGCTGCCGCGCCCCCATGTAGCGGCCGACGAGGCTGACGACGCCGACGTTGACGCCGATCATGGGCACGAAGCAGACCATGTCCCAGTTGAACACGATGGTGATCGCCGCCCCGGTCGCGGGGTCAACGGCCTGGAAGGTCATGATCAGGGCGGCGAAGGCCAGCATGTTCAGGGCCATCTCCAGCCCGGCCGGGTACCCGAAGCGCACCAGGGCCCCCAGCGCGAAGCGGTCGAGCCGCCAGCCCTCCGACACCCCGTACGCATGGCGGATCGCCGGCCGCAGGTACGCCGCGATGAGCACCACCAGGCCGACCGCCCCGCCGAGGATCGTCCCGTAGGCGGCCCCGCGGATGCCCAGGGCCGGGGCGCCCAGCTTGCCGTAGATCAGCACCCAGTTCATCACGATGTTGACGACCATCGACACCAGCGTCGCCAGCATCACCACCCGCGTGCGCCCGACCCCGCTGAAAAACCCGCTCAGCGCCGACCGCACGAGGCCGATGATCGACCCGTACAGCAGGATGTCGAAGTAGACCGCCTGCAGGGCCAGTTGCCCGGGGGGGATGTCCATCACGGCGAACAGCGCGTGGGCCGCCGGGCGGGCCAGGAGGATGACCGGGTACGCCGCGGCGGCGATGATCAGCGCCTGGGTCGTCACGACGGCGCACCGCCGGCGGTTGCCCGAGCCGAGGTACTGGGCGACCAGGGCCGTGCTGTAGCTGATGAGCCCCACCCAGAACGTCATCATCATCCAACTGCTCAGCCCCCCGCTCATCGCGGCGGACATGTGCACCGGCCCGAGCTTCGCCAGGAACAGCCGGTCCGTGAAGGTCATCGCCGTGTCGCAGGCGTGCGACATCACCATGGGCAGCGCGATGGCGAGCATCTCCCCGATGCCGCCGCGAGGGGCGTCCGACATGTCCAGCCTGGGGGAATCCACAACCGGCCCTCGCCTGGGTGAACGTGTTCTAGAAATCCGCGCTGCGCGGCGTCCTGGGGTAGGGGATGACGTCGCGGATGTTGGCCATGCCGGTGACGAACTGGACGGTCCGCTCCAGCCCCAGGCCGAATCCCGCGTGGGGCACCGTGCCGTACCGGCGGAGGTCCGCGTACCACCAGTAGTCGGCCTCGTCGAGCTGCTGGACGGCCATGCGAGAGGCCAGCACGTCGAGGCGCTCCTCGCGCTGGCTGCCGCCGATGATCTCGCCGATCTTGGGCACCAGGACGTCCATGGCCGCGACCGTCCGCCCGTCGTCGCTGAGCCGCATGTAGAACGGCTTGATCGTCGCGGGGTAGTCGGTCACGATGACCGGCCGCCCGACGTGTTCCTCCGTGAGGTAGCGCTCGTGGCCGCTCTGCAGGTCGGCGCCCCACCGCACGGGGTACTCGAACTGCCGCCCGCTGGCGGTGAGGATGTCGATCGCCTCGCTGTAGGTCAGCCGTTCGAAGGGCGAGTCGATGATGTGCTCCAGCGTCGAGCGGACCGTCGTGTCGATCCGCTCGTTGAAGAAGGCCATGTCCGCCGGGCAGCGCTCGAGCACCGCCCGGAAGATGTGCTTGACGAACGACTCGGCGACGTCGGCATTGCCCTGCAGGTCGCAGAAAGCCATCTCCGGCTCGACCATCCAGAACTCCGCCAGGTGCCGCGCGGTGTTGGAGTTCTCTGCGCGGAACGTCGGGCCGAAGGTGTAGACGTTGCCCAGGGCGCAGGCGTAGGTCTCGGCCTCCAGTTGGCCGCTGACGGTGAGGTTCGTGCGGCGGCCGAAGAAGTCCTCGCCGAAGTCGACGCCCCCGTCGCCGTCCGTCGGCGGGTGGGCGGGGTCCAGCGTGGTCACACGGAACATCTGCCCGGCGCCCTCGCAGTCGCTGGCGGTGATGATCGGCGTGTGGATGTAGAGGAAGCCGCGCTCCTGGAAGAACTCGTGGATCGCCATGCTCATGGCGTTGCGGACCCGCGCGACGGCCCCGAACGTGTTGGTCCGCGGGCGCAGGTGGGCCTGCGCGCGGAGGAACTCGAAGCTGTGGCGCTTCTGCTGGATGGGGTACGTCTCGGCGTCGGCCCGCCCCAGAACGCGGATCTCGGCGGCCTGCAGCTCGTAGCTCTGGCCCTTGCCCTGGCTGGGTACGAGCGTGCCGGTCGCCAGGAGGCTGCAGCCGGCGGTGAGGTGGGCGATCTCGCTGTCGTAGTTGGGCAGATCGCCGCCGGCGACGATCTGGAGCAGGTCGAAGGCCGACCCGTCGCTGATCGTCACGAAGGCGAACCCGCCCTTGCTGACGCGGACCGTCCGGACCCAGCCGCCGACGGTGATGGTCTCATTCACGCCCCGGCCCGCCAGGGCCTGGGCAATCAGGGTGCGTTGCATACGCCTGCTCCAATCAGGCCGTTCCCACAGCCTGCCGGCGCGTGAAAAGACCCGTCCGGGGACGGGTCTTTCGAAATCCGCGGCATGTGCGCCGCCGGGGAAGAAGAACGTCCCGCGGCGTGTTCTACGCGGCCGATCAGCGGCTGGTTTGGTCGGCGTCGGGTTTCCAGGTGCGCTTGAGGGGCTTGACGACCAGGCCCATCTTGATCGCCTTGGCCGACACGCGGATCCGCTGGGGCACCCCGTCCACGACCGCGCGGACCTTCTGGATGTTCGGCTTGAACTTCCGCTTGGTCTTGCCCGTCGTGCGGATACCCACGCCGCCGAGGTACTTGGCGCGGCCGCGATGGGCATACTTGCGACCCGTCGTCGTCCGGCGACCGGTAAAATAGCATTTCCGCGACATTGTCCTTCACTCCGTCTCGGGGATGTTCCGTTTCCAAGCCCCGCCGGCCAAGCAGGTTACCGCCCTACTCCAAGCCGAGCAAGACCAAAGAGCCACGTAGTATACCGCTTCGAAAGCCCGATGCAAGGGGAAACTGTCGTCTCCACGCGCACAAAAACGGGTCTTCTCCCCACCCAGGGAGAAGACCCGATGCGGCCGAGAGGAGTCGAACCTCCACGCCCTTGCGGGCACAGGCACCTGAAGCCTGCGCGTCTGCCAGTTCCGCCACGGCCGCGCTGTTTCGGGCGACGGGGCCGCCCACAGGCAAGTTCGAGAACTGTACCACACGGCCCGACGATGTCAAGCGTCTGAACCGGCCACGACCGCATTTCCGCGGAAATCGCCGTAAGCATCTGACCTTAAAGGGCGTTAGATGGGCGGATTCCCGGGCACGCCAAGTGAAGTCGCGCCCTCGACCGGCCGATAGTCCCTGCGGATGTCACCAGGACAAGGAGGTTGCCACACATGCATACCCCGCTGAGCAGGATGACAGGCGAGCAGTTGCTGGCCGCCCGCGTGCTGGGCCGTGTCGGTGCCGCCCGGATCAGCCAGGAACTGGACCGCCGGGCCCGCGAGGGCCTGATCGACGAGTACACCGCCGTCCTCGAGACGGTCGCCTCCCTCCAGGCCCCGCAGCACCGGGCTGTCGAGACAACCACGCTGAACACGGCGGCTTAGAGGCCTTCTCAGAGACCCCCTGACTTCGGCGTTCTCCAGGGAACATCCGCTCGCAGAAGGGTTCTGAAACAGCTTCTCAGAACCGGCAGGGCGAGACGTTCAACCGCTGGTTGTCGATACGGATGTCGCAGGAGACGGCCTTGGACCCGCAGCGGACGCGGGCGCAGATGCCCGCGCGGCCGCCGCCGGGCCGCCGGAGGGCCGCCCGAAGTTCCACACTGGTCGGCGAATCGGATGCGCGCCGCACGAGGCTCACGCCGTCCACGAGCAGCTCACCGGTCGGGTAGCGCCCCAGCGACGCGTCGCTCTTGGAAAAAGGAACGTCCTCGAATCTCACTTCGATCAACGCTCCGTCCCACGTTGCCGTCCACCTCTGCATCATCCGTAGACTCACCCCCTGGCGAGAGTTGGCGACGTACCCGTTGACATGACCGCCATTGTCGCCCCCGGGGCGATGCGGGGCAAGCAGATTGTCGGCGAATCGAGCGGGGTGACTTGCCCGGCCCGTCGCGATAAGATGCAGCCATGCGAAGGCAACGGTTCGGCACGTTCGTCGGCGGGCTCGACCTGCCGGACGAGAAGCACGCCACCCTCAACCAGGACATCGAGCCGATCCCCATCCCCGAGGCGCTTCACGTCCCGGCCGATCCGTGTCTGCTGGGGGGCGTGACGGTCCTGGTGCGCCCGGGCCAGCGGGTCGCCGACGGGGACCGCCTGGCCGTCGCCGGCGGCGGGCAGATGCCGATCTACGCGCCGACCGGCGGGGTTGTCGCCGGCGTCGGCCGCTGCCGCCTGGCCGGACGGCCGCACGGAACCGACCTGGACACCTACGCTTACGAGTGCCCCTCCGTCGAACTGACCGACCTGACCCCCCTGGAGGACGCCGGGAGAGCCGAAGCGCCGCTGCCCTGGCAGGATGCGGCCCCCGAGGGGATCCTCGATCACCTGGCCGCCGGCGGGCTGACGACCTGCACCTGTCCGCCCGAGCCGCTGGCGTCCTGGTGCCGCCGCCACCGCCGCGCGGGCGTGGATGTGCTGATCATCAACGGCCTGGAGAATGAGCCGTACCTGACCTGCGAACACCGCCTGATGGCCACCCGGGGCGAATCGATCGTGACGGCCGCCGCCGTCGTCGCCCGGGCGCTGGGCGTCGGGCGGACCGCCCTTGCCGTGGACGCCCGGCGGATCGACCGTTACCGCGCCATGGCCCTGGCCGCCGAGCGGCGGGGCATCCAGTCGCTGGCGGTGGAGCACAAGTACCCGATGGGCAACCCGACGATGCTCACGGCCGTCGTCACCGGCCGCATTCCCCCGCCGGGGCGGTCGCCGATGCACGTGGGGGTGGCGGTCCTGAACGTCGCGGCGTGCGCGGCGGTGCACCGGTGGGTCGTGACGGGACGGCCGCCGACGTGGCGTGTCGTCACCGTCAGCGGCGTGAACGTCCGACGGGGCGGCAACCGGCTGGTGCCCATGGGGCTGGCGGCGTCGGACCTGCTGGCGGCGTGCGGGGCGCCCGTGGAGGGCAACTTCTGCCACGGCGGGCCCATGACCGGCACCGCCCTGCCCGACGATGCCGTCGTCGGGCCGGCCACCAGCGCCCTGCTGTCGCTGCCGGCGGCCGACGAACGATCGGCGACGGCGTGCATCCGGTGCGGCTGGTGCACCGACCACTGCCCCGTCCGCCTGGACGTGGCCAGCCTCAACGACATGTACGAACTGGGCGACCTGGAGCGGGCACGGCGGTACGAGGTGACCGCCTGCCTGGGCTGCGGGGTGTGCAGCTACGTCTGCCCGGCCCGCTGGCCCCTGACCCACCGCGTGCGGACCCTGGCGGCCCTGGTCCGCCGCGACGGGCCCGCCGAGGAGTACGCCGGTGACTGAGGCGCCCCGCCCTCTCCCGCCGGCGACCCTCGACGTGCTGCCCCCCTGGCGGCAGCCGCCGCTGCTCCGCGCCCCCGAGGGCAGCCGCACCGTCTTCCTGGTCTCCCTGGTCGCGGCGGCGGCGCCGCTGGCGGCCGGGGTGGTCCTGTTCGGCTACCGCGCCGCCGCGGTGGCCCTGCTGAGCGTCGCCGGCTGCGTGGGGTTCGAGTGGGCCTACTTCCGCGTCACGCGCACCCCCGCCCTGGGCGCCCGCTCGCACGCCTGGCTGACGGGGCTGCTGCTGGCGCTGACCCTGCCGGCGTCGGTGCCGTGGTATGTCCCGCTGGTCGGGGCGGCCTTCGCGATCGTCGCGGGCAAGGCGATCTTCGGCGGGGTGGGCCACTTCCTCTGGCAGCCGGCCCTGGTGGGCCGTCTGGCCGTGGGCGTGCTGTTCGCCGCGTCGGTCAACCCCGCCGCCTATGGGCTGCTCGAGCCCTCCCGCGTCGTCCTCGGCGACGTGCGGGACACCCGGGCGGCCGGGGCGTTCCACCGGTACGGCCGCCACGCCGCCGGCGCGCACGCCGCCGACGCGGTAGCCCTCCCGCGGCCGATCGTCGCCCTGCGGGACTTGAGCCGCCCCGGCGGAACGCCCCATCGGACGCTGGCCGACGGGCTGCTGAAGCTGCCGTCGATGGCGGCCGTGCTGGCCGGCGCCACCGCCGGGGCGATCGGCGAGACCGCCTCGCTCGTCCTGGTGCTGGCGGGCCTGTACCTGGTGTATCGCCACTACGTCGCCTGGTTCCTGCCCGCCGCCGTCGTCCTGGCCGCCGCCGCGGTCGCCGCGATCGCGCCGATCCAGTTGCTCGGACCCGAAGGCGGCGCCCAGCGGGTGTGGCTGCCCCTGAGGGCCGAGGGGCTGGACGTGGGCTTCACGTACATCAGCTACCACGTCGGCACCGGCGGGCTGCTGCTGGCGGCATTCTTCCTGGCCTCGGAAATGACCACCCGCCCGGTAACGCCCCTGGGGCAGATCCTCTTCGGACTGGGCTGCGGGGTCGCCGGCATGCTGCTGCGGCTGTACACGCCGGTCCCGACCCCCTTCTACCTGGCGGTCCTGGCGATGAACACCTTCACCCCCCTGCTCGAACGCTTCACCCGCCCCCGCGTGCTGGGCACCCCGCCGTGGTGGGTGCGCGCGTGGAGACGGCACGTGAACGGCGAATCCCGGATTCCGAAGTAGGCGGCCAACGCCGCCGTTCCAGGCCGTCACCCGACCAGGGGGTGTGCGTCGTCGTAGACCTGCTTGATCTTCGTCGTGGTCAGGT
>JAAYZK010000104.1 GCA_012514895.1 Planctomycetota bacterium | reverse complement strand
TGGACAAGGCCCTCAGGGTGAGACGGCGGCGTGCGGCGCCTTCGGCCACGGCCGCGGATGCGCCGCGGGCGGTGAGGCGGCTGTGAGCGAGGCGGGAATCGGGGGCCCGCCGTTCGCCAGGTTCGGTCCGCCGGAAGGCGTGAGGCGTGAGGCGTGAGGAACGGCAGCGAACAGCTCGTGGACACCTGCGTTCCTGTCGTTCCTGAAGCCTGAAGCCTGAAGCCCGCGCCCAAGGCCTCTCAGGCACATGGCCTGAAGGTTTTCACGAAGTTTCGGAGTGCCAGGAGATGATCTCGGTCACACGCAGGCTCCTCGCCCCATCGCGCACGCGCGGCTCAGCGGTCCGCCTCCAGCGCCCCGGCGTCGCGGCGGCCGAGGGGGCGGCGGCCGGTGAAGTCGCGCAGGTGCGGGCCGTCGAACTGCCAGGCGTACAGCTCCTCGATGGTCGTCCGCGCATCGGCGAGCGTGCCGCGCGAGATGCGGAGGAAATCGATGTCGCCGGCGAAGCAGCGTCCATCGGCGGCCTTGCCGACGATGAAATCGCCCCCGTTGCTCAACGAGGCGCCGCCCGCCATGCCCAGCTCCGAGGCGGGCGCCCGCTCACCGTCGACGTAGAGGGCGGCGACGGCGAGGCGGCGATCCACCTCGGCGATGGCGTGGTGCCACTGCCCGTCGTTGACCGCCGGGCCCGTGAGTGTGCCGCCGCCCGCCGGCGACCGCAGCGTCAGCGCCAGACGGCCTTGGGAATCGACGCCCAGTTCGTAGCCCGCCGCACCGTCGGTCTTGCCGGCCAACCCCCCGCCGGCGTGGCCGTCGCGGCAGCGGAAGTAGACCTCGATGAGGAAGTTGTTGGTGTCCATGTCCAGCGTTCTGCGGGGCTCGCCCGGGAAGGGCACGGGCGGATCGGCCTCGACGACCCGCCCGTCGCCGCCGAGGGTGAACGGGTAGGGCACCGGCCGGCTCATCTCCTCATGGGTGAGCACGGCCCAGCGGCTGACCCCGTCGAAGCGCAGGGCGCCGTCGATCCAGTCCTCCAGGGGCCCGCGGACGTAGTCGCCGGCGGCCGCCGTCGAGAGGACCAGGTCGTTGCGGGGGATGAAGTAGTACATCCCGCGCTCCATGTGCTCGCTCTGCATGTAGAAGTGCTCGCCGAGGACGACGGTCGGGTCGGCGCCGCCGCCGTAGAAATTCCACTCCCCCACCACCCGGGCCAGGCCCCACGGCACGAAGAACGTCACGCCCCGACCCGTCGCGGCCGAGCCGGCGGCGGGGCGGTAGTCGAAGGCCGCCGGGTCGGTCAGGGGGTTGTCTTCGACGTGGACGCCGAGGGTCGCCAGGCGGCAGTTCATGGCCGTCAGCGCCTCGCGGAGTTCCTCCAGCGTATCGCCGGAGTGGACCTTGGCCCCGCCGCCGGCGTTGGGGCCGATGCCCCCCACGAAGCCGAAGGCCCCCTCGCCTTCGCGGCCGCCCCGGGGGGCGCCGTGGAAGACATTGGAGGCATAGGCCATCGTGGGGATGCCCAGACGGCCCATCTCGCCGGTATCGCCGCCGAAGAGCATCGACACGTCGCCGGGGCGGTTCTGGCCCAGGAAGCTCTTCGAGCAGTCGACCAGGACGTTGCCCAGGATGCACGAGCGGTTGCCGCTGCTGCCGTTCAGTCCGTACTCGAAGTGGTAGATCGTGTTGTTGAACAGGTGGTCGAGGAAGCCGAACACCATGAAGTAGCCGCAGTGGCCGTAGCTGTCGGGCCGGTCGGGCTTGACCTTGCCGGCGAGGATGTTGTTGAAGCTGTAGACCTTGAACGCCCCGTCGAGGTAGAGGTTGTAGCCCAGGTTGGCCGGCGTGAAGGTCTGCGTGCCGACGGTGTTGCGGCTGACGTTGTTGTAGATGTAGGCTGGACCGCCCTGGAACAGCTCCAGCCCCCCGTAGTCGTTGCAGCCGAGCATGGTGTTGTCGAGCTGGTTGTGGTGGATGAGCAGCCGGGCCAGGGGCACCTCGTTGACGGTCCGGTTGGGTTTGCCGCCCAGCGTGAATATCCCGTTGCCCCAACTGGTGTCGACGATGTTCCCGGCGATCTCGGCGGTTTCGGCCAGGACGACGCTGATGGCGGGGATCGACGAGGTGGGGCTCCTGCCCGGCCGATAGCCGCTGTTGACCACGCGGTTGCGCAGCACGTCGACGTGGCCGAGCCGTCCCCAGGCTTCGCCGGCGGCGCCCTGGCCGGCCCCGTTGACCCAGATCGCCCCGGCCATGTCGGCGTTGCGGACGTCGTTGTCGGCGATGACGATGTCGCCCATCACGTCGTCGGCGAACGCGCCGATGTCGCGCTGCGACGCCTGGGCCGGTCCCCCCACGCCCGTCGGGCGGGGGAACGCCACCACGGCGTTCATCACGTCGATGAACCGGCAGTGCCGGACCGTCACGCCGGTGCAGTTGCCCACGATGCGGACCATCGGCGAGGCGCCGATGTACGGCGGCCAGCCGTACAGGCCGTCATCGTCGTCGTTGAAGCGGAACGTCAGGCCGCTGACCTCGATGTGGCTGCGGTCGAAGATCCCGATCGGCGAGCGGACCTGGGCCGCCTCCAGGACGGCGCCGTTGGGGTCCGAGTCGTCGTCCAGGCGGAGATAGAGCCTGCCGGCGTGCGGCCCGTCGACGTCGTAGAAGTACTCCCCGGGCGAGTCGAGGCAGGCGCGGACGTTCTCGACATAGTAGTGGATCGGGCGGTCCAGTTCGAACGGCTCATCCGGCCGGCCGCGCCAGCGGGAGCGGTACTGCGCCCCGCCCGGCGAGTCGATCCAGACGGCCCCCGCCGCCGGGTCGTAGCGCTGGATCTTCACCTTGTGGACCGAGCCCATCAGGTTGCGGTGCTGGGTCCAGACGAACCCGCCGTCGAAGAAGTCCCCGGCGCGGCCGGCCAGGTGCTCCGGGTTGGCCAGCCAGCCGTCGCTGACGGCGCCGGTGAAGGTCTTCCAGCGGTACCAGCCGGTGAAGGGGTCGTCCGGATCGGTGATCGTCCAGTCGGGGTCCCGCGCGATGGCCAGGCGGACGGCCCGGCCGTCGGCGATCCGCCAGATCGCCGACAGGCGGGTGTCTTTCGAGTCGGTGTCGAAACGGTCGCCCAGGTCGAGGTACCAGACCTTCTCCGGCTGCGGGATGCCCGGCGCCTCGGCCGCCGTGCAGCGCCGCCACGTGCCGTCCAGGCGCACCGAGCCGTACAGCAGCGCCTCGCCTTCGCCCCAGGACGGATCGCTGGTCAGCCGGATCGGCCTTCCCGGTTCGCCCGAGGCGGCCGCGCGGATCTCGCCGCGGTAGATCACCCCGCGTTTGAAGACGTACGTGTCGACCCCCCGATCGGCGCCGGCCGCGTGGGCGGCGGCGGCGTCCCAGGGGTGGCGTTTCCACGGCCGCTGGCGGCTGCCCGGGTTGGCGTCGTCGCCGGTGTCGAAGTCGATGTACCGCACGGCCTGCCCCGCGCGGTAGACAAACGGCTCCGGCCGCCACTGGAGATTCCCCGTGGGCAGGACCGTCGCATGGGGCCGGCTCCAACTGAACTGGTCCGCCCGGGCCGGCACGGGCGCCGCCGAGCCCAGAGCGATCAGGACGATAAGGAGGGTGCCCGCGGCGTGTCTGGCATTCATGGCCTGTCTCCCGGAACCGAGATCTGCTGGGTCCACGCCCGACACTATACGTCCGTCGGGCGGTGGCCGCCAGACTTGAACCGGCGAGGCCCGCTGGCGACGTTGACCGTGGGACGCAGGCGGCAGCAGGGGCCGCCCCACCGTTGACGCATCGCCGTCGTGCGGAAAAAATGCGACTCTGTAGACATAAACGGGCGGGTGCGGCCTCTTCATGGGTAGTGAGAGGACCTTCGGATTGGGCGATGAGCTTCTGACAGGACTGGCCGCGGGCGACGAGGCGGCGTATCGGCAGGTCTACGACCGGTATGGTGCGGCCCTGTTCCGCACGGCGATGCGCCTGCTGGGCAGCCGTCACGATGCCGAGGACGCCGTCCAGGAGCTTTTTCTTGGCGCGATGGTCCGCAGCCGCCACCGCCTCAGATACGTGGCGGACCTGAAGGCGTACCTGTTCGCGTCGCTGCGGCACGAGACGGCACGGATCGCCCGCCGTCACCATGGGACGGCCGCGATCGAGGACGCCGCCGACGACGCGGCACACCCGCCGGACGACCGGGACCGCGCCGAGGCCCTCTGGGCCCTGGTGCGGCGCCTGCCGGCCGAGCAGCGGGAGGTCCTGGCGCTGAAGACGCAGGGCGACCTGACGTTCCGCCAGATCGGCGCGGCGTGCGGCATCAGCCCCAACACGGCCGCGAGCCGCTACCGCTACGCCCTGGAGAAGCTCAGGCGGATGATGGAGACCGAGCGATGATCGAAGAACGACTCCCCGACGACCTGGCCGCGATCGAGCGGGCCCTGCGGTGCGGGCCCGAGCCGGACGCCGCGTTGGGCGGCCGCGTGCTGGAAAGGGTCGGCGGCGAGCTGCGCCGCGCGCGCCGGCTGGCCTTCCGGCAGTACGCCGCCGGCGTGGCGGCGGCGGTGCTGCTGGTGATGAATCTCAGCCTCAGCCTCACCGCGGGTCACCGGCCCGCGGTCCGCGAGGGGCCCGCCCGGGCGGCTTGCCTGGCCGAGCAGGTCCGGCGGATGGACCTGGACCTGGCTGAGGACGAGATCGACAGGCAGTGCCTCCTGATGGCGGCGGGCGGCCGCCTGCTGCCGCTGGCACGGCCGTGCGGCCCGCCGGCCGGCGAAGCCTTTTCCTTGCCGTTCTGATTCGACAGGAGATCGACATGGGACACGTTCTGTTCTGGCTGGAGGCGGCGGTGACGGCGGTGCTGCTGGCGGCGCTGGGCGCCGCCCTGGTGTCTCGGATGCAAGACCGGGTGTGGCGCTGGCTCGTGGGCCTTTCGTGGAGCATCGTCATGCTCCTGCCGTGGCTGGCCGTCATGGCGGCGTTCGCGGCGGTGGAGCGGAGGACCGGCGGCGCCCGCGTGCCGCTGATCTCCTCGGCCGTCGCCGGTGCGGCGGCGCTGCTGGCGGCGGCCGTCGTCGTCCTGTGGGGCCGGCGAACCTCGGCGCTGGACGGCACACGCGTCGCCGCCACGTGGCGGCCCAGCCGCATCGTGTTGGCGGCGGCGGCCGGGGGACTGCTGACGGCCATGACGTTCTGGAACCTCGACCTGTCGGTGCGGCAGGCGATGGCGACGCTGCGCGTCGAGGCGGGCGCCATGGCCCTGTCCGTCGCCCCGCCGCGCGTGCCGGATTCTCAGAACGCCGCCCTGCTGTACCGCCAGGGGTGGGAGGCCCTCAAGGCCCGCAACGCCGACACCGGGCAGTGGCGCAGGACCGTCAGCGACTGGCTGGATCCGGACAAAGGGCCCTTCGACCCCGCCAACGAGGCCATGCTCGTCTACGTGAGGCAGTCGCGGCCGGCGATCGAACTGCTTCACGAGGCGGCGGAACGCCCGGGCTTTCACTTCGGAGTCGAGTACGCCTCCCTGTCGCAGGCGGCGATGCCGTCCTGGAGCATCATGCACGACCTGGCCCAGGTGCTGTGTCTTTCGGCCCGCGTGGCGGCCGCCGAAGGCCGGACGGCCGACGCGATGGCCGATCTGCACGCCGTCTGGACCCTCGCCGAGCACCTGACCGCCGAGCCCCCCATCATCGGGTCCCTGGTGGCGTTCAAGGGGGAAAGCCTCGCGTTCGACACGTTCCAGTACGTGCTCGACGCCGGCCCCCTCACCGCTGACAGCCTGGATGCGGCCCCCGCCGCCGTCAGGACGAGCTACCAGGACGCCCTGCACCGGGGCATGCGGCTGGACACGGCGGCGGGCCTGGCCATGTTCACCGAGAGCGACCCCTTCATGGGATATGCCGGGGAGGTCTTCCCCGTCATCCACGTCTTCGAGCTCAACCCCCTGGCGGAGATCGGCTACAGGGTGTTCCTGTGGAAGCAGGACGTCGAGAGCTACCTGCGATGGATGCGCCGCTACGAACGGCTCTCGGCCGAGCCGTACTACAGGAACGCGGAGGAGTGGAAGGACTTTGACTGGGCCTTCCTGGCCGACGACAGCCGCGGCCTGCTGACGACGGCGCTGACGCCGATGATCGCCAGGGCCGCCGACCTGGCGGCCGCCGCCGACGCGCGGCGCCGGCTGGTCGCCCTGGCCGTGGCGATGTGGCGGTATCACCTGGCGGAAGGCGCGTTCCCGGAGAACCTGGAGGCTCTCGTGCCGCGGCACCTGCCGGCGGTGCCCGTCGATCCGTTCACGGGCGAACCGTTGAAGCTGGCCTGGACGCTCGACGGGATCGTCCTCTACAGCGTCGGGCCCGACCTGGAAGACGGCGGCGGCGCGCCGCTGGACGACAAGACCAGGACAGGCGACATCGCCCTGCGGCTGGGGCGGTAGACTCAGCCCTCGCCGTTGGCGGACGGGGCGAACAGTTATTCCACAGACATGCACGGATCAATGCGATGCCTCCCGTTCTACGGGAAGGGTTGGGTTCCCTCGTCGAGAATCTTGAGATAGGGGTCGTAGACGTAGATGCGATCGCGCTGCTTGCCGGTGATCTCGCGGACGATGCCGAGGGTCTCCATCGCTTCGATAGCGCTGCCGACGGTGGGTGTCGTCATGGTGAGTTGCCGCGCTGCATTGGAGATGGTCGTGATTGGATGATGCTGCAGGAGATCGTGCAGGCGGTGGACTGAGCCGGCCTTCCGCCCCAGGTGCTCGATCCTGCGTCGGTCCTCTTCAAAGCATCTGAGGATACGTCCGGCCGTGTCGGCAGCCTGGCCGGCGGTCTGTTCGATGCCATGCAGGAAGAACCGCAGCCAACCCAGCCAGTCCCCGTTGAGGCGGACCGCGTCGAGGCGATCATAGTACTCCTGGCGGCGCTGCTTGAAGAACAGGCTCAGATACAGCAGCGGCTGAGCCAGCGCGCGCTCGGCACACAGGATCAGCGTGATGAGCAGCCTCCCCAGGCGACCATTGCCGTCCAGGAACGGGTGGATGGTCTCGAATTGCACGTGGGCCAGGGCCGCCTTCATGAGCGCAGGCGTGCGATGGGGCTGGTCGTGCAGGAACGTCTCCAGGTTACCCATGCACTCGGCCACGCGGTCGGGGGGCGGCGGAACGAACCGGGCATTGCCCGGACGGGTGCCGCCCAACCAGTTCTGGCTGCGCCGGAACTCACCGGGCGTCCTGTCGCTGCCGCGCCCCTTCGAGAGGAGCACTTCGTGCATCTCCCGAATCAGACGCAGCGAGAGCGGGAAGTTATCCTCCCGCAGGCGCCTGAGGCCGTGATTCGTGGCGGCAACATAGTTGCTCACTTCCTGCACGTCATCCAGGGGAACGCCCGGCGCAAGGGACTCCTCGTGAAGCAGCAGGTCGGAAAACGAAGACTGGGTGCCCTCGATCTGCGAAGACAGGACGGCCTCTTTGCGGACGTAGAAGTAGAGGAACAGCGAGACATCCGGCAACAGCATCGTGACACCATCGAGCCTGCCGAGCGCGCGATTGGCTTTCTCGATCAAGTCGTGGTCACCGCCGGCCAGCGCAATGGGCGGGTCTGGTGGCAGTGGGTCGGGGACGAACGCCCTGAAAGACTCGCCTGCCGCCGAAGTCTTGATGTAGGTGCCGGTTGCTTTCATGTCGGTCGCATCCACCTGTGAAAGCTCGCTTGAATAGTGACGTTCACTAATAAAATATAAATGATTATATTTTATTAGTCAACGATTTCTGTCAGCGCCGGCGCGTGTCGGCAAGGCTGGACTGGTAGCATCGTGCTGCGGCTGGGGCGGTAGACTCAGCCCTGGCCGTTGGCCGACGGGGCGAACAGGTCGGCCGGGCCGTCGCCGTCGAGGGCATTGGAGTGCTTGTAGACGCGGACGTCCAGGGCGCGGTAGTAATTGGTGAAGTTGCTGTCGCCGTCGGTGTCGGTGGTGATGAGGCGCTCGAACATGTTCATCTTGGCGTCGAGGTTGTCCAGGAAGTGCAGGGCCATCGCCTCGGGAATCGCCGGCAGCTTGGGCGAGCCGTACTCGTGGATGCCGTGATGGCTGAGGATGATGTGCTGGAGCAGGTCGATGGTCTTCTGGGGGAACGGCTCGCCGGTCTCCTCGGCGATCAGGTCGGCCTTCTGCTGGACCCAGACGGCGGCGATGGTGATGTGGCCGACGAGCTGGCCGCGGTCGGTATAGCGGAAGGTCAGGTCGCGGGTCAGTTCGGCGGTCTTGCCGATGTCGTGGAGGAAGGCGCTGGCCAGCAGCAGGTCGGCGTTGAGCTGGGGGTAGAACTCCAGCACCCGGACGGCCAGGCGGGTGACGTGGAGGGTGTGCTCCAGCAGGCCGCCGATGTAGGCCTGGTGCATCTCGACGGCGGCGGGCGATTTCTTCATCGCGGCGACCAGGACGTGGTCTTCCATGAACTTCTTCACCAGCCGCCGCAGGGGGGGGTTCCTGACCTCGCGGAGGATCTCGACCAGTTCGGCCCACATGGCCTCGACGTCGTGGGTCGTCGCGGGCATGAAGTCGGCCAGGTCGACCTTGTCGGTGGCGATGGGCTGGAGGGCCTCGATGATGAACTGCAGGCTCCCGCGGTAGCTCTCGGTGCGCCCGCGGACCCGCATGAAGCCGTCGACGGGGATGGCCTTGTAGATCGCCTCGTTGGCCTGCCACATGCGGGTCGGCAGCGTGCCGGAGCGGTCGACCAGGGTGCACATGATATAGGACGACCCGTTGGCGGCGGTGCGGAGGTCCTTGTCGCGGACGAGAAAGATGTCGTCGATCGACTCGTTCGGCTTCAGCGTACTGATATAGCGTCGTTCCGTGCCCATGGCGGCGGATTGTAGCGGCCGCCGCGCGCGATTGCGACAGCCGATTTCGGCAAAAACCGTCGCCGTCTCGCCTTGCATCGCGCCGGCGGCACGGGTATAAGCGGTCCGCCCCGTTGCGTCCGGAGGTCCGAATCCGTCTTTCCATGGCCAGATCCGTGAACACCGCCGTCGACTGGCTGCTCTACGTGCTGGTGCGCGTCGCGGGCGTCATCGTCCAGATGCTGCCGGTGCGGACGGCGTACGCGCTGGGACGCGCCGCCGGCTCGCTGGCCTTCGCCCTCAGCCCGCGCCACCGCCGGCGGGCCCTGGAACACGTCGCCGCCGCCTTCCCCGACTGGCCGGCCGACCGGGTCCGCCGCGTCGCGCGGGAGTCGATGCAGTCGGTCGTCCTGCTCGCCCTCGAGGCGATCATCATGCCCCGGCGGCTCACGCCCGGGCGGTTCGCCGACCACCTGGTCTTCGCCGGCCACGAGGGCATGCTGCGCCACCTGCTGACCTCGCCCGACGGGGCGATCCTGCTGACCGGCCACTTCGGCAACTGGGAGGTCGGCGGCTACGCCCTGGCGTCGCTGGGCTTCCCCGCCGCGGCGGTGGCGCGGCCGCTGGACAACGCGTTCCTGGACCGCTACGTGCGGTCCATCCGCCAGCAGAAGGGCCTGCGGATCGTCGACAAGCGCGGGGCGGCCGCCGCCGTCGACGCGGTCCTCCACGCCGGCGGGGCCGTCGCCTTCATTGCCGACCAGGACGCCGGCCGGCGCGGGGTCTTCGTGGACTTCTTCGGCCGCCCCGCCAGCACCTTCCGCTCGATCGCCCTGCTGGCCCTGCGCTACGAGGTGCCGATCTTCGTCACCTACGCCCGGCGCCTCGACGACGCCTTCCGCTTCGAGATCGGCGTCGCCGCCACGATCACCCCCGACCAGTGGGCCGGCCGCGACGACCCGGTCCACTGGATCACCCAGACCTACACCCGCCACATCGAGCAACTCGTCCGCACCTGCCCCGGCCAGTACTTCGGCTGGCTCCACCGCCGCTGGAAGCACCAGCCCAAGCCATCGGACCCCCCTCTTCCATGACGAACCCGCCTGCAGTTCGGGGGACCCGCGCAGGTCGTCACGTTGAGGCCACCGGGGACTTGCCTGGGCCTCGGGGGGCCGTCTGGGGACTCAGCGCCGGATCGACCCACAGGTGAGACTCCCGGTCGGGCAGCCCGTGCCGCTCGAGGCCGAGATCGTCCTGGATGGCCCGCCACATCAGCGCTTGTGCCCGCTGCCAGGTGTACACCCGCTGAACGAGGGCACAGCCCTGCCCGCCGATCCGCCGGCAGGCGTCCGGGTCGCCCAGCAGACGATCCAGGCGGTCGGTCAGCCCGTCCAGGTCGTCGGGCTCGACCGTGTACCCGGTCCGGCCGTCCAGGACGAAGTCGGGCGCCGCCCCCAGCCGCCAGGCGACCACCGGCAGCCCCGCATGCATCGCGTCGAGGTAGGCGATCCCGAACGGCTCGCGATAGCTGGGCATGCAGAACACCGCCGATTCGGCCAGATGCCGCCCCACCTGCTCCAGCGGCACCGGGCCCACGACGCGCACCGCACCGCCCCAGCCGTGCACGCGGGGCCGCGCGCCGACGATGGTCAGCGTCGCCTGCGGATGACGGCCTCGCAGGCGGGCGAACGCTTCCAGCAGGGCCGGCCCGCCCTTGCGCTGCCAGTCGAACCCGACGAAGACGATCCGCCCCGAGGCGTACCGCCCCGGCACCGGCGCGGCAGGCGGCGGGGCGTTGCACCCGGCCCCCACACAGCGGACCCGCCGTGACGACAGTCCGTAGTGCTCCAGGAGCGAACGCGCCACGTGCCGTCCCATCGTGAAGACCATCGGCGACCGCTGGATGGAGTCCCGCTCCAGGTCCATCACCGCCTGCCACCGGCGCATGTGCTCCAGGCCGCGGGGGTAGTAGAGGTTGGCCTGGATGGTGTGGTCGGTGTAGATGAACTGCGGCGGCCCGCCCTCGACGACCGGGATGAGCGTCCCGAACGCCAGGGCGAAATCGGCCCCCTCCAGGCAGCCGCTGTCGGCGAGCCTCCGGGCGAGCAGGGCGTGATGAGCGGGACGGCACAGGGCATCGCGGCCCCTTTCCAGCACCCGCCGCAGACCCCGGCGCAGCAGGCCGCCGCGGGTGAGGCGTTCGACGTCGCACACGTCGACGGTCATGTCGGGACATCCCTGCCGCCACGCCAGGGCGAGGGATTCGTTGATCCCGGAGTTCCAGCCGCGACAGAGCAGCACCATGCGCATCGCATCCCCCCTTCTCGATCGCTTCGGCGACCCGAGCCCCCTGCGATCTGCGATCGGTCCTCTGGTGTTATCGGGGACCGGGCAGTCGAGTCCGCACGTCCCTCGCGGCGGTTCGGCCGGAGGCGACACCTGTCTCCTCCCAGACCGTCTACTCGGCACAACTGCGGCAACAGCTCCGAGCCGCACCTGCACGACCGCCTGATGAACACGCCGATCCTCCAGGACGCCAGGGGCATCCGGCGCCTCTTCCGCAACGTCGGCGTCCGCAGCGACAGAGAAACGAGCGTTCACCGACGACATTTCCCCGTCAAGGGTGAGACGGTCCCGGCCGAGCAGGACGGCCAATAGCCAACGTGACGTCGGGGGCGCAGATCGCCGTGTGACGCGACGCTCAGGGAGGGAACAGACGGGGAGGGTATTGACGCCGTTGGGCAGTCCAGTAGGATGGACCTGCCCACATGATGCGGGTGACGGGGCCTTTGGGCTTCAGTGGGATACATGATCTTTTGCCAGGGAAGAGGGACATGACAAGCCACATCGCCAGGCAGATCGAGAGAATCGCGGATGAGAGTCGCAAGGACATTGTCAGCGTCATCATCCAGATGCAGACGAAGGATGACCTGCAGAAATACCTGCAGGCAACCACGGAGGCGTTGAGTCAGCGACGGTCGATGGTGACGGCGCGGGGTCTGGTGCCTCCCGATCGCGAGAGCCTGCGCTTCGGGAAGAAGGGCGAACTGACGCCGGCCGTACGGAAGTTGCTGAGGAATTCGGATACGGATGCGTCCAGGTGGCTGCTTGCGGGCGTTCTGCTGGAGATGCTTTCTCTCCGCGCGCTGCGGAAGAGAGGGTATGAAGCCCTGGAGCCGCTCCTGACGTCAAGTTGGCTCAAGGACGTGGCGGCAGAGAGCAGTCGCCTGTCGAAGTTCTGGTCGTCCAGCAGCGTCGTCATGAACGTCGAGAAGGGCGTCCTGGCAGAACTGCCCAAGCTCGTGAAGTCTGTTTCCGACGTCTACCCCAACCGGAACATCCGCGTGCCGCCCGTGTCCAGATCGGGTCCGGATGAACTGCCCCACGTGGTCCGGGACAACAAGGCTTACACATGGGGCCTCTCCCGCACGGGGGCGATGGCCTGCTGGGGGGCGTTCGGGGCATACGGCAAAGGGGCGAAAGTCGCCATCCTGGACACAGGCGTCGACGCGAAGCATCCGGATCTGGCGGGCAAGGTGGTCTCCTACGCTGAGTTCGACATCGGCGGGAACCGGATCAACGAGGGAGCGGACAAGGCGGTGGACGATCACGGTCACGGCACCCACTGCGCCGGCGTGGTTGCCGGCGGCAACAGCAGCGGCCGCTGGATCGGCATGGCGCCGGAGGCGAGGATCCTGGCCGGACGGGTCCTGCGGGAGGGGCTCGGCACGGATGCGCAGATCCTCGCCGGAATGGAATGGGCCATCACCGAGGGAGCCGACATCATCAGCATGTCGTTAGGCGGACTGCGTCTCACGGCCGATGTGCTGGACACGTACACCAGGGCGATCATCAACGCGAACCGTCTGGGCATCCCCGTCGTCGTCGCCGTCGGGAATGAGGGCAGCCAGACCACCGGAGCACCCGGCAACGACTACTTCGCCTTCACCGTCGGGGCGACCGACTCGGACGACAGACCCGCCGGCTTCAGCGGCGGGCGCACGCAGATCATCCAGACATCCCGTTACATCGAGCCCCAATACCTCCCGATCGTCTACTCCAAACCGGAAGTCACCGCTCCGGGCGTCGACATCTACTCGTGCGTCCTGAAGGGCCGGTGGGAAGCGTGGAATGGAACGTCCATGGCGACACCCCACGTCGCCGGGGCCATGGCTCTGCTGGTGGGCGAGCCGTCCGGGATCTCCCGCGTCAAAGGCATCCAGCGGGTCAATCTCCTTCAAACCCTGTTGATGTCCACCGTTAAGGAACTGGGCGAGGCCGGGCAGGACCACCGATACGGTTACGGACGAATCGACATTCTGCGGGCGATGGGCTATGCCAAGGAATTGGGCTACCTGGGAGCCTAAAATGACGATGATGAATGTGATCATGGGTGCAGAGAGCACAAACCGGAAGATGACCGATGAGACCCTGAGGGAGTTTGCCCGCCG
>JAAYZK010000103.1 GCA_012514895.1 Planctomycetota bacterium | reverse complement strand
CGGCCGCGGCATGGACGCCCAGACGCAGGAAAACGCCTTCACGCCCTTCTTCTCCGCCAAGGCCGCCGGCCGCAGGCGGGGGATGGGCCTCAGTCGCGCCCGCCGGCTGCTGCAACTGGCCAGCGGGAAGATCTGGATCAGCAGTGCCCCCGGAGAGGGAACCACTGTGTTCGTCTTGTTGCCGCCGGCCGCGGGGGTCACCGGCAGCGAGGCTGGAGAGCCGCGCCCATGAATGCATCGTACCGTCCCAGGATTCTGCTGGTCGACGATGAGCCCGACACGCGCGAACTGATCGCCGACGCGCTGCGCCAGGACGATCTGGCGGTCGACACCGCCGCCGGCGTCGCCGACGCCTGCGCGCGGGCGAGCGAGACGCGACCCGACCTGATCATCGCCGACCTGTGCCTGCCGGACGGCAGCGGCGCCGACCTGCTGGAGCGTCTCCGCACGATCGCCGGCGGCGTGCCGGCCGTGCTGATCACCGGGCGAGGCGACCTGCAGTCGGCCGACGAGGCCTGGCGGAGCGGCTGCGCGGACTTCCTGACCAAGCCGCTGGACCTGACGCGCCTCCGCGGGACGGTCCGCCGCCAGTTGCACCGATCCCGCCGCGACCGCCAGCGGCGCGACCTGGCCCGCAGGCTCAACCGCGGCCGCCACCTCGTTCAGCACCGCCTGGACACGACCTGCGAGGCCCTCACCCAGGCCTACCGGACGCTCAGCCGCCAGTTCCTCCGCCAGGAGGCGGTGCTGCGGTTCCACCGCCAGTTGCTGCTGTGCCAGACCGACGACGACGTGTTCCGAAGCCTCTTCGAGTTCTACGCCGAGCGCCGCCAGAACCTGTTCGGCGTGGCGATGGTGTGCGACGAGAACGCCGAGCTGCAGATGATCGGGCGGTTCGGCACCCCCGGCCCCGACAACGTCAGCCTCTGCCAGGGCTTCGCCTTCAGCCTGCTGGACGCGGTGCTCCACGAGCCGGTCGTGATGCGGATCGACCCGCAGGACCACCCGTCGCTGTTCCCGGCGTGGCTGGAAGAGCACCTGGAGGGCGTGACGTTCCTGTGCGTGCCGCTGGTGCCCGCCGAGGGGCAGTTGATCGGCCTGGTCCTGCTGTACGGCCGCGACGGCCAGCCGTTCAGCGACGACGACGTCGCCCTCTGGGAGATGCTGGCCCCGTCGGTCGCCCTGCGGATCCAGGGCAACAGCTATGCCGCCGGCGACAGCAACGCCGCTTGACGCGACGGGCCGGATGAAGCATACTCGACGCATCGGCTCGCGTGGGTACGGGCCCACCCCATTGACACAGACGGGGGCATACCGTGATCGCCACGAGGTGCGAAGGCTGCGGGGGTACGTTCGAAGTCGATGACGCCTGGGCGGGCCGCCGCGCCCGGTGCCGGCGGTGCGGCACCGTCATCGCCATTCCCGAACTGGACATCTTCGAGATCAGGGACGACGCCCCCCTGCCCCTGGCCGGCGGTGAAGAGGAGGATTCGCGTCCCGAACCGGCCGCCGTCCCGGTCGAAGCGGTCCCCGACGACGCGCCGATCGTGCTGGACCACGCGACCGGCGAGAAAGCCCGGGCCGCCGTCCGCGCCGCCGCCGGCTACACGACGACCGAACCGCGGCGGAGCTTCTGGGCCGACCTGGCCTACAGCTTCGTCTTCCCCTTCCCGGGCACCAACGCGATCCGGTTCGCATCGGTCGTGGCTTTCTATCTCATCTACGCGTTCCTGGGTTACGCAGCCTGGTACGGCACGGTCGGGCGGGGCGCCATCGCCGGCTGGCTGTCGGCCTACTTCTTCAGCATCATCCAGGACACCTGCGCGGGGGAGGACTGCCTGTCCGGCTTCAGTCTCGAATCGGGATACGACGGCATCGTCGCGCCGTTCTTCGCCATGCTGGGGACCTACCTGTGGGTGGGCTGGCCGTGGATCATCTGGTGGGCCGTGATGAGCTCGCGCGGCGGGATCCTGCCCGACCCGACCGCCGACCTGGCCGTGTCCATCGGCCTGTACGCCCTGGCGGTGTTCCTGTGGCCGATGACGGTCCTGACGGTCGCCATCTTCGGATTCTCGATGGACGTGCTCCGCTACGACAGGCAGTTGCTCACCATCGGCCGCAACTTCGGGCCCTACGCCATCGTCATCCTCGCCCTTGGCCTGACGGCCGCCATCGCGGTGGGCTTCCGCCAGTTGGTGCAGCGTGTCCCGCTGGCGTCGGGGGCGGGGATCGCGTGGAGCCTCGGCGGCGCCGTCATCAGCGCCTACGTCGCCGTGGTCACCATGCGGACCATCGGCCTGTTCTACCGCCACAACAAGCGCCATTTCGCCTGGGAAGCCGAGTAGGCGCCGGCGCTGGCGGAGGCGGCTACGCTGCGGTATGATCCGGCGATGCGCATTGCACTGGCCCAGATCAATCCGATCATCGGCGACGTCCCCGGCAACGTGGCGAAGATGGCCGCCGCCATCGACCAGGCGGCCGCGGGGGGCGCCGAACTGGTGGTGTTCGGCGAGTTGAGCGTGTGCGGCTACCCGCCGCGGGACCTGCTGCTGCGGGGCGGGTTCATCGAGCAGAACCTCGCGGCCCTCGAGGAGCTGGCCGGACACTGCCGCTCCGTCGCCGCGCTGGTGGGGTTCGTCCAGCGCAACGCCTCCCCCAGCGGCCGGACGCTGCACAACGCCGCCGCCCTGCTGGCCGGCGGTCGCATCGCCGCCACGCACGTCAAGACGCTCCTGCCGACCTACGACGTCTTCGACGAGACCCGCTACTTCCAGCCCGGCCCCCCGCCGGCGCCCCTGGCCTGGGGCGACCGGCGGATCGGCGTGACGATCTGCGAGGACCTGTGGGACAGCGACGCCCTCGGGCGCGACCTCTACGGCGACGATCCCGTCGCCCGCCTGGCCGACCAGGGCGCCGACCTGCTGGTGAACATGTCCGCCAGCCCCTACCAGGTGGGCAAGCACCACCGGCGGCTCGACCTGCTCCGCCGGCGCGCCCGGCGGTTCGGACGCCCCGTCGTCTACGTCAACCAGGTCGGCGGCAACGACGAGCTGCTCTTCGACGGCGCAAGCTGCGTCGCCGGCGCGGACGGCACGATCCTCGCCCAGGCGCGGGACTTCGACGAGCAGGTTCTTGTGGTGGACCTCGACGGGCCGCACCCGCCCCCCGAGCCCGTCCGCCAGGGGCCGGCGTCGCTGAAGGCGGCCCTGGAGACGGGCCTGCGGGACTACGTCGTCAAGTGCGGGTTCTCCAAGGTCGTCCTGGGCCTGTCCGGCGGGATCGACTCGGCCCTGGTCGCCACGATCGCCGCCGACGCCCTCGGGGGCGCCAACGTCGTCGGCGTGGCCATGCCCAGCCGGTTCTCGTCGGGCCACAGCCTCGACGACGCCCGGACCCTGGCGGCCAACCTCGGCATCGACTTCCGCGTGATCGGCATCGAACCGATGCACGCGGCGTTCGAGGCGGCCCTGGCCGAGAGCTTCGGCGGCCGCGAGAGCGACCTGGCCGAGGAGAACATCCAGGCGCGGACGCGGGGGATGATCGTGATGGCCCTGTCCAACAAGTTCGGCTATCTCCCACTGGCCACGGGCAACAAGAGCGAGCTGTCGACGGGCTACTGCACGCTGTACGGCGACATGTGCGGGGGGATGAGCGTGATCGGCGACGTGCCGAAGATGATGATCTACGAGCTCTGCCGACACATCAACGCCGTCGCCGGGCGGGACCGCATCCCCGCCTCCACGCTGACCAAACCCCCGTCGGCCGAGCTGCGGCCCAACCAGACCGACCAGGACTCCCTGCCGCCCTACCCGGTGCTCGACGCGATCCTCGAGCGCTACATCGAGCGGGAGATGGACGCCCCGGCGATCGTCGCCGCCGGGTTCGACCCCGCCACGGTCCGCCGCGTGATCCACCTGGTCGACCGCACCGAGTACAAGCGCCGCCAGGCCCCGCCCGTTCTCAAGGTCACCGGCCGCGCCTTCGGCAGCGGACGGCGGATCCCCATCGCCCAGCGGCTGCGGCACCCGTGAGACGGCTCACGGCCCCGCCGGCGCGCCGGGACACCCCGACGGTTCGACCAGGCGGCTGCTGGTGAGCTGCCAGCGGCCCTCCCGCCTCGACCACCACAACTGCCAGCGCGTGACGGCCGAGCGGATGTTGTAGATGCTCGGCGACTTCTCGAACCGGGCGACGGCACGGACAGCGACCAGGGCGCTGTCGCCGGCGGCGTTGACCTCCACCGCCGACAGGTCCACCGCCTCCAGCCCCCACACGCGGCGAACTTCATCGAGGCGGCCCAGCACCGCTGGCTTGCGGTACACGCCGTCGTCGTAGTCGTCGGCGATCCACCCGTCCACTGACGCCCTGTCGCCCGCCGCCACCGCCGCGACGAGGGCATGGGCGGCCTCGTTCAGACGCTCCCGGTCGGTCGTGACCACCGCGGCGAGCACGCCCGCCGCCACCGCCGCCGCCACCGGGACCGCCGCCGCCACCAGCACCCGCGGCCTGTGCAGCACGATGGCCGCCGCCGCCACCAGCAGGACGATCGAGCCGCACGTCACGTAGACGGCGATCGGGTCTTCGAACAGGATGGTTCGCAGTTCGTTCATGCCGCCAGTATACACCGCCGGGAGCCCTGTTGACATTCCTGTGTCTGCGGCGATAGTGAAGTCTGAGAGTCGCACAGCACCCGCGACAGAACCGAAAGACGAGCACCATGGCCACGAGGCGTACGGCGATGACATCCAAGGAGCGGATCCTGGCGACGGTCCGAGGCGAGGCGGTCGATCACGTGCCGCTCTGCTTCGAGGGGGTCGGCCACCCGTTCGTGCTCTTCGCCAACCGGCTGTACCCCGACCCGTTCGCGCGGGCGAAGTACTACCTCGACCTGGGCGTCGACACCGCCGTGTCCATCCACGACCTGCCGGCCAACGCTGGGACATACCAGACGCGGCAGTGGACCGAACGCCGCCCGGGCGAGGCCGCCGAGATCGCCATCACCGAGTACGTCACCGACGCCGGCACGCTCCGCCAGGAGGTCCGCCGGACCGGCGACTACCACCACCCTTACCCCCCGCTGTTCAGCGACCACCACGTCCCGCCCAGCCGTTCCGTGCGGTACCTCATCCGCACCGCCGACGACCTGGACGCCCTCGAGCGGATCTTCCAGCCGCCCGCCGGCGAGCAACTGGCGGCCTACCGCCGGGACGTGGCCCAGGCCCGCCGGTTCTGCGACCGCCACGGGCTGCTGCTGGCCGGGACGCTGTGGGGCGTGGGCGACCCGCTCATCTGGATGACCGGGATCGAGCCGCTGCTGATGATGGCGATGGAACAGCCCCAGGCCATGGAACGCTTCGTCGCCATCGTCAGCGCCTGGAACCAGGCCCGCCTGGAGATCCACCTGGACGCCGGGATCGACCTGATCTATCGGCGCGGCTGGTACGAGAGCACCGACTTCTGGTCGCCCTCCCTCTACCGCCAGTTCTTCCTGGAGCCCCTGCGGCGGGAGATCGCCGCGACCCACCAGGCGGGCTGCGTCTACACGTACATCATGAACACCGGGGCGATGCCCCTGCTGGGGATGTTCGGCGAACTGGGGTTCGACATCTACTCCAACATCGACCCCATGGCCGGCCACACCGACCTGGGCCTCATCAAGCGGACCGTCGGCGGGCAGATGACCCTCTACGGCGGCGTGAACAACAACCACATCGTCGAGCGGGGCACGCCCCAGCAGGTCCGCGCCGCCGTCGACGACGCCTTCGACGCCCTCGCCCCCGGCGGGCGCTTCATCCTCGGCCCCGGCGACTCCATCCTCGCCGACAGCGACGTCTGCCGGCGGAACTTCGACACCATGATCGACGCCTGGAAGGCCAGGCGAAGCACGCCGCGCTGAAGACGCTCCTGTTCCGGCGGGCATGCCCCGCAGGAACGGCAACTGTTCATCCCACGAAGAACGTCCCGGCGACCGCCCCGGTCATGAGGCAGGCGAGGGTCGCGGCCAGGAGGGCCCGGGGTCCGACGGCGGCGATGTCGTTGCGGCGGTCGGGGGCCAGCGCGGCGGTGCCGCCGACGAAGATGGCCAGCGAGGCGACGTGGGCGAAGCCGCACAGAGCGTAGGCGACGATCATGCCGCTGCGCGGGCTGGTGAAGCTGCCGGACTCCAGGGCCGCCTGGAGCCGGAGGTAGGCGGGAATCTCGGTGGCGACCATCCGCACGCCCAACATCTGGCCGGCCAGGGGCGCGTCGGCCCAGGGCACGCCGATGACCATCGCCAGGGGCGCGAAGGCGTAGCCGAGGATCTTCGCCAGCGACAGCCCGTCGTGGATCCACCCCAGCACCAGGTCGGCCAGGCCGATCATGCCCACGAAGGCGATCAGCAGGGCCACGACCCCCACCACGAGCTTCACGCCCGCCATCGCCCCGGCGATCACGGCCTCCAGCGGCCCCGGTTCGCGCTCGATGTCGAAGCGGGCCGTGGTGCCCCCCGTGACGGGTTGGCCGTCCTCGGGGTAGAGGATCTTGGCCATGAGGATCGCCGCCGGGACCGACAGGATCGACGCGGACACCAGGTGCCCGGCGATGCCCGGCAGGACCGCCGAGAGCATCGACACGTACACCGCCATCGTCGACGCCGCCACCGTGGCCATGCCGGCCGCGAGGATCGTGCAGAACTCCGACCGCGTCATCCGCTGCAGGTACGGCCGCACCGCCGTGACCGATTCGATCCCCACGAAGATATTGCTCGCGGCACACAGCGACTCGGCCCCGCTGATCCCCATGGCCCGCGAGAACACCCACGCGAACGCCCGGATGATCGCGGGCATGATCCCGGCGTAGTACAGCAGACCCATCAGCGCGCTGAAGAAGATGATCAGCGGCAGCGCCTGCGTCGCCAGGGAGAACCCGCCCACCGCCTCCGGGTCGGCCAGCGATCCGAAGACGAACGCCTGTCCCGCCTGGCACGCCGCCAGCACCTCGATGGTGAGGTCATTGATCCACGCGAACACCGCCCTCGACGGCGGCGCCAGGAACACCACCGCCCCCAGCGCCAGTTGCAGGGCCACCCCCGCCGCCACGCATCGCACATTCACCCGCCCCCGCTGCCGCGACAGCGCCCACGCGATCGCCATCAGGACCAGCAGGCCCAGCACGCTGACGAGATTGTAGATGCCCATCGCGGCATTGTGCCCCCCCCGCGACGGCTTGACAAGGGGCGTGCAGGGGGCTGCGATGCCGGAACCCGTTGGCGGGCCCAGGCTCAGGCTTCAGGCCTCCCCAACGGCGAGGGCAGAGCCGGCCCGCAGGCGGATTCCCTTTCTCCGGCGGCCCGGCCGCGCTAAAATGACTGACGGTGCGGCGCGGTGACCGATGTCCTGCGCCGAAGGCACCGGATGGGCCCGAGTTATGGCTATGCCGCCGCCGGGGCCCATCCTCCCGGCGGGCGAGGCAGGCGAGCATGGGAGGCAGCCGATCGTCACAGCGACAGGGCAGGCGTCAACCTGACGGCCGGCGGCACGACGCGCACATCAGGCAGGTGCTGCTGGCGATCCGCAAGGTCGATCAGCTCATCGTCAGCGAGGGCGATCCCCAGCGCCTGATCGAACGCGCCTGCGCCACGATGACCGAGACGCTGGGGTATTACCGCGCCTGGGCCCTGCTGACCGGCGACGCCGGCGCCGTGACGGCGGCGGCTTCCTCGGGGTCCGACGGCGAGTTCCTCGCGCTGCGGCGGCACATCGAACAGGGCGAACTGCCCCGCTGCGTCCGGGAGGCCCTCGAGACGGACAGCGTCATCTGTTCGGCCAACCCGCCGGTCACCTGCCCGGATTGCCCCCTCCGCCACGAGTATGCCGGGCATGCGGGGCTCGCCCACCGCCTGGCCCACGAGGGGCGCGTCTACGGCGTGCTGGTGGTGTCGGTGCCGGCCGCCTGGGCCCTTGACGGCGAGGAACAGGACCTGCTGAGGGAGCTGGCCGGCGACCTGGCCTTCGCCCTGCGCAGGATCGAGGATACCCAGGCGCTGCAGGAGAGCCGCGAGCGCTACCGCCAGTTCATCACCCGCAGCCTGGAGGGGATCTGGTTCTTCACGTTCACCCAACCGCTGCCGACCGATCTGCCCCTGGAGGAGCAGGTGGCCTGGACGGTGCGCCATATGGTGGTGGAGGAGTGCAACGATGTGATGGCGCGGATGTACGGGTTCGCCTCGGCGGCCGAGACCGCCGGCCTGCGGTTCGTCGACCTGGTCGGCGGGGACGAAGCCGTCGCCGCGGCGGCCGCCCGGGTGTGGATCGCCGGAGGCTACGGCTTCGCCCTGACCGAGACGCACGAGGTCACCCGGTCCGGCGAAGACCGGTGGTTCCTGAATTCCGGCGTCAGCCACGTCGAGGGCGGGCGGGTGTTCCGCACGTGGGGCACGCAGATCGACATCACGCAGCTCAAGCGGGCCCAGATGGCCCTGCGGGACAACGAGGAGCGGTACCGTTCGGTGGTCGAGAAGATGACCGAGGGCGTCGCACTGATCGATCCGGCGACGCACCGGATTCTCGAAGCCAATCCGGCCCTGGCGGCCATGCTCGGCTACGAGGCGGGCGAACTGACCCGCATGCATCTGTTCGACGTGGTGGCCGACTCCCGCCAAGGCGTCGAAGCCATCAGCCGGCAGGCCCTGACGGAGGGCACGGTGCCCCGGTTCACCAGGCAGTACCTCTCGCGCGACGGGCAACCGGTGGACGTCGAGGTCACCATCTCGCAGATCGAGACGGCCGGGCGGACGCTGCTGCTGGGCGTGATCCGCGACATCACCGAGGAGCGGCGTGCCGAGGCCGAGCGGGTCCGCCTGGAGGCGCAGGTCCGCCAGGCGCAGAAGATGGAGGCCGTCGGCCGCCTGGCCGGCGGGGTGGCGCACGACTTCAACAACATGCTCTCGGTCATCCTCGGCAACGCCGAGCTCGCCCTGGACCAGCCCGCCCCCGATACCCCGGTGCGCCAGGCGCTGCAGGAGATCCGCGCCGCCGCCCGGCGCTCGGCGGACCTGACGCGCCAACTGCTGGCCTTCGCGCGGCGGCAGACGGTCTCGCCGGAGGTCCTGGACCTCAACGGGACGGTCGGGGGCATGCTGACGATGCTCAAGCGGCTCATCGGCGAGAACATCAACCTGGCGTGGACGCCGGGGCCAGACCTGT
>JAAYZK010000102.1 GCA_012514895.1 Planctomycetota bacterium | reverse complement strand
TACTCCAGCGCCTCGGTCAACACCTGGGCTTTAGCGATGGCTTCTTCCATGCGCTTTCTCCTCACAAGGAAAGCGAGCCACTCTACCGGAGGGGGGGCGCCCCTGTCAAGGCACGCGCGACGCGCGGACAGGCCGGGTGCACGAAAGTGAGCAAGTGTTCACAAACGCTCGCCCCGTCTCATCTTCGCTCAGCGGCGTCGCCGCAGCGTCAGGGCGCCCAGGGCGAGCAGCGTCAGGCTCGCCGGCTCGGGGACCGAGGTGGTTCCGAAGTTCCGCTTCAGCGCGCTGAAGTCGTCGAGGTCGACGGCGCCGTTGCCGTCGAAGTCGCCCTCGGTCCACCAGCCATCGGACCCGAAGTTCCGCTTGAGAATCACGAAGTCGTCCAGGTCGACGTCCCGGTCGCGATCGGCGTCGCCGTCGGCGAGGGAGGCCATGAGGTCTTCGTAGCGCAGCAGGGCTTCGAGGAAGTACGCATCGCCCCAGATCAGCCCGGCGTCGACACCGGTGTTCGAGTTGTAGTTGTACGTGCCGTGCAGGAGGATCGCGTCGCTGCTCGTCCCGGCCGCCAGGTAGCCGGAGCCGGCCAGGGAGGCCAGCGCGGCCTCGGCGGCGTTGATGTAGCGGATGCGGTCGTCGCCGTCGACGTACCCGGCCAGTTCCAGCAGGGCCGAAGCGGCGACGGCGGCGGCGGAGCTGTCGCGGGGCGTCGAGGGGGAGGCGGGCGCGTCGAAATCCCAATAGGGGATGCTGTCGGCGGGCAGGCGGTCGATGTACCAGTCGGCCATGAGCTGGGCGGTGTCCAGGAACGGCTGCTCGTCGGTGAAGCGGTAGGTCATCGTGAAGCCGTAGATGCCCCACGCCTGCCCGCGGGCCCAGGTGGTCTCATCACCGAGGCCCTGGTGCGTGCGGTACGGATCCGGTTCGCCGGGCCGTGCGGCCGGCAGGCCGGTGGTCGGGTTGAAGTCGACCACGTGGTAGCTGCTGCCGTCGTCGCGGACGTGCTCGCGGGCCGTCGTGATCGCGTGCTGGCGGGCGATGTCGTAGTGGCTCGAAGGCCCGCCGTTTTCGGCCGACCAGAACAGCAGCTCGAGGTTCATCATGTTGTCGATGATGACCGGGAAGGGCTCCTGGAAATCCCAGCTCTTGATCGCCCCGACCTTGGCGTTGTAGCGCGTGGCCAGTGACGCGGCGGCCTGCAGGTCGACGCTCCTGTAGTTGGGATTGCCCGTGAGGGTATAGCCGTACCCGAAGCTGGTGTGGAGCATGAAGCCCAGGTCGTGCGTGTCGGTCTTGTAGCGGTCCGGCGCGATGGGGCTGGTGCGCGCCTCGGCCATCGTGCGCCAGGCGCTGTCGCCGGTCCGTTCGTACATGGCCCACAGGCTCATGGGGAAGAAGCCGCACGTCCAGGCCCGGGACGAGGGGACGTACCACGCGCCGCCGCTCTCGGTGTGCTGGGGGTAACGGCCGGACGGCACGGCGGCGTGCGTGGCCGCCAACTGCGTGGCCGCGAAAGCGAAAGCGGCATCGACATCCACGGGCTGGGCGGGCGCCGGCATCGCCGCGACCAGCAGGGCCAGTCCGATCGTCGTCAGCATGCTCGACTGCATGGCTTGCGTGTCCTCCAGCAGAAGTCAGGCTGTCTCTCCGCAACCATCGATTATACCCCCCCGAAAGGGAATCCGCCCACGGAGATTCCGCCGGCGTTTTTCGTGGACGGCCCTGTCCGGCCGCCTTGACTGGCGGGGAGGATTATGCTCCACTGGCCGCCCTGTCCTGGTCATTGAGGAGACGGCCGATGAATGCGTACGACGCCCTTACGGCGGAACACCGCCTCGACTACGAAGGCCTGATCAGGAACCTGCTGCGGAAGGGCACCCCCGCGCGGGTCCATCACATGGAGCTGTTCCAGGATTTCGAGATCCGCGACGCCATCGCCGAGCGGTTCGGCCTGGCCGACGGCCTGGACCGCGATGATCCGGACTTCGGCGACCGCCGCTACATCGCCGTCCAGCGATTCTGCGGCTTCGACTACGTCCGCGTGGGCATGGACGACCTGGTCATGCCCCTGCACAAGGCCGCCGTCGCCGACACCGCCGCTCTGGCCCGCAACGGCGGGCGCAACTACCAGGACGAGCACACCGGCCCGATCATGAGCTGGGACGACTTCGAACGCTACCCCTGGCCCGACCCAGCACGCCCGGAGATGACCCGCCGCCTCGAATGGTTCGAGAGAAACCTCCCCGACGACATGTGCATCATCGGCTCGGGCGGCCTGGGGCACTTCGACGAGTACCTCACCTGGCTGATGGGCTACGAGACGCTCTGCTACGCCCTGTTCGACCAGCGCGACCTCGTCCAGGCCATCGCCGACAAGCTGCTGGAGATCTACCGCGTCTGCACCGAGCGCATGCTGCAGTTCGACCGCGTCAGGATCATCTGGGCCAGCGACGACATGGGTTTCAAGACCGGCCTGATGATCTCTCCCGACGACACCCGCCGGTTCGTCCTCCGGGGCCACAAGGAGCTGGCGGCCATGGCCCACGCCGCCGGACGGCCCTACCTGCTGCACGCCTGCGGGAACCTCCGCGACATCATCGACGACCTCATCGACGACGTGAAGATCGACGCCAAGCACAGCTTCGAGGACACCATCGAGGACGTCCGCCAGGTCAAGCACACGTACGGCCGGCGCATCGCGCTGATCGGCGGGATCGACGTCGACTTCCTCTGCCGCAGCGGCGAGCAGGCCATCCGCCGCCGCGTCCGCGACACCCTGGACGTCTGCATGGACGGCGGGGGCTACTGCCTGGGAACAGGCAACAGCGTGGCCAATTACATCCCCCTGGACAACTACCTGGCGATGGTCGACGAAGGCTGGCGGTATTCGCAGACGTGAGGAACGACCACAGCCCCCACGCGAGCAGAGGTTACGCCGTGATGCGCGGGCGCGACGAACGCACACCAACAGCCTGCAGCCGTGCGGGAAGGAAGTGGGCATCATGCCTGCTCCAAGGCATGATGCCCACCACACAGCCTTCGGGTTTCCTGCTTTACCTGCGGCCTATCTTCTCCGGCGCAACGTCGCGGCTCCCAGGGCCAGGAGGACCAGCGTGGCCGGCTCGGGGACGGCGGCGGCGGTGCCGAAGTTGTTCTTGAGCAGGGCGAAGTCGTCCAGGTCGACCCGCCCGTTGCCGTCGTAGTCGCCGTGGCCCCAGTGGACGCGGGCCGTCAGGCCGAAGTTGTTCTTCAGGCAGACGAAGTCGTCCAGGTCCACGTCCCCGTCCATGTCGGCGTCGCCCGGCCGCGTCATCTCGACCGCGTCGAGGCGGACGGAGGGCAGGTCGCCGATGATCTTGGCGTCGGGATGGATCCGCATCACCAGGGCGTAGAGGTTCAGCCCGTTGAGATCCAGGATGCTGCCCGGCCCGACGACCAGCTCATGCACGTAGAGGGCCTCGGGCCTGTCGGTGCTGGCGTTGGCCTGGTTGTCGAAGTCGTCGACGAGTTGGAGCGTGCCGATGTCCCAGACGTGGCTCCAGTCCGGCGTGCCCACGACGAGGCTGTCCATGACGAAGTTCCGCCAGAACCCCGCCCGGGTGAAGCCCAGGTCCTTGCCGGCCGCTTCGTAGGTCTCGAAGATGTTGTCGTCGGTCGGGCCGGTCACGAAGGTCATCCGCGTGTGGAACAGCCCGGCCAGGGCGTCCGAGCGGGTCGAGGCGTTGTGGAAGTCGGCGCCGGACATCAGCAGGTTCGCCCCGGGCTCGGCGCTGTACGCCGCGCCGCCGCCGAGCGTGGCCTGTTCGGAGACGGTGATGTTCGCCGAGCGGCCGACGTGCAGGCGGCTGGATGGGACGTCGGCGGCCAGGGCGTTGGATCCGACCTGGAGGCGGTCCACGTTGAGCCACCCGCCGGTGAAGGACGCCTTGGCCTCCCCGCCGGCGACCGTCATCGCGTGGACGTTCATGACGCCGCCGGTCTGGGACACGGCGGACCCGGCGCCGAGGACGCGGATGGACGGGGTCGACAGGCGCCCGCCGTGGAGGGCCAGGGTGCTCGGCCCGTAGACGGGGGCGAAGCTGGGCGTTTCCTCGATGGCGGCGGTGGTGGCGTCAAGGGGCAGGGCCCGGGGGGCCGGTCCGATCCGGATGCCGCCGTCGCCGAAGTCCGCCTCGCCGCCGGTCTGGATGAAGGCCGAGGGGCTGTACGGGTAGCCATCGGCCAACTGCAGCGAATAAGCCTTCACGGCCCCGTCGTTCAGCCGGTAGGTGCCGCCGTAGACGGCGATCGGCCCGGCGATGGCGGCGGCGCCGCCGTTCTGGGTGAAGGTGGCGGGCTTCCAGGGCAGCACCGCCCAGGCGGCCTGGTCGGCCATCCGCGGATCGACGGTCAGCGCGTCGGTGGGATAGCCGTTATACCCGGCGCCCAGCTCGAGGCGGGCGGCCTGCACGAGCCCGCGGTTGAGCGTGTAGCGGCCGTCGGACGGGACGGGGTAGGGGACCGGGATGGGGGCGAAGCTGCCGTCGGCCGTCATGATCCGCGGGTCGTCGTAGAACCAGTAGCGGTTGTCGCCGATCCGCAGGGCGCCGGCGACCCGGTGCGAGCCGCCGTCCTGGATGAAGTGTCCGGTCCCGCCCAGGCCGACCTCGGTGGTGGCGGTGGCCAGGACGGCGTCGCCCTCCAGGCGATAGGTGCCGACGGCCGGCAGGACGACCTGCGGCATGACCGCCGAGCTCATCGCGTCGGTCGTGCCGTCGGTCGCGAGGATCGGATACCACCACCAGTCGCTGCCGACCTGCAGGGACGCGGCGACCTTGACCGTGCCGCCGGACTGGACCATTGTCCCGCGGCCCTGCTGGCCGACGTGGATCGAGCCGGCCGCCACGTCGCCGTCGATGAGCTGGTACTGGCCGCCGTCGTAGTAGCCCGGCCAGAGCTTCAGGTCGCTCTCGGCGGGGCGGTCGGTCTGCATCCCCATCGGCATGGGCAGGGGATAGATGTAGTTCTGCCCGCCGCCGATGAACAGGGCCCCCTCGAACGCGGCGCTGCCGCCCCGCTGGACGAAGCGGCCCTTGCCGCCGTAGCCGATGCGGGCGGTGGCGGCGGTGAATGTGCCGTCATTGAGGACGTACAGGGCGCCGGGGCGGTAGAGGTAGTCGGCGTCCGCGGCGGTCCTCATGGCCGCCTCCGCGTCGGCCGTCATCGGCTCGGCGCAGATCGTGATGGGGGCGTAGCCGACGTACATCGTCTGGTCGACGACGACGTCGCCGCGGTTCTGGGTGAAGACGCTGCCATTGATGCCGTACGCCGGGCCGTCCGTGTAGGCGTTGGTAATGGCGTAGTAGGTCCATCCAGCGCCAATGAACAGGTTGGCGGTGGTGAACGTCCCGCCGTCGAGACGATAGGTGCCACCGGCCTGACCGGTCGGGCCGGGATAGACCTCCGGCAGGGGCAGGCCGTACCCGATCGGCCCCATCCACGTGGCGCCGCGGACGGCGAGCAGGCCGTCGGTCTGGTGGATGCTCCCGCCGCGGTGCCCGCCCAGGTGCAGGTTGGCCGCCACGGCCCCGGTGCTGGAGGTGCTGGGGCCGACCAGGGCGGCTCCGCCGTTGTTGATATAAGCGGTGGTCCACAGCGTCGGCACGCCGGCCGACCAGTGGTTGGGGACGAACCAGGAGGCCTCCGTCCCGGGCGGTACCTGCCAGAAGGTGACCGAGGGGGCGACGTCCTGGGCACCGGCGACGGAAGAAAGGATCAGCGACAGCACCACCCCTGACACGACCGTCATGGCTTGAGCTTTCATAGCGGCGTCCTTTCCAGGCTGTACCACCGATGATGTGCCGGCACGGCTCGTGGCCCGCCGGAACCCCCGAAGGCATACGCTGCCGTCCCCGAGCGCCCGTTTCCCGCACACCCCGGCCGGGCGCCGAAGGATTCCGCCGGCCACGCCGCAAGTCTAAAACAATACTCTAGCCTCTTTTTGATTCCGGTCAATCCCAAAATCTGGACGGAAGGATTTTTCTGGTACCGCCGGCCTGTTTCCGTTCCCCGCCGGCTCCAGGCCGCGTTGGCCGGGACGAAGCAACCCAACTCACAAAACTGTCCCGTTGTAATGTCCCCCCGCCAGGGCCAGGACGTCGGCCAGGGCGCGGCCGTCGGAGGCGCCGCCCAGGGCGTGGAGCTTGCGCATCGCGGCGGCGAACGTGGCGGGGTCGCCCACGGTCCGCAGGGCCCAGCGGTGGGCGCGGCGCTCGGTCGCCCGGAGCATCGCCGCCAGGGCGATCACGCCCGCGGTCTCCAGGACGGCCAGGGTCGTGACGGCCGCCGCCACGGATACGGCGCCGGCCTTGGGCGTGAAGAAACCCACGGCTCCGGCGCCCAGCGCGGCCGCGGCGATCAGCGCGACCTTCGCGGCCGCGGTCCAGGCCAGATCGCCCCCGGCGGCGTGGCCGAGTTCGTGGGCGACGACGACCGCCTGCTCGGCCGGCGTGCAGGCCTCGACCACCCGCGGCGAAAGGAGGATCCAGGACTTGCCGCCGCACCGCACCAGCCGCGCCGGCACCGACGCGCGGGGGTCGACGACGATCCGGTCGGGGTCGACGCCCGCCTCGGCGGCCATCCGCCTCGTCGCGGCGTCCAGGCCGGCCGCCGAGGTCTCCGACGGCGGAGGCCGCAGCCGCCCCTCGGCCCAGGTCGCCAGGGCGAACAGGCCCGCCAGCGCCAGCGCCCCGACGGGCCAGGCCCCCGGCAGCACCGCCAGGGCCAGGACGAGGCTCTCGACCGCATCCTGGCGCAGGGCGTCGGCCACTGGTCCCCGTCCGCCGCGGCCGACCACCGCCCACACCCACAGCGGCGCCGCCAGGCGCGCCGCCGCCAGCGCTGCCAGCGCCAGCACCGCCATCGGCCAGAAATTGCGCCCCGACGCCGCCAGGCAGACCGCCGCCAGCAGGGCGAGCGTCGCCGTCCGTTCGATGAGATAGACGGCCCGTATCGACCCCGCCGGGGCCGGCGAGGCGTCGGGATGGGGGGGCGGCGCTGTCATGGAGGGCGATTGTAACGGAAGGCGGTGGGAAGGAAACCTCCGACGGCATGAACAGACCGACCCCGGCCCGTCCGCGCCGCCCCGCTCAGCCGGCCCCGTCGCGGGACGCCAGCCGTTCGCGGCGCCACTCCATCAGCGAGAGGATCATCAGGATGCCGACGCCGACGACCAGCAGGACGTCGGCGATGTTGAACACCCAGGGGTAGTTCAGGGGCCCGACCCGCCAGGGGCTGAAGTCGATGAAGTCCCGCACGCGGCCGATGGTGGCGCGGTCGACGAGGTTGCCCAGGGCCCCGCCGAGGATCATCGCCAGGGCGGCGTGCATCCAGGGCGCGCGGCGGGGGCTGACGGCGAAGAAGTAGATCACGACGGCGATCGCCACGAGGGTGAAGAGGATCACCAGCGCATCGGGGATCCAGTCGACCCCGAACACCACGCCGGGGTTGGTCGAGCGGGTGAACCGCAGGACGCCGGGGAGGATGATGCGGCTGCCGGTGGCCGGCGCGGTGCGCTCGAGCCAGGCGAACGCGGCCGTCTTGCTGGCCAGGTCGGCCGCCAGGCCGACGAGGGCGGCGGCCGCGAAGAGGATCCAGGCACGAACCGATCGGGCGGCCGTCAGCGGCGCCGTCGGGGCCGCGTGCGTCGCCGTCGCGTCCGAAGGTCTGGTCACGGCGGGTATCCTACAGGTCGTCCTCGTCCTCGTCCCCATCGTCGCCGCCGCTGGACTGCCCATAGTCGACGGCGGGCATCCGCACCATGCCCTTCTCGATCTTGCGGACATAGTCGATGCAGTACTTCGCCCAGGGTTTGGCCCGGAGCCGCGCCACGCCGATCTCCTCGCCGGTGCCCATGCAGATGCCGTACAGGCCCTGGGCCATCCGCTCCAGGGCGTCGTCGATCTCGCGGAGGAGTTGGCGTTCGCTCTGCAGCAGCCCCAAGGTGAATTCCTGCTCGTAATTATCGGTGCCGATGTCGGCCATGTGGACGGGCATGCTCGACTGCTCGCCCGCGCCGCCCAGCCCGCGGAGGGCCTCGGCTTCCATGCCGGTCATGTCACCGAGGAGGGTCCGACGCTTGGTCAGAAGCACTTCGCGAAACTCGGCCAGCTCCCGCTTGCTGAGGGGGCACTTGGGCCGCTTGGCCTTGGGCGCCGCCGTCGTGACGACCGTCCTGGACGCCTTCTTGATGACCTTGCCGGCCGCCTTGGGGGCCTTCTTCGTCGTCTTGGCGGCCTTCCCGCGGGTCGACGCTCCAGAGGTCCCCTTGCCGGTGCCGACGGCCTTCTTCACGGCCTTCTTCCTGGCGCCGGCGGCTTTCTTCGGTGTCACTGCGTCGCCGGAAGCCTTCCTCGAGGCGGATGCTTTCTTGGCCAAGGCTGTTCACGTCCAAATGATGGAATCGTTCAGTTGTGCAGATCCTCACGGGGCCCTGGGGGACCCTACGGCTCAATCAGACGACAGATCTATCCTTATACCGGCGTAAGTGCCTGGTGTCAACCAACTACGAACTGTGTATCCAAGATACGATGTCGTTGTAAGTTAGGAGCACGAACAGGGTCACGATCAGCACCAGTCCGGCCGCCTGGATGATGTTCTGCGCCGCCAGCGGCAAGGGTTTGCCGCGGACCTTCTCGATCATCAGCAGCACCGCGTGGCCCCCGTCGACGATCGGCAGCGGCAGGAAGTTGATCACCGCCAGGTTGGCCGAGATGATCGCCAGCAGCCAGATGACGTAGATCGGCCCCTTCTCGCCGACGGCGATGCCCGCCCGGAAGATGCCGATCGGGCCGGTGAACTCCTTGCCCGACACCCGCCCGCTGAAGAACCCGTGCAGCGTCGCGTAGGTCAGAACGATGAAGTCCCGCGTCTCCCGGACGCCGTACTTGAACGCCGTCAGCGGGTTGGAGGACTGGCGCAGGTTCATCAGGGGCTCCAGCAGCCCCGTCAGGGCGGTCTGGTAGCCGTAGTCGGCGGCGTCGAACCCGACGAAAGCGTTCCTGGCGACCGGGGCGGTCTGCTCCTGGCCGCCGGCCGGGGTGATGTACGTCAGGATGATCGGCGTCTCGGCGTCCAGGGCGGCCGCCCGGCCGATCAGCTCCGGCCAGGTCGCCACCGGCTCGCCGTTGATCGCCGTGATCGTGCTGCCGATGAGATTGGCGTCGGCCAGCGGGCTGGTCGGCCGCACGCCCGCGACGACCAGGTGCTCCTGGTCCGCCCGGAACGCCACGCCGATGCGGGGCTGCTTGCCTTCGGGGACTTCCACCTCGGCCGTGACGGTCTGCTCGGCGCCATCGGAGCCTTGGCGGAGCAACCGGATCGGCACGCTCCGGCCGGCGTGGCGGCGCGTGATCTTCACAAACCGTTCGAATGTCGGGACATCCTGATCATAACCGGCCACCACGTCGCCGGGCCGGATCCCGGCCTCCTCCGCCGTCGAGTCCGGCTCGACGAGCGTCACCTGCTGGCGGGGCTCCAGGCCCAGCACGTTGAAGGGGGCGATGTCGAAGGGCGGCGCGTCGTCCGCTTCCAGCGCCTGGCGCACCTGCCGCGCCAGAAACTCTTCGGACCACGTAAGATACGGCCGGATCGTGACGGTCACCCGCTCGGGGGCCCCGCCGGGGGAGGGGCGCTCGGCGACGATCTCGACCGGTTCGGCGCCCAGGGTCTCCAGGGCCCGGGAGACCTGCCAGCCGTGCTCGACCGGCTTGCCGGCGATCGACACGATCGTCTCGCCGCCGGTCAGGGCCCCGCCGGTGAGCTGTTCGAGCTGCGTGCGGCTGTCTTCGTGATCGCTCAGCGTGCGGCTGGTGGCCGGTTCGAGGCCGAAGACGCGGCTGATCCGTCCGTTGTGACCGATGCCGCGCGCGGGCGTGACGGTGACGTCGAAGGGCTCCTCCACGCCGGGACGCTGGACGGTGAAGGTAAACTGCTCGTCCTTGCCGGCCAGGATGCCCGCGATGACCAGGTCGTCGAAACGGCGGGTGGGGTTGCCGTTGATGGCGGTGATCCTGTCGCCGGGCCGCAGGCCCGTCTCCAGCCCCGCCGGGGTGCGGACGTCGGCGGCCGGGTAGCCGGCCCGCGTCCCGCCGACGACGGGGGGGTTGTACTCCTTGCCGACGCTGAAGACCACGAAGAACAGCACCGCCGCCAGGATGACGTTCATCACCACCCCGGCCGACACGAACGCCATGCGGGCCCAGACAGGGCGCTGGTTGAACGCCCGGGGGTCCTGCTCGACTTCCTCGGCCAGCGCAAAGTCTTCCTGGCCAAGCATTTTCACGTAACCGCCCAGGGGCAGGACGTTCAGGCGGTACTCGGTCTCCCCGCGCTTGAAGCTCCAGAGCTTCTTGCCGAAGCCCAGGGCGAACTCCTCGACGCGGATGCTGACGGCCTTGGCGACGAGAAAGTGACCCAGCTCGTGGACAAACACCACCAGACCGAAGCCCAACAGCATCAGGACTGTCGAGACGATCGGGTGGGTCCAGATTGAAGCCGCGATAAGCATCTCCATGCGTGGATCACTCCATCTCTTGTTTTCAGGGAGGCTTGTGGAAAGTCGCCCCCGGGCGGGTCCTCGCCTCAGCCTCCGGTGGCGACCGCCTCGGCGACGCGGCGGCGCGCCCACCGATCGGCCGCCAGCAAAGCCTCTAGGTCTGTTTCGTCCGTTCCCTTGTGGCGGTTCAGTGTTTCTTCCACCAGGGCCACCAGGTTGCCGAAGCGTATCTTCCCGGCCAGAAAGGACTCGACGGCCGCCTCGTTGGCCCCGTTGAGCACCGCCCCGGCCCCGCGGCCCTGCTGGAGCACGCGCCAGGCCAGGTCCACCGACGGGAACCGCCGCGGGTCGACGGCCTCGAAGGTCAGCGCCGCGGCCTCGGCCAGGTTCAGCCGGCGGATCGACCGCGCCGGACGGCGGGGGTAGTTCAGCGCGTAGGCGATCGGCGCCGTCATGTCCGGCCAGCCCAACTGGGCCAACTGGCAGCCATCCTGGAACTCCACGATCGAGTGGATGATGCTCTCGGGGTGGATCACCACGTCGATCTGCTCGGCCGACAGGCCGAACAGCCAGTGGGCCTCGATGATCTCCAGCACCTTGTTCATCATCGTGGCCGAGTCGATGGAGATCTTGGGCCCCATGTCCCACGTCGGGTGGTTGAGGGCTTCCTCGACGGTCGCCCCGGCGATGCGCTCGGCCGGCCAGGTCCGCAGGGGTCCGCCCGAGGCGGTGATGATCACCCGGCGGACCTCCGAGCGGTCCGCCCCGGCCAGGCACTGGTGGATCGCCGAGTGCTCGCTGTCGACCGGCAGCAAGCGCACGCCCGCGGCGGCCGCCGCCGCCGTGACCAGGCTTCCGGCGACCACCAGGGTTTCCTTGTTGGCCAGCGCCAGGTCGATCCCGCGCTCGATGGCCCGCATCGCGGCCCTCAGGCCGACCGAGCCGACCACCCCGGACAGGACGATGTCGGCCCGCACGGCGCCGACCAGCTCGACCATCGCGTCGGGGCCCGCCAGCACCTCGATGCCCGGCCCGACCGCCGCGCGGAGCGGTCCGGCCGCGCCGGCGTCGGCGATGGCCACCGCGTCGGGTCGGAGGGCCCGCGCCTGGGCGGCCAGAGCCTGCCAGTTCCGCCCGGCCGCCAGGGCCGCGACGGAAAGCCGGGGGTGCTCGGCCACCACCGCCAGGGTCTGGGTGCCGATGCTGCCGGTGGAGCCCAGCAGGGCGATTCTCTTGCTGCTCATGTCCTCAGCGATAGTTGCGCTTCCTTGCCATGACGGCGCGCCCCGACGCGACGCCGTCGAGACGCCTCATCTTACGCATCCGCCGGCGCCGTACAAGCACTTCGTGGCTCCACGAGGCCGCACTTGAGGTTCGGCGCCCGGTGTTCTATTATTGGGCGTGGGGTGGGCGGCGGGGGTGACCCGAGGTGACGGAGAATAGGGAGTGTCGCAGTCGTATCTGTATCTCTGGCGGGCGCTGAACTGGCCCAATCGGATCAGCCTGCTGCGGGTCCTGGGCGTGGCGCCGTTCGTGATGCTGCTGCTCAAGCAGGAGGCCTGGCCTCCGGCCCGCCACGTCGCGCTGGCGGTGTTCGTGGGCATCGCGCTGAGCGACGCGGCGGACGGCTACCTCGCGCGCCGCCTCAACCAGTCGACCCGCCTGGGCAAGATCCTCGATCCCCTGGCCGACAAGCTGCTGATCACCTGTTCGGTGTTCCTGCTGGCCTCCAGCGCCGCCGCGGTGCCGGGCGTGAAGCTGCCCGGGGGGGTGGTCGTCGCCGTGGTGGGCAAGGACCTGTGGGTGGTGCTGGGCTTCCTGGTGCTCTTCCTGATCACCGGCGAGGCCCGCGTCCAGCCGACGCTGGCCGGCAAGCTGTGCACGATGACCCAGTTGGTCATGGTCGCCGGCGTCCTGATCGCCCCCGACCTCAACGCCGTCGCCGCCCGCGCCGGGACGATTCTGGCGGCTTTGATGGCCTGGACGGTGGTGGGGATGTGTATACTGAGCGTCATGAGCTATACCCGCCTGGGCGTGGTGTTCCTGGCCGAGGCCGGCGAAGCGCCCAGCGTCGAGGAAACCCACAAGCAGCACGAAGCGAAGAAAGCCCAGCGGGCGGCGCGGCGCGCCCGCCGCCGGCCGGATGGGCACTGACTGGAGCACCGATGCCTTTTGCACCGATACCGGACATCCTTGAGGACCTCCGCCAGGGACGGATGATCGTCCTGGTCGACGACGAGGGGCGCGAGAACGAGGGCGACCTCGTCTGCGCCGCCGAGAAGGTCACGCCCGAGATCATCACCTTCATGGCCTGCCACGGCCGCGGACTGATCTGCGCGGCCCTGACGGCCTCCCGCTGCGACGCGCTGAACCTCTACCCCCAGTCGCAGGACAACACCTCCGCGTTCGGCACCGCCTTCACCGTCAGCGTCGACGCCGCCACCGGCGTCACCACCGGCATCAGCGCCGCCGATCGGGCGAGAACCGTCCGCATCCTGGTCGACGAATCGGCGCGGCCGGCCGACCTGTCGCGCCCGGGGCACATCTTCCCCCTCCGCGCCCGCCAGGGCGGGGTGCTCGTCCGCGCCGGGCAGACCGAGGGCTCCGTCGACCTGGCCCGCCTGGCCGGCATGGCGCCCGCCGGGGTCATCTGCGAGATCATGAAGGACGACGGCACCATGGCCCGCCTGCCGGACCTGGAGGCCTTCTGCACCCGCCACGGCCTGAAGATGTGCACGGTCGCCGACCTCATCCGCTACCGCCTCCGCAGCGAACGCCTCATCGACCGCGTCGAGAGCATCCCGCTGCCGCTGGAAGAGGGCACCTTCCAACTGATCGCCTTCAAGAGCGTCGTCGACCCCGAGCCGCACCTGGCCCTGTGCATGGGCGGCGTCGGCGACCTGGACGACCAGGGCAAGCCCGTCATCCACGACGAGCCCGTCCTCGTGCGGGTCCACAGCGAATGCCTCACCGGCGACGCCTTCGGCTCCCGCCGCTGCGACTGCGGGCCCCAACTGCACGAGGCGCTGGCGGCCGTCGCCAAGGCCGGCAAGGGCGCCGTCGTCTACGTCCGCCAGGAAGGCCGCGGGATCGGACTGCTCAACAAGCTCCACGCCTACCGCCTCCAGATCGAGCAGGGCATGGACACCGTCGAGGCCAACACCCACCTGGGCTTCGACGCCGACAAGCGCGACTACGGCATCGGCAACCAGATCCTCCGCGACCTGGGCCTGCGCAAGCTCCGCCTGATGACCAACAACCCCAAGAAGATCTACGGCCTGGAAGGGTACGGCCTGACCATCGTCGAACGCGTCCCCATCGAGATCCCCGCCCACGACCACTGCCGCACCTACCTGCGGACCAAGCGGGATCGCATGGGACACCTGCTGGACAACCTGTAAAAGAAGCCGCGGCCCATGTCCCGCGCTACAATGCGGTTGAGACGGGGGGGCAACAGGAGACGACGCATGGCCTTCACGCTGGACCTGAACCACAGGGCGCCGGACTTCTCTCTGCCCGGCGTCGACGGCAGGACGTACAGTTTGGCGGATCTCGACAAGGCGCGGGTCCTGGTGGTGGTCTTCTCGTGCAACCACTGCCCCTACGTGGTCGGCAGCGAGGACCGGATGATCGCCTTCCACGACGCCTACGCCCCCCGCGGCGTGGCCCTGGTGGCGATCAACGCCAACGAGACCGACAACCACCCGACCGACGATTTCGACCACATGGTCAGGCGGGCCCGGGAGAAGGGCTTCCGCTTCCCGTACCTCCGCGACGCGTCGCAGGAGGTCGCCCGGGCCTACGGCGCCCTGCGCACCCCGCACTTCTACGTCTTCGACGCCGACCGCCGCCTGCGCTACACCGGGCGGATGGACGACAACCCGCGCGAGGCGGCCAAGGCCACCACGCACGAGCTGGCCGACGCCGTCGACGCCCTGCTGGCGGGCAAGGAGCCGCCGGTGGCCCTGACCAACCCGATCGGCTGCAACGTCAAGTGGAGAGGCCGCGCCGAACACTGGATGCCGCCCGAGGCGTGCGACCTGGTGATGTAGGGGCTTATTGAGCAGTGCAGAAGAAAGTGAATTCGTGCTTCAAGGACAGCGCCGGCGTTCCAGCGTGATTCGGCTGTAGTTGGAGGCCGTTTAGGCTGTTGCCAAGCCAGACCTATGGCCTCGAAGAGTTAAGTTCTTCATGCAACGCTCAGTAGGATCCGCTTTCGGGGGAACGTCGGTGAATCGCAAGAGGACATGGGGCCTGGGCCTGCTGGGCTGCGGGTCGTTCGGGGCGTTCTGCCTGGAGACTTACAGCCGCCTGGCGGACCTTCGCCCGGCGGCCGTCGCCGATGCCTTCCCGGCCGCGGCCGACCGCCTGGCCGAGCGGTTCGGCGTGCCGGCGGTCTATGCCGCCGCCGACCTGTTCGCCCGCGATGACGTCGACATCGTCCACATTGCCACGCCGCCGCAGTCGCATTACCCCCTGGCGCTGGCGGCCCTGCGGGCCGGCAAGCATGTCCTGTGCGAGAAGCCCCTGGCCACCCGCCTGGACCACGCCGAGGCCCTGGTCGCCGAAGCGTCGCGGCAGGGGCGGATCTGCCCGGTCAACTTCGTCCTGCGCTACAACCCCGTCACTGACGCCGTCAAGGCGATCGTCGACTCGGGCCTGATCGGCCGGCCGATCCACGGTTCGTTCGAGAACTTCGCCCAGGATGAGTCCCTCGGCCCCGACCACTGGTTCTGGGACCGGGCCCTCAGCGGCGGGATCTTCATCGAGCACGCGGTGCACTTCTTCGACCTCTACGCCCACTGGTTCGGCCCCGGCCGCGTCGTCGCCGCCCACGCGGAAACCCGCACGGGCTCGGCGGCCCAGGATCGCGTCATGTGCATCACCCGCCACGACGAGGGCGTCACTGTCCACCAATATCATGGCTTCGACCAGCCCGAACGCCTCGACCGCCAGAACCACCACCTGCTGTTCGAACGCGGAGACCTCTACGCCGACGGCTGGATCCCCCGATCGCTCGCCCTGCACGCCATCGTCGATGACGACCAGGCCGCCGGTCTGCGGCGGCTGTGCCCGGGGGCCGACGTCGAGGTGCTCGAGCGCTACGCCGGCCGCGACCGCCGCTGCCGCGGACGCTGGCAGGAGTACGCGGTCACGCAGCGCATCCGGCTCGCCTGGGACGGCGGCCCCGACAAGGATACCCTCTACCGCCGCGGCGTGGCCGACCTCATGCGCGACCAGGTGGCCCGCCTGGCCGATCCGGGCCACCTCCGCCGCGTCACCGAAGCCGACGGACGCGACGCCGTGGCCGCCGCCGTCACCGCCGCGGCCATGGCGGCGGACGGATCCGCCGGGAGCGGCCAGTGAGCGCTGCATGAGGAACGGCAAGCCTTCGCCGGTCGAGGTCCCGACCGGGCAGGCCGCCGGGGAGGGGGGATTGCGCATGAGTGGCGCAACTCCTGTCCTCGTGATGGGGCACGGAGCGGAAACCCGAAGCAAGAAACTCGAAATCCGAAACAAATCCCAAACGGCAAAACGGAACGGAAAAGCACCAAACCATGGGCCTCGGCCGTTTGGACGTTTGCCGTCTTTCCTGCTGTTTTGAGTTTGTTTCGGTTTTCGAGTTTCGTGCTTCGGATTTCCCGGCCGTATCGGAGATCCCCAACCGGGCAAATGGCTTGGCGAGACGATGCGCATTCCTGCCGGGGGGGCGCACCGGGCCGCCGTGTCGGCGGGCGGACCTGGGTTTCTTTCTGCATCGGTCGCCAAAATCGTTCGTGAAGTGGCGGGGCGAAGCGGACGACGTTAGCTCCGTGGCCTCGCCGTCCGCCGCGAGGATGGCTGGGCCGCGATCGGACAAGGGGGGATTCGACGTGCCTCCCGCATAGACTGGAAGCAGTGCAGCGCGGTCTGTTCCTGCCGCAGGGCGTCCTGCGCCCTGGGGGCGGCAGGCAAGCCGCTTCGGGGGGAGCTTCTGTTTGGGCCCATGTCCGGTGGGACAATGCACCAGAACAACTGCCATGGAGGCCGAACCGTGAAACGCTGGATCCCTACGCTGATGACCGCCGCGTCTCTTGTTGCCATCCTCTCCCTTGCCTGCGCCGCCGAGCCTCCCGCCCAGAAGCCCGACGGCGCCGCCCGGCAGAACGGCGGGGCCAACGGGGCCCCTCAGCAGGGCGGGCCGGCCACCCAGGACGGCGGGAACGGTGCGGAGGCCGGGGGGATCCGCTGGCTCACGTCGTGGGAGCAGGCCCGCCGGCAGGCCGAGCAGCAGCGCATGCCGATCTTCATCCACTTCACCACCGACTGGTGCTCCTGGTGCCGCAAGATCGAGCAGGAGACCTACCCGACCCCAGTCGCCCAGGCGGCCCTGAGCGGATACGTGCCGGTGCGGCTGAACTGCACCGACACCGAGTCGCCCGAGGGGCAGAAATGCGTGGAACTGCTGAAGGAGTTCGGCGGGTCGGGTTACCCGTACCTGGTCATGGTCACTCCAGACAAGGTCGTGCTGGACGCGATCAGCGGCTACGTGCCCGCCGAGCCGCTGGCCATGGCGCTGGACCGCGCCAAGGGGCTCTACCAGGAGTGGCTGGAGTTCCAGCAGTGGTCGCAGACGGTGGACCGGTCCGGCTACGAGTATGCCTACCGGTCGATGGAGATCAACGCCAGGCTCGGCCGCACCGATCAGGCCGCCGAGGCCGCCCGCCAGGTGCTCAAGCTGGACCCGGAGAACCGGCAGGGGCACAAGGCCGCCGCCGCCCTGGCCCTGCTGCGGCAGGCGCAGACCGCCACGACGACCCAGCCGGCGACGACGCAGCAGGCCGACCAGATGACCAAATGGGCGGAGGTCATCCGCACGGACGACCCGAAGAACGAAAAGGGCGTGCTCCAGCACCTGCTGGTCATGGAGACCCTCACGAGCCTGCGGGCCTTCACCATGTCGGAAGACCCCGACCAGCGCCAGGCCCTGCTCGATGAGGCCGCCCAGTCGCTCGACGAGCTGCAGAAGGTGGGCAACCTGCCCGAGCAGCAGCAGGTCCTGTGGGCCTATCTCGGCCAGTTCCGCGCCATGCTCGGGCAGAAGGACCAGGCCATGCAGGCCATCAACAACGCGATCCAGGCCGCCCCCCAGAGCCAACTGGCCGGCCAGCTCAAGGCGATGCTCGACGCCATCAACCAGCAATAGCTCGCCCTTCGCCACCGCCGCGACCGCCGAGGCCCGCTCACCCCGGCGGTCGCGGCCACGCTGCGAACCGCCCAGGAAACGGGGCAGCGGCCGCCAACACCCCCTCCGCGCCAAACTTTCCCGGCGCGCCGCGGGAAAATCCATTTCGCGGACAGGAGAGATGCTACTTTTTTGGACACTTTTGAGCTGCCGGCAGAATCGCGTCTTGAGAGCTGAAATCATCCTAACTATGGCCTCCATAATCCGTTAGATTGATTTCACATCCTTTAATCTGTCCCGTAATAGATGCTACACCGGTGGCATCCCCCTCTACTGTCCCCGGTTGTGTGACATTTTTGTCGTTTTGCGGCCAAAGGGGTAAACACCTGTAATAGGGGCTCTGTACATCTCTTACAACAGATTGGGGCAGTACGGCCGTCCCCGCGCGGCCGCATCCGTGCCGGCGGAGGCCGTCCGGAACGCCCGCAAGGCACGACACGGAATCGGGATTCCCGAAATTCCTTAAGGAATGTGTGGATAAAAAAATCAATTAGCCGTGATTTAATAGGGACAGACAATTTTGAAGGTTGGGAAGCGGGGACGGAACAGCGGCTTTGGTGCCGGATGTCCAAAGTCTTGGACATTCGCAGGCGTTCACTCACGGGAACCTCTAGAATACAACGGAGTTAGAGCTCACAGCCTTCGCGGGGGATGTTCCTGCGGCCCTCACGCGACGTTCCGGCCGTCGCCGCCAAGGTTTCGGCGGACCAGCGGCAACGGTGAATGCCCATCATCCAAGAGGGAGCATCCGACGGCCAGGTGACGGCAAGGCCGGGGAGGACCAGGCTTTCTTCATGCAGCGCCCGGCAGCCGTCCGCGTGCGCTTCCGGGGCTTGGACGGCACCCATCGGCGACTCGCGGCAGTTGGAAGGCGGCTCCTCCCGCCCGCGCCCAGCCGTCCGCCCGGTCCAGCTCGCCGCCGTCAAGCTCGCCGCTTGACCGCCCCGGTCGCCAGCGTTACCTTTCATTTCGCCGGGCCCTTAGCTCAGCGGTTAGAGC
>JAAYZK010000008.1 GCA_012514895.1 Planctomycetota bacterium | reverse complement strand
GTGACGTCGAAGGCCGGAGCGTAGACGGCGATGCCGTCCGGGGCGGTGCGACGGCCGAAACCCTCGGTGATCTCCTCGGCGCCGCGCTGCTCGATGGGGATGGCCTCGCCGCTGGGCAGGGAGAGGTCGAAGGTGCTTGCGGGGGCGGCCACGTAGAAGGGGATGCCGTGGCGGGCCGCCAGGATCGCCAGGCCGTACGTTCCTATCTTGTTGGCTGCATCGCCGTTTGCGGCGATCCGGTCGGCGCCGGTGATGACCATCTGCACGCGTCGTTCCCGCATGACCTGGGCGGCCATGTTGTCAGTGATGACCACGGCGTTGATCCCCGCGCGGACCAGTTCCCAGGCCGTCAGGCGGCTGCCCTGCAGCAGCGGACGGGTCTCGTCGCAGTAGACGCAGAACGCATGTCCCGCCTCGTGCGCGAGATACATCCCCGCCGTCGCCGTGCCGATCCCCGCGGTCGCCAGGGCGCCGGCGTTGCAGTGGGTCAGCACGCCCGAGCAGCGGCGGATCAGCGGCGCGGCATGCTCGCCGATGGCGCGGCACATGGCCGCATCCTCGCGGTGGATCGCCCGCGCCTCGGCGAGGATTCGCTCGGCGGCTCGCGACGGTGAGCCTGACGACACGGCGGCCAGGACGCGATCGACCGCCCAGGCGAGGTTCACCGCAGTCGGACGGCAACTCTTGAGGTAAGCGCCCCTTGCACGCAAGGCCGCCATGAACGCCCGCCCGTCGCGGCCGGCCTCCTCCAGGGCCTCCTGGGCCGCCAGGACCATGCCGTACGCCGCCGCCACCCCGATCGCCGGGGCCCCGCGGACCACCAGCCGCCGGATCGCGTCGTACAGGGCTTCGACCGAATCGCAGTCCAGATAAGCCGTTACAGTCGGCAGCCGGGTCTGGTCCAGCAGGCGCAGCACGCCGGTGGCGGCGTCGCCGACCCATTCGATCACCGTCACCGCCGGCGTGCCCATCTCAGTCATGGCGGCACGCTAGCACGCCGGCGCGGGGCCGTCAAGACCGCTACGCAGACACCCCCACCTTGGATCAGGAGCTTGCCTCCCGGCCGGCTCGCGTTGAGGGTCGCCAGGGGCCTGCCGACCAGGAGGGATCCCGAGAGTCGGCCAAGATGGCGCCTAACACGCTAGCCTAACTGGAGTCGGGTTCTCCCCTGGACGATTACTCCTACGACAGCCGAGGGCTTCCGGGTGGCTCGTTGCAAGTGTGGGTGCAAACGCGGCCGTCCAGCCGTGGTTGAAGGGTCCGGACCGTAGTTCGAGCGCCCGGCCTCCTCGGCAAGCGACACAAGAGCAACCATTTCGCCTTGCCGCCAGGACCGACCACCCCCTGATTGGTCGATCCGAACCGGCCGGTCATCCTTTCCATGGGGGATGCCCCTTGAGGCGAAGCTCTTCTTGGGAGAGGAGTTCGCACCATGAAGCAGGGAACCCGTCTTGCTTTGCGCACCAAGTTGATGCTGACCAGCTTGCTGCTTGTCATCGTACCGATGGGGCTCATCGGAGGCTTCGGGCTGATGCGCCTGGTACGTTTCGGTACCCGAACCGCGGCCGACACTCGTGAAGCGCTGATTGGTCAAGTCATGGAGACGCTCGAGGAAGGTGTCCGTGGGGATTGGCAGGAGGTGGACGCCTTCGTCAACGTTGTTGCCAACAGCGCGCGGCAGCTGGCCGAGTCGCCAGCCGTCCGGGATTGCTGCACCGCCGCCGATCAGGCCCGGCGGGACGCGCTTGCCGAGGCTTTCGCCGGCCTGTGCAATGCGACAACGATGGAGATCGACGGACGCAGGCATGTGATTGTCAAGGCGGTCCGTGTCGTCGACGCCGTCGGACGTGACATGGGCGGCCTGCGTGCCGGGCAGTGGGTCGAGTCGAGTAGCAGTGCCGCCGAGAGCGGATGGTTCACCGCGGCCCGCGCCTTGCCGCCCGGCGGCGTGCACAACGCCGGGGTTGTGCAGGCCGACGGGGCCGAGCTGCAACTGGCCTGTCCCGTCTACGTCGGCGACCGCCTGGCGGGCGTCGTTATCTTGAACGCCGACTGGAGCGTGGTCTGGGCCAAGCTGGTCGACCGGGTGTACGGCAAGACCGGCTACGCCTACATCATCAATGACAAGGGCGTATTGATCAGCCATCCCAAGTACACGCTGGCCGACGGGGTGAACCTCGCCTCCGCCGAGAACGGCGATCTGGCCGAGATCGTCTCCGGGGCGATGTTGTCCGGCAAGACCGGGGCCGACCGGTACCTCTTCGAGGGCATCGACAAGTTCGTGGCCTACCGCCCGCTCATGATGGACAACCGGACCTACAGCATTGCCGCGACGGTTCCCCTCGATGAGGTCCTCGGCGCCCTTCACGCCGCCGAGGCGAACATGCGCCGGGAAGTGAAGGCCTCCGCGTGGGCGCTCCTCGTCGCCACGGCCGTCCTGGCCGCACTCGGCGGGCTGCTGGGGCTGATCGTGAGCCTGGGGATCACCCGCCCCGTCGCGCGGATACTGGCGGGGCTGACCGAGGGCTCCCAGCAGGTGTCCGGCTCGGCCGGTGAGATCGCCGAAGCCGGCCAGTCGCTCGCCCAGGGCGCCAGCGAGCAGGCGGCGGCGATCGAGGAGGCCACCAGCAGCCTGACGGAGATGGCCTCGATGATCCAGTCCAGCGCCGACAACGCCGGCCAGGCCCGCCAACTGGCCGATGAGCAGCACAAGCAGGCCACCGCCGGCGCCGAGGCGATGGGACGCATGAGCGGCGCCGTCGCTGACATCAAGACCTCTTCCGACCAGACGGCCAGGATCGTCAAGACCATCGACGAGATCGCCTTCCAGACCAACCTGCTGGCGCTGAACGCCGCCGTCGAGGCCGCCCGCGCCGGCGAGGCGGGCAAGGGCTTCGCCGTCGTCGCCGAGGAGGTGCGCGCCCTGGCCCAGCGGTCCGCCCAGGCGGCCCGCGACACCGCCGACCTGATCGGCCAGGCGGTCGGGCAGGCCGACAAGGGCGTGGCGATCGGCAAGGAGGTCGCCGCGGTCTTCGAGCGGATCACCGACAGCGCCCGCAAGGTGCTCGACCTGGTCAACGAGATCGCCGCCGCCGGCGGCGAGCAGACGCAGGGCGTCGGCCAGATCAGCGACGCCATGGCCCAGATGGACCAGGCCGCCCAGTCCGCCGCCGCCAACGCCGAGGAGTCGGCCGCCGCCGCCGAGGAGCTCTCCAGCCAGGCCCAGCAGATGGATGCGATCGTCGGCGAGCTGCGCCAACTGGTCTTCGCCGCCCGCCAGCCGCGCCGCCAGGACGAGGCCTTCACGCCCCCGCCGGCACGGCCGGCGACGATCACGCCGACCGACCGGACCTGGCACGACATCGCCACGCCGGCCGGGCGCGAAGCGATCAGAATGGACTGACCGGACGTCAGGAACTGAATGGACGGCATGGACGGGCCAGGCCGCCTGGTCCATGCCGTCCATCCCTTGCCGCCTTCGCCGGCACGCCTGCCGTCCGCGGCCCGCCGTAGACATTCCTCCCGCCGGCATGCTAAGCTGTCGTCCGTCATGAAGATCACGATCATCGGCGACGGGGCGATGGCGACGGTGTCGGCCGGACTGCTGGCCGCCAACGGCCACGCGCTGCGGCTGTGGAGTCCGTTCCCCGAGGCTGTCGCGGCCCTGCGGGCCAACCGCGAAAACACGCGGTACCTGCCGGGCGTGGCCTTCCCCGAGGACACGGCGTTCACCGACGACGAGGCCGACGCCTTCGACGGCGCCCAACTCGTCCTGGCCGCGACGCCCACGCAGTACATCCGCGCCACCTGGGGGCGGCTGGCCCCCCACTGCCCGGCCGGCATCCCGATCGTCTCGGTCGCCAAGGGCATCGAGAACGGCACGCTGCTGCGGCCGACGCAGGTGCTGCGGGACGTCCTGGGCGACGGGCGGCCCCTGGCGGCCCTCAGCGGGCCCAACATCGCCCGCGAGCTGGCCGAGCACCTGCCCGCCACCGCCACCGTCGCGGCCGAGAACGCCCCCCTGGCCGCCTGCGTTCAGGCGCTGTTCTCCACGCGGACCTTCCGCGTCTACACCAACCCGGACCTGGTCGGCGTCGAACTGGGCGGGGCCGTCAAGAACGTCGTGGCCATCGCCGCGGGCATCCTCGACGGGCTGGGCGCCGGCGACAACGCCAAGGCGGCCCTGCTGACGCGGGGGCTGGTCGAGATCGCGCGGCTGGGTGTGGCGCTGGGCGCGCGGCGGGAGACCTTCATGGGCCTGTCGGGCCTGGGGGACCTGGTGACCACGTGCGTTTCGCCCCACGGGCGCAACCGCACCCTCGGCGAGGCGATCGGCCGCGGGGAGACGATGGACGCCATCCTCGCCCGCACCCACAGCGTCGTCGAGGGCGTCGCGACCACCCGCAGCGTCCTGGCGCTGGCGTCGCGGCACAAGGTGGACATGCCCATCACCGAGGCCGTCCACGCCGTCCTCTTCGAGGCCGTCGCCGCCGCCGAGGCCATCGACGCGCTGATGACCCGACGGCCCAAGGGAGAGGACGCCGAGTGGGCGTGAGGGGGATGTGGAATCCGGGATTGGAACGAGGTCTGAGGTCTCGATGTGAGATAGGGAGGGGTCGATGAGAATCGCCTACGGCGTTCACGGCTACGGGCGGGGCCACGCGATGCGGGCGATGGCGGTGCTGCCGGAGCTGGCGCGGCGGCACGAGGTGCTGGTGCTGGCCGGCGACGACGCCTACGCGGCCCTCGCCGGCGACTACACCGTCGTGCCCATCCCCACGCTCACCTTCGTGATGAAACCCGACGGCCGCCGCTCGCGACTGGGAACGATCCGCCGGAACCTGCCCGGGCTGATCGACCTGAAGCTCAACGGGCCGGTCTGCGACCTCGTCGCCGCCGCGATCCGGGCCTTCGACCCCGACGTGATCGTCTCGGACAGCGAGCCCTGGACCCACCACGTCGCCCGCCGGCTGAAGATCCCGCGGATCAGCTTCGACCACTTCGCCATCCTCGCCTACTGCGACTGGCCCATGGGCTGGCGCGACCGGGTGCGGTGCGGCTTCGAGACGATGACCTACCGCCAGTTGATGGGCGACCCCCAGCGGCTCGTCGTGGCCAGTTTCTTCCAGGCCCCGCCCCGCCGCGACGGCATCGCCATCGTCGGACCGGTCCTCCGACCGCAGGTGCGCGAGCTGGCCGCCAGCGACGGCGACCACCTGCTGGTCTACTTCAGCAACGGCCAGAAGAACTACTCCCCCCAGGTCCACGACGCCCTCCAGCGCCTCGACCGGCCCGTCCGCGTGTACGGCACGGCGCGGGCGGGCGGCGAGGGCAACGTCGAATTCCGCCCCATCTCCCAGACCCGGTTCCTGGCCGACCTGGCCGGCTGCCACGCGGTCTTCGCCACCGCGGGCAACCAGTTGATCAGCGAGGCGATGCACTTCGGCAAGCCCCTGCTGCTGATGCCTGAGGACTCCCTCGAACAGCGCCTCAACGCCGCCACCGTCCAGCGCCTCGCGTACGGCCTGCACGCCCCGCGCCGCACCGTCAGCGCCCCGCTCATCGAACGCTTCCTCGCCTCCCGCCCCGCCTTCGCCGCCAATCTCCACACCGCCGCCCGCGACGGTGCGGCCGAAGCCGTCGCCGCGATCGAGCGGTTTGCCGAAGAGCTGGCGGGCGGAAACCGCGGCGAATGTCGCACCCCGAAGTAAACGGCCGACAACGGCTGACGCCGGCTGCCTGGCGGGCGAGAGGGAAAAGCCCTTGGCGCTTCGAGGTTTGCGTGTATAATGGCGCCACGGGCTTTGGGATCCGCTTCTCTTGAATGCCAAGGGGCCGTCATGGGTCTTCGCGCTGAGTCTTACCGGCACCATCGCTGCAAAGCCGCACGCGCGGACGCCGCGACGTGCGAGCCGCTGGAGCCGCGCCTGCTGCTCAGCGCGGGTCTGATCCCCGCCGAATGCAGTCCCGCCGACGCGCCGACGGCCGTCGACGGTGGCCTGATCGTCCAGCTCGGCCGTGGTGCGGCCCGGGGCGTGACCTACAGCGACGCCGACGGCACGACCGTCACCGTCGGCTGCCGCCCGGGCTGGGTTACGCTCGGCCTGACGGGCGAGAACCTCCAGTGGGAGACGACCCGCGGGGTCGTGCGCGTCTCCGGCGAGGGCGTCCAACTGGAGCAGATCCACCTCCAGGATACCTCCTACCGGACCCGCCTGACGCTCCGCACCGACGGCGGCGGCGACGCCAGGGCGACGCTGGGCGCGGTCACCGGGGCAATGCCGCTGGGCGCGCTGGTCGGCAAACAGGTCGACCTGGTCGGCGAGGGCATCGCCCTGACCGACACGGGCAGCATCGCCGCGCTGTGGCTGGGCGACCTGGACGCCGACATCACGCTGGCCGGGATGAACCGGCGCGGCACGACGGTCCGCGCCGCCGTCATCCATGATGGCGCCGACATCCTCACCGGCTCGCCCGTCCGCGTTCTCCGCGCCGAGGCGTGGCTGGACAGCGATGACATACCCGACCTGCAGGCCCCGGCGCTGGGCAAGGTGCTGATCCACGGCGACTGCACCGGCGATCTGCGCCTGGTCGGCCGGTCCGGCCCGGGCGTGACCCTCGGCGGCGGGAAGATCGGCGGCGACCTCGTCGATGCCCTGTGGGCCGTCGAGGGCCGCTACCGTCCGGTCCGCGTTGGCGGGGAGGTTTCCGTCACGCCGAACCTGCCGCCGCAGGGCGAGGTCAAGGACCTCATCGCCACGCTCGCAGACGGCAACACGGCCTTCGCCTTCGATCTGTACCACGCCCTGCGGGAGGACGGCGCCTCGGACAACCTGTGCCTCTCGCCTTACGCGCTGTCGCTGTCGCTGGCGGCCCTGTACGGGGCCGTCGACGACCCGGTCGCCGCCCAGATGGCGGACACGCTGCACTTCGATCTGCCGCCGGAGCGTTTGACCCTGGCCTTCAACGCGGTCCAACGCGAGTTGTGGCAAGCCGTCCACCATCTCTATGACACGAAAACGGCCCTGACGTTCGCCGGCGCGGTTCAGGTCGCCCAAGGTCTGCCGGGCGTGGGGCCCCTGGACTGCGTCCTGGTGCGTGCGGGGCGAGAGCTGGTCCCGCTGCCGAACTTCGCCGGCAGCCTCGCCGAGGCGTCGGGGACCGCCGACGACTGGACCGCCTGGCAGATCCGCCGGCTCGTGTTGGAGACCCTGTCGGCCGACAACAGCGGCCCCACGGCGGTCACCATGGCCCAGTCCCTGCTGTTCAAGGCGCCCTGGCAACGCGAGTTCGACTGCGTCGACGCCGCCTGGACCTTCCACGGCCTCGACGGCCGGCCCATCGCGCTGGATCAGCAGTTGACCCTCGATGAGACATGGCTGAGCTACTATGGCCGGCAGTACGAGTGGGTCGAACCAGAGATCATCTTCGTACACCTCGGCGACGACCCGCCGGCGGAGGACACGCCGTCAGGATGGGTTCTGGCCGATGAGGACCCGGGCTTCCAGGCGATCCGCCTGCGCTACAGCGACGCCTACGACATGTCCATGCTGGTGCTGCTGCCGGACGAGGGCCGGTTCGAGGAGATCGAGGCGTCCCTGTCGCCGGCGCTGCTGGACACGGTGATCGCCGGCCTGAAAGGGCAGGAGGTGGATGTCGTCCTGCCCGCCTTCGCGACCGACCGGCCGATGTCGGACCTGTCAACCCAACTCGGCGCCATGGGGATGCCGGGGCTGTTCTCGGCCGATGTGCCGAACGGGGTCTACCTCAACAGCCTCCAGCATGGCGCCGGCGTCGCCATCGACGAATCCGGCACGCAGGCCGGGGCGGTCACGGTGCAGGAGATGCCGGTGCCGCCATCGACGAACGGATCGACGGGCTGCAGCGTGGAGGGAGATGGTTCGTTCCGCCCGGATCCGCCGACCCGCGTGTTCACCGCTGACCGGCCGTTCATCTATATGATTCGCCACGACCCGACGGACACGATACTGTTCATGGGCCGCTGGACGGGAGAGGCGGCGGATCCATCGTAACCGACACGGGACGTTCGCCGTTAAGGCTTACGCCCCGATCGCCTCTCCCAGGATCTCGAGCACCCCATCGTACAGATCGGTGCTGATGATCCCGTCGGTCCCCAGCCGGACGAGGACCATGTTCCAGTCGGGGAGGATGAAGCAGATGTTGTTGTTGTTGCCCTGGATGGCGCTGGTGGAGGGGGGGGCGGCGGGCCACTGGCGGCGGCCGTCCGGGGTGAGGCCGTTGACCCAGAGGTTCAGGCCGTACGAGCCGGGCAGGCGCTTGTACCAGGCCTCGCCGTCGTGGGGCGGGGTGTCGGGCGTGGACTGCGGGCGGGTGGCCTGGTCGACGTAGGCGCGGCTGAGGATCTGCCGGTCGCCCCAGCGGCCGCCGTTGGCCCAGAGCCAGCCGACGCGGGCCATCTGTCGGGCGGTGATCCAGAGGCCCTTGGCGTAGCAGCCTGACCCGCCGTGGATCCGCAGGCCGTCGATGAACCCCCAGTCGCCCCAGGCCCACTGGTCGTCGGGGATCCCGATGGGCCGCGCGATGCGGCGGCGGAACAGCTCGGCCAGGCCCTCGCCGGCGATCCGCGTGAGGGCCCAGGCCAGCACGTCGGTGGCCATGCCGTAGATGTACCGCTCGCCGGGGGCGAACAGGGGTGCGGCGGGCACGAAGGGCCAGGCGGGCTGGCCGTCGACGGCGGCGGCCCTGTGGGCGTAGCCGACGGTGAACGCCGCGAAGTGCCGGAACGTGGCCGTCGGGTAGTGCTCGGCGAGGGCCGGCAGGTGGTTGGCGACCGGTTCGTCCAGGTCGACGGCCCCGTCGTCGACCAGCAGGCCCAGGCACGCCGACGTGAACGACTTGCTGCAGGACCAGACGGGGTGGAGGTTGTCGATGTCCGGCCCGGCCCAGATCACCCGCCCGTGGCGGACGACCATCGTCTGGCTGACGCCCTCCTCCAGCGTGATCGCCTCCAGGCGGGCGATGGCCTCAGCGAGACGCTGCGGATCGACGCCCTGGGATTCGGGCGAGGCGGTCTGCCAGTCGGCGACGGGGAAGACGGATTGGACTGTCGAGTCGGTCACGCCTCAGGCCTTCGACTGTTTCTCCGCCCGTTTGCGCAGGTAGGCGTCGATGAACATCTGGATGTCGCCGTCCAGGACGCGGTCGGGGTTGAAGGTTTCGACGCCGGTGCGGTGGTCCTTCACCCGCCGGTCGTCCAGGACGTAGGAGCGGATCTGGTTGCCCCAGGCGATCTGGCCCTTCTCGCCGTAAAGCTTGGCCAGTTCGCTGTCTCTCTTGCGCTGTTCGAGCTCGAAGAGCTTGGCGGTGAGCATCTTGCGGGCGACGGCGCGGTTCTGGTGCTGGGAGCGCTCGTTCTGGCACTGCACGACGATGTTGGTCGGCAGGTGGGTCAGGCGGATGGCGCTGGAGGTCTTGTTGACGTGCTGGCCGCCGGCGCCGCTGGAGCGGTAGACGTCCTCGCGGATGTCCTTGTCCCAGTCGACCTCGACGTCGATATCGTCCATCTCGGGCAGGACGGTGACGGCGGCGAAGGAGGTCTGGCGCTTGTTGTCGGCGTTGAACGGGCTGGGGCGGACCAGCCGGTGGACGCCCCGCTCGCAGGAGAGGTATCCGTAGGCGTAGGGCCCGGTCACGTGCAGCGAGACGCTCTTGATGCCGGCCTCTTCGCCCTCGGTCCGCTCGAGTTCCTCCGCGTCGTACCCGTGGCGCTCGAAGTAGCGCAGGAACATCCGCAGGAGCATCTCGGCCCAGTCCTGGGCGTCGGTGCCGCCGGCGCCGGCCTGGATGGAGAAGTAGCAGGCGGCCCGGTCGTGCGGGCCGTTCAGCAGCGTGGCCAGTTCCAGGCGGTCAACCGCTTCGGTCAGCGTGTCGACGTCGCGGTCGACCTCGGCCATCGTCTCGCTGTCGTCCTCGGCCGCCGCCAGTTCGTGCAGCGTCTGGAGGTCCTCCAGTTGCCGCAGCACGCCGGTCAGCGGTCCGACGACGCCCTTCTCGGCCTTCAACTGGGCGACGACCTTGCCGGCGGCCTCCGGATCGTCCCAGAAACCGGGCTGGGCCATCCGCCGTTCCAGGTCGGCGACGGCCGCCTCGCGGGTCGGCAGGTCAAAGAGAGTCCCGGATGAGCACGATCCGGGCGGCAAGGGAGTCAATCACGTTGGGCAGATCTTCACGTACCATAGCGCGGTATCCTAGCGGCCGCCCCGCCGGGAAACAAGGCCCCAGGCGCGAGGCGTGAGGCGCGAGGTTCAGCCCGGAGCACCTCAAGCCTGCCTGAATCGACAACTTGAATCGACAACCGGTTGACAGATCGCATAGTTATGCTATAGTTGCATGGACTGGAGGCACCCGCCCTCTGATGCAACCCACCCCTGCCGCAGGAGGATCGCGATGGGAACATTGATGAAGTGCGCGCTGGCGGTCCTGGCGGCGTGGAGCCTGATCGGCCCGGCCGCGGGGGCGGTGGAAACGTGGGAATCGGCGCCGCTGCAGGCAGTCTTCGACGGCAACGCCGACTGCACGTGGCTGGGCGACGTCGCCGCCTTCGCCATCGAGCCGGGCAACTGGCCGGACGGCGTCTACAACTTCGGTTACAGCGACAGCAAGGCCATCCGCTCGTCCACGATCCCCGCCGACGGGCTGTACACGATCGTCACCGACGTGACCGACCAGGTCGACCAGACCCAGTTGATCGAATGGTCCGTGTTCGCCTCGGGCAACTCGATCGCCGTCCAGAGCGGCTACTGGTTCCAGATGGTCGTGCTGGCCAACACCGCCGACACCGCCGCGATCGCCTCGCCCGGGGCGTCCTTCGCGGGCTACGTGCTGACGGTCTCGACGCGGACCGTGGGGGGCGTCAGCAGCGACTGGCTGACGCTGTGGGTCTGCCCGCCGGGCCAGGCCGGATGGATCAGCCTGGGCGAGACCAACCTGGGCAGCGCCGGGGTCGGCAACGGCTGGAACCTGCACGTCGCCCGCACGCCCGCCGGGCTGTGGACCGTCAGCCACGCCGGCGGGGCCAAGGGGACGGCCGTCCAGGCGGACTACACTGTCGCCGACACCTCCGTGGATCTGTCGGGCGGGCCGTGGTACGCCGGGATGTCCTGGCGGACCAAGGCCGGCAGCCACGCCGCCAAGTTCGGGTTCGATGACTTTGCCGTGACGGCCAGCGAGGCGCCCAACCTCCCGCCCGTCGCTGACGCCGGCGGCGACCGCACCGTCACAGACACAGACACCGACGGCATCGAGACCGTCGCCCTCGACGCCGGCGCTTCGACCGACAGCGACGGGACGATCGTATCGTATGCCTGGACCGAGGGCGACGCGACGCTGGCGACGACGGCCGCCACCCAGGTGGAACTGCCCGTGGGCGTCCACCCGATCACCCTGACGGTCACCGACGACGACGGGGCGACCGACGCTGACACGATCACCGTCACGGTCCTGCCCGGCGGGCCCTGGCCGCCCGTCGCCGACGCCGGGGACGACCAGTCCGTCCGCGACAACGACGGCAGCGGGGAAGAGACCGTCACGCTGGATGGCTCGGGCTCCTGCGACCTGGGCGGCGCGATCGTCAGCTACACCTGGAGCGAAGACGGCGCCATCATCGCCACCGGCCAGGTCGCGCAGGCGACATTCGCCGTCGGCGCCCACACGGTCACGCTGGAGGTGGCCGACGACGAGGGGCTCACCGACACCGACACCGTCGAGATCACCATCCGCGGCATCGGGCAGACGACGGACCAGCTCAGCCAGTACGGGATCACCTGGACTTTCGCCGAGCCGGTCGAGTACGGGCAGTTCGTCAATGGCGACTGGTGGGTGGTCGGACCGGTGACCATCGTCTCGGTCGACCCCGCCCCGGCCGCCGGACGGCACGGGTCGATGCTCAACCCCTCGATCGGCCAGGGCCAGGCCTATGACGACCGCAGCGGCGCCTACACCCCCGCCGCCGGCGTGGCCTTCCCCGTCACGCTCACGGGCGACAACTCCCTGGTCTCCACCTGCTGCTGGACCGACGGGGCGATCACCCACGACGACCTGACCGGCCACCCCATCGACGACAGCTACATCCGCGACGCGGCAGTCCTGACGATCCTGAACGACGTCCCGCCGGCCGACGCCTTCCGCCCGCCCTACGCCGGGACCGACAAGCGGATCTTCCGCAAGTCCGACCTGCGCTACGACCTGCTGCCCCGCCTGGCCCCGCCGAACACCACCCCCGGCTACGACTACCAGGACGTCTCCATCTTCGCCCGCGACCCCGCCAGGACCGTCGCCCAGCAGTACGGGCGGCTCTTCCAGCGGCCCTGGCTGCTGCACGTCGGCGACGCCACCGGCCGGTCGCATCACCCCACCGAGAACATGCCCGGCTATCACGCCGCCGTGTACCACGCCGTGCAGGTCGGGGCGGCCCTGCTGCTGATGGACCTGCCCGACATCGACAATCTGCTGCTGGGGTTCGTCCAGGTGGGCATCGACTCCTACGGGGTCATCGCCACCGGCGCCGGCGGCAACGCCTCCGACGCCGACAGCTCGATCCACAAGTGGCCCGTCCTGCTGGCCGGGCTGCTGCTGGACGACGAGGCGATGAAGACCAACGATTACCGCTACCGCACGACGTGGATGACCTACCGCATCGTCGACGGGCTCAGCCCGTACGAAAGCGCGGTCGTCCCCCGCGGGTACACCTATCACGGCTACACCATCGGCTGGCGGCAGGATCCGGGCACGCAGGAGCACGAGCACCTCGATCCGGCGACCGAGTGGCACCTGGTCAGCGACGGCGGCGGGGGCAAGCGGGAGACCTACCGCGGGATCAACTCCCGCACCTGGCCCGGCGTCGCCCTGGCCGCACGCCTGATGGGCGCCGTCGACCTGTGGAACCACCCGCCGTTCTTCCAGTACGTCGACCGGTGGATGACCGAGGAGCCGACCGCGTACGGCACGCCGTCGGTGGGGTCGGCGTACTCCAGCTTCATCAAGGACCTGTGGGATACCTATCGCTGGCCGTCCCTGCCGGGCGACGCCGACGGCAACGGCCACGTCGACCTGGACGACTTCGTCATCCTCAAGAACAACTTCGGCGGCCCCGGCACCTGGGCCGACGGCGACTTTGACGGCAATGGCACGGTCGACCTGGATGACTTCGTCATTCTCAAGAACAACTTCGGTGCCGGAATGTGAGCGTAGCAGCCTGGAACCCTTAACTTAGGAGGAGGAACAGCATGAACAGGCAGATGAGACTGATGGCGGCGGCTCTGGCCGTCTGCGGCGGCCTGGCGGCCTGGGCGCCGGCGGCGGTGCTCGAGACATGGGAATCAGCGCCGCTGCAGGCTGTCTTCGACGGCAACGCCGACTGCACCTGGGTGGGCGACCTCGACGCGTTTGCCATCGAGCCGGGCGACTGGCCGGACGGCGTCTACAACTTCGGCTACGGCGACACCAAGG
>JAAYZK010000101.1 GCA_012514895.1 Planctomycetota bacterium | reverse complement strand
GACCGTGAAAACCAAGGCGCCTTGTCCCAGGAGCGCATCCTGACGGCCGGAAACGAGGCCGCCGGAGAGGCCGCCATCCATGCCGGCTGCAGGTTCTACTACGGGTATCCCATTACCCCCCAGAACGAACTGACGGCGCATATGGCGCGTCGGATGCCGGAAGTCGGCGGCACGTTCATCCAGGCCGAGAGCGAGATTGCGGCCATCAACATGGTCCTGGGCACAGCGGCCACCGGCCGCCTGGCTATGACCTCGTCCTCCTCCCCCGGCATCAGCCTCAAACAGGAGGGGATCAGCTACCTCGTCGGGTGCGAACTCCCCGCCGTCGTCATCAATGTCCAGCGCGGGGGCCCCGGCTTGGGCGACATCTCCCCCGCCCAGGGCGATTACTTCCAAGCCGTCAAGGGCGGCGGCCACGGCGACTATAACCTGATCGTCCTTGCCCCCGACTCCGTCCAGGAAACGTACGACTTGACGCGGTTGGCTTTCGAACTGGCCGCCAAGTACCGAACCGTCGTCATGATCCTGTCGGATGCCCGCGTCGGCCAGTTGATGGAACCGGCCGTTTTCCGGGGACCCGTGGAAGACGACCCGGACCCGAAGCCTTGGGCTTTGACGGGCGCCAAGGGCCGTCCCCGGAACATCGTCCGGTCCTTTTTCCTGAAACCGGGCCTGCTGGCGGAACACAACGAACGGCTGCAGGCGAAGTTCCGCCGGGTTCGGGAGACGGAGGTTCGATTCGAAGAGATCGACGTGGAGGATGCGGATGCGGTCCTGGTGGCCTACGGCACCTCGTCGCGCGTCAGCAAGGAAGCCCTGCACCTGGCGGCGGAGGCCGGCCTCAAGCTGGGTCTCTTCCGTCCTCAGACTCTGTGGCCGTTCCCGACGCAGAGGCTCCGCCAGTTGGCCGAACGCGGCAAGGCCCTTCTGGCGGTCGAGATGAGCGCAGGCCAGATGGTCGAGGATGTCCGCCTCGCGGCCGAGGGACGGGCGCCCGTCGGACACTGCGGACGTCCCGGAGGCGCCGTGCCGACGACAGACGAGGTCATCCGGGCGGCCCGGACTCTGCTGGGAGGAGCCTGATGGCGAAGTCCTACCGCCGGCCCGCCGTGCTGACGCCGACGCCGACGCACTATTGCCCCGGCTGCGGCCACGGTATCGTCCACCGCCTGCTCGCCGAGGCGATTGCGGAACGCGGCATTCGCGAGCGGACCATCGGCCTCGCGCCGGTCGGGTGCGCCGTCATCGCCTACGACTATCTTGACATCGACATGAGCGAGGCGCCCCACGGCCGCACGCCCGCCGTCGCCACGGGAATCAAGCGGAGCCTGCCGGACCGCATCGTCATCAGCTATCAGGGCGACGGCGACTTGGCGGCGATCGGCACCGCGGAGATCGTCCACTGCGCCAATCGCGGAGAGAACATTTCCGTCATTTTCGTCAACAACGCCGTGTACGGAATGACGAACGGCCAGATGGCGCCGACGACGCTGGCCGGCATGGTCACGGCCACCACACCGCGCGGCCGCAACCCCCAGGCGCTCGAAGGGCACCCGATCCGGGTCTGCGAGCTTCTCCGTTCCCTCGACGGCGTCGCCTATCTCGAACGCGTGTCCGTCAACAAGCCGGCGAACGTCCACAAGGCGAAGAAGGCCATCCTCCACGCCATCGAGACCCAGGAAGCCCGCCGGGGGTTCAGTCTCGTCGAGGTCCTCTCGCCGTGTCCGACCTACTGGCGGAAGGCCCCCACGGACGCCATGGCGTGGATCGGCGACGTGATGATGAAGACGTTCCCCCTGGGCGTGTACAAGGACTGGAAACCGTCATGACGGAACGCGCGATCCTCGCCGGCTGGGGCGGCCAGGGAATGATGACGTTGGGCAAGCTGCTGGCCTGGACGCTGATGCAGGAAGGCAAGGAGGTCACATACTTCCCCTCGTACGGCGCCGAGGTGCGCGGGGGGACCGCGCATTGTCACGTGGTCCTGTCCGATCGCCCCATCCACTCCCCCATCGTCGAGAGCGCCGACACCCTGATCGTCATGAACCAGCCGTCCTACGAGCGGTTCCGCCCGAGCCTTCGGCCTGGGGGACTGCTCGTGCTGAACCGGTCGCTGATCGAGGTTCGGAGCGAAGAGGGCGTGGATTTGCTGGCCGTTCCGGCCTCCGAGATCGCCGACGAACTCGGCAACATCCGCGTTGCCAACACGGTGATGCTCGGGGCCTATAATCAGGTGCGCGGACTGACGACCGCCGAGAAGCTGCAGGCTGCGCTCGATCGCCAGCTTTCCGGCTCGAAGGCCGCCCTTCTTGACGTCAATCGGCGCGCGTTGGCACAGGGCGCGGAGTTTGCCCGGACCCGCCATCCGAACCCGTCGCCGGCTGTCTGACCCGACTGCCCCACCGCCCCGCGGCCGCACTCCCTCCGAGGACCAGCCCAACGCCCAGCAGCGCGACCAGGGCCGCTGTCGCGATCGCCGCGCCGGGAAGGTCCGCGGCGTGACGCCAGAGGTAGAGGTCCTCGGGCCGCCAGTTGCGGTCGCGCCAGATTCGCAAATGCCCTGCCAGGGGACACGCGTGGGGCACGAAATGGACGCGGTACTCGTTCTCGAAGGTCCAGGAGTCGAACCCCTCGACGCTTGCGTAGAAGTCGCCGACGCTCACGGCGAGGGCCGGGAGTTGGATCAGGAAGCCGAGCGCGAGAATGGCGACCGCCGCCCAGCGCGCCCACCGCCGGCCCGTCCGTTCCTCCCAGCCGGCCGCGATGGCGGGCATCAGCAGCACGAGCGCCGGCAAAAGCGTGCGGTTGCCCCAGACCATGCCGCCATGCCAGGCCCACCACTTGGACCACACCGCGAGAAGGTACACGCCGGGGGCCAGCCCGAGCGCGGCGAAGGTCCGGTTCCGACGCCACAAGACCCCGAAGCACCCCACGGCGACGAGCACGGCCGGCGAGTAGAGGAAGATGCTGCGTCCCGTGCTGAACAGGTTCCCGTACAGCCCCACCAGCAACGGCGTGCTGAAACCCGGCGCCCCGGAATAGGGATAGACCGCCTGGCCGTGGTCGCCCTCATACCCGGTGCGGAAGGGCGAACCGGTGCAGGCTGCGTTGTACGCCATGGCGCCGCATGCGCCGGCCGCGACGAGGCCTGCCGCCGCAAACCAGGGCCGCCAGCCCCCCTCTCTGCGCAGGGCGGGCATTCGAGGCCACGCCGCCCCCGCCAACATCAGCGCGACCAAGGGCGCGTCGGACTGCCG
>JAAYZK010000100.1 GCA_012514895.1 Planctomycetota bacterium | reverse complement strand
GGAGGCGCCCGACGTGCTGATGGTCAGCAACTACGTCTGGAACGAGGCCCTGTCGCTGCTGGCCTGCCGCACGGCCCGGTCGCTGAAGCCCGGCGCGCTGACGATCATGGGCGGGCCGAACATCTCCGTGGACGCCGACAGCCGGATCGAATTGCTCCGCCGCCACCGGGACGTGTGCGTATACGTCCTGGGCGAAGGCGATCTGGCCGCCCCCCGGATCGTGCGCCAGTGGCTCCAGGACGGCTGTTCCACCGAGAAGCTGCTGGAGCGGGATCTGGGCGGCTGCGTGCAGCGCCGGCCCGACGGCTCGGTGACGGGCGACGCGTGGCCGGCCAGGCTCCAGGACATCGACGCCATCCCCTCGCCCTGGCTGACGGGCGTGATGGATCCGTTCTTCGACGACCGGCTCTCGCCCATCATCGAGACCAATCGCGGCTGCCCGTTCACGTGCGCCTTCTGCTGCCAGGGCTCCTCGCCCCGCGGGGTGGCGTACTTCTCCCTGGACCGGGTGGTCGCCGAGATCGATTACATCGCCCGCCGCGTCAAGACGCACTCCCCGCGGATCGGCACGCTCCGCATCGCCGACGCCAACTTCGGCATGTACGAGCGCGATCTCCAGATCGTCGACGCCATCGCCCGCGCCCAGCGCGACTGCGGCTGGCCGCGGTTCATCGACGCCACGACCGGCAAGAACCAGCCGCAGCGCGTCATCGAGGCCTCCGCCAGGCTCGACGGGGCGATGACGCCCCTGCTGGCCGTCCAGTCGCTCGCGCCGGAGATCCTGCGGAACGTCCGCCGCCGCAACATCTCCCTGGAGTCCTACCGGCAGATGCAGGTGGCGCTGCACGAGCGGGGCATGCGGAGCCTGTCCGACCTGATCCTGGGTCTGCCGGGCGAGAGCCTCCGGTCGCACCTGGACGGCCTGGACACGCTGCTGGACGCCGGCACCAACCAGGCCCACTGCTTCCAGGCGATGCTGCTGAAGGGATCGGACCTGGAGTCGCGCGAGATGCGCCGGCGCTACAGCATGGACACGCGGTGGCGGGTCCTGGCCAAGTGCTTCGGGCAGTACGACGGCCAGCCGGTCCTGGACGTCGAGGAGATCGTCGTGGCCACCTCGACGCTGAGCTTCGAGGACTACCTCCAGGCCCGGCGGGTCCACCTGGCCTTCAGCATCTTCTGGAACGACGGCCTGTTCCAGGAGCCGATCGAGCTGGCCCGGCGGCTGGGGGCCAGGCCGGCCGACCTGCTGGCCGCCATGCTCGCGGCGGCCACGGCCGCCGACGGGCCGCTCAAGGCCATGGTGCAGAACTTCCTGGACGAGACCACCGGCGAACTGTTTCCCTCGGCCCAGGCGTGCGTCGACTTCTACACCCGCTCGGACAACTTCCAGCGGCTGCAGCGGGGCGAGATCGGCGACAACCTCATGTACAAGTACAGGGCGCACACCTCCTTCTTCCTCTGGAAGGACCTGTGCGCGGCGGCGATGGGCGCCATCGCCGGCCTGCTGCGGCAGGGCGGCCTGGCGGCCTCGATGGCCGACTTCGAGGGCTTCTGGCGGGACTTCCACACCTTTGTGAGGGCCCGCCACGCCGGCGGCGCGACGGCCGAGGAGGTCCTCGCCTCCCCGCAGGCGCCCTTCTGCTACGACGTCGCACGCTGGTTGGCCGACGACATGCCGCTCGACACGGCCGCCTACCGCCACGAGCGGCCCGTCGCGTACCGGTTCGACCTGCCCGACGAGGCGCGGGAGGAGCTCCGCAACGCCCTGGACGTCTGGCCGTTCAACACCGGCGGGCTTTCCAAACTGGTCACGCGGATCCGTCTGCGGTCGCAGAAGCGCGGCTGCCGTCCGCTGGCGACGGCCTGACGGGGGTCCGGCGGCACGCCGGAAGGAGGTGTGACATGCAGGTGGTGATTCTGTGCGGCGGCAAGGGCACGCGGGCGTATCCCTACACCGAGCACGTGCCCAAGGCCATGATGACCGTGGGCGGGGCGCCCATCCTGCTTCACGTGATGCGGCTGTACGCCGCCCAGGGGCACAGGCAGTTCATCCTCTCGCTGGGCTACCGCAAGGAGGTGATCGTCGATTACTTCCGGCACAAGCAGTTGCCTTGGGAGGTCCAGTTCATCGACACCGGCGACGAGACGGACACCGGCGGTCGGATCCGGAACCTGGCGCCCATCCTGGATGAGCGGTTCATGGCCACCTACGTCGACGGGCTGAGCGACGTGCCGCTGGCCGGCCTGCTGGCCTTCCACGAGGCCCACGGGGCCCTGGTGACGGTCACCACCACGCCGCTGGTCTCGCAGTACGGCACGGTCGAGGCCGGCAAGGACGGCCGCATCCGCCGCTTCCGCGAGAAGCCGGTGCTTCGCCAGCACTGGATCAACGCGGGATTCTTCATCTTTCAGCGCGAGGCCCTGGACCACTGGGAGGGCGACAACCTGGAGCGCGACGTCCTGCCCGCGATGGTCCGCAAGGGGCTGGTCTACGCCTATCGCCACGACGGGTTCTTCAAATCGATGGACACGCAGAAGGACCAGCAGGAGATCGACACCCTCTGCCGCGGCGGCAAGGCGCCCTGGCGGATCCCCGGCGACGAGGAGATCCTCTCCAGCCAGGGCGGGATCGTGTTCAGGACCTTCAGCGAGATCGCCCGGAAGATGGAGCCCTCGGCATGACGGAGGCCTTCTGGAACGGGCGGGGGGTCTACGTCACCGGCGCGACCGGTTTCGTGGGCGCGTGGCTGGTCCGGGAACTGGTCGCCCGCGGCGCCCGCGTGGCGGCGCTGGTGTGCGAGAGGGCGGGGCATTCGCCGGTGTTCTTCCAGGACCTGTCCGACCGCGTGGCGCTGGTCCGCGGCGACATCGCCGACACCGCCCTGGCCGAGCGCGTCCTGGGCCGGCACGCCATCGACACGGTGTTCCACCTGGCCGCCCAGGCCCTGGTGGGCGCGGCGGCGGCCGACCCGCTGGGGACGTTCGAGACCAACATCCGGGGCGCCTGGTGCCTGCTGGACGCCTGCCGGCGGTCCGGACGCCCCGGGCGGATCATCCTGGCTTCCAGCGCCCAGGCCGGCGGCGACGGGCGGCCGCCCAGGAGCCACCCCTACGACGTGTCCAAGGCCTGCGGCGACCTGGTGGCGGCGGCGTACCGCGACACGTACGGCCTGCCGATCGCGACGGCGCGGTGTGGGAACGTTTTCGGGGGCGGGGACGTGAACTTCAGCCGCATCGTCCCGGGGACCATCCGTTCGGTCCTGCAGGGCGAGCGGCCGGTCATCCGCAGCGACGGGTCGCCCCGCCGCGACTACGTGCACGTGTCCGACGTCGTCGACGCCTACCTGCGGCTGGCCGAGCGGCTCGACCGGCCCCAGGTCCGGGGCCGCGCGTTCAGCTTCGCCACCGGCAGGCCCGTGTCCGTGCTGGAACTGACGGTGCTGATCCTGAAGGCCGCCGGCCGCGAGGATCTTCAGCCGATCCTCCTGAACCAGCCCGCCGGCCCCGACGCCGTCCCGCCGGCGGCCTGCGGGGCGGCCCGCCGGCTGCTGGGCTGGCGGCCCAGCCGCACGACCGCGGCGTGGATGGCCGACACGGTCCAGTGGTATCGCCAGTACTTCCGCCAGGCGCCGGCGCCCGCCGACGCGCCGGCGGCTCGAATGGAGGCATGAGATGACGTTGCGGTCCAAGGTTGTCGCGGCCCTGGCGGCCTGCGTCCTGGCGGCGCTGGGCGGGTGCCTGGCGCCCACCACCGACAGGGAGCATGCCCTGGCGACCGACGTGGTGGAGGTCCCCGGGACGTTCCAGAAGATCTACCTGCTGACGGCGGGCGACGAGCTGGACGTGATGGTCCGCGGGGCGCCGGAGGTCTCCAGGCACGTGCTGATCCGGCCGGACGGCTACCTCTCGCTCCCGCTGCTGGGCGACGTCAAGGCCGCCGGACAGTCCGTGCCCCAGTTGACCGAGGACCTGACGGCGCGGTTCTCGCACCGGCTGACGGACCCGGAGGTCTCGGTGGTGGCGACCAAGGTGCGCGAGCCGATGGTGTTCGTCGTCGGCGAGGTGGCCACGCCCCAGCCGGTGCCCTACCGCATGGCCCGGACGGCGGCCCAGGCGGTGTCATACGCCGGGGGGCTCACGCCCTCGGCCGCCCGCGAGGCGGTGGTGATCATCCGCCTGGGCGAGACCGGGAGCCTGCGGGCCTGCCAGGTCCGCTGGCAGGCCGGCGGCCAGCCCGCCCCCTACATGGCGCTGCAGGCGACGGCCCTGCAGCCGGACGACATCGTGGTCGTTCCCGAGACCTACATCGCCCAGTTCGACCGCTGGGTCAGCGAGTACGTCAATCAGCCCCTGCAAGGCGTCAGTTCCGTGCTGAACCCGATCGCCAACTGGCTGCTGATCGAGGAATTGATCGAGGACAACGACTGAGGGTGACGGCGACGGGAGATCATCGATGACACGCAATGAGTACAGTGCCGGCGGCGACGCCGGCGAGACCTTCGACTTCGGCGGGGCGATCCGCGACATCGGCCTGGCGATCCGCCAGTACCGCTGGATGGTCGTGGTGCTGTTCCTGTCGGTCCCCGTCCTGGTGGGCCTGTACATGGCCGTCTGGCCCCCGGTGTACCGGGCCGAGGCCCTGGTCATGCTCGAGCGCGACGAGGACCTCGCCCGCGACGAGTTCTACATCACCTGGAGCATCTTCCGAAAGGAGGACGCCCGGACGGAGATCGAGATGATGCGGTCCGGCCCGATCCTCAAGCAGGTGATCCAGTGCGAAGGCCTTCGCTACGACGACGTCTGGCATCCCACCGGCAAGCAGTTGCGCTACTTCTGGGAGCAGTCCTGGCCGGGCCGCCGGTACATGGCGCTGAAGGAGTGGGCCTTCGGGGCTAATCCGAACCTGGCCGGCATGAGCGAGCAGGAGAAGGAACTGGGCAAGACCATCGACGATCTGGCCGCCTCCATCACCATCGCCCCGGTCGGCGAATCGCACGTCGGCAAGGTGAGCATCAAGGGGCCTTCGCCGAAGGTCGCCCAGGTGGCCAACAGGTTGATGGATGTGTACGTGGTCAGCCGCATGGAGCGCTACCGCAGCGAGGCCCAGAAGGCCCTGGACGCGCTGACCGACGAGCTGGACCACGCCAACAGCGCCCTCCTGGAAGCCGAGACCAGGCGGATCGCCTTCTACCGCGACAACGACGTCAGCCTCGATTTCCACCGCGAGTTGGCCCAGGTGGAGCAGCTCAACAAGATCGAGATGGAGATGAGCACCAAGCGGGCCCGCCAGGCCGAGGTCGAGGCGGCCATCGCCGGGATCGACGTGCAGTTGGCGTCGGAATCGCCCACCAGGACGGTCTCGCGGGTCCAGGAGCTCAACGCCCTGCGCGAGGCGGCGAAGCTGCGCCGGCTCGAATACGAGCTGAGGCTGATGGAGGTCCGCAACCGCTACCGCGAGGATTCGATCGAGGTCCGGGAGCTCCAGCGCGACATCGACCGGATCGATGAACTGCTGGCCGTCCAGGACGAGCGGGTGGAGACCTCGCGGACCGAGGGCAACAACGAGGTGGGCGAGAAACTGCGGGCCGCCCGGGCGATGCTGCACGTGGAACTGGCGTCCCTGACGGCCGGCCTGGAGACGATGGAGTCGGAGGCCGCCGCCCTGCGGCGGCAGTTCGAGCGGGTCCCGGCGCTGCAGGCGCAGCTCCTGCAGATCGGGCGCGAGCAGGGGATTCTCCTGGAGCGTTACCAGACGCTGGCGTTGAAGCGGGCGCAGGCGGAGGTGAGCCTGGCGACGGCCAACGCGATCATGCCCAGCATGCGGATCGTCGGCCGCGCCGTTCCGCCGGCCTCGAGGAGCTGGCCCCGCCTGAGCATCCTGGCGCCGCTGTCGATCATCGGCGGGCTTCTCCTGAGCGTCGCCTCGGCGGTGGTGCGGTTCCAGGTGAGCAGCCGCGTCCACCGCTCCACCCTGCTGCGGAGCCGCCCGGACCTGCCGATCTACGCCACCGTGGCGTCGTCGTCGCGGCGGGGGGCGGCGCTGGGACGATCGGCCAGGACCGTCTCGCCGGCCGGCAAGGTGATGCCATGACGCCCCCCCGTGCCGACGGGCGCCGCTGGTGGATGCCCCCCTGGGGCGGGCGGGAGCGGCTGGCCGGGCCGTACCGGCGGGTGGCCATCCAGTTGCATTATGACCTGCTGGAGGCCGGGGCCGGCCGTTCGGTGCTGCTGGTGGACGTGGACGACCCGACGGTCAGTGCCCGCAGCAGCGTGCTGCTGGCGCGCTGCTGTGCCGAGGAACTGGGCCGGTCGGTCCTGCTGATCGACGCCTGCCCGGGCGCCCCCGTCGCCAGCCGCCAGGCCGGCTGCCAGGGGCGGGGGGGCTTCACGGACCTCCTGCAGGATCCCTCGCGGACCCTGGCGGACCTGGTCCTGGCCACGGATGTTCCCGGCGTGTCGCTGCTGGGCGCGGGGGCGGGCGCCTCGCGCGGGGCGCCGCCGGAGCGGCTGGGCGGGATCGTGCGGGCGGCCGAAGAGGCGTTCGGCCTGGTGGTCCTGTGTGGCGGGGCGGTTCTGCGGGATGAGTGCAGCGCCCTGGCCCTGGCGCCCCATGCCGGATGCGTGCTGCTCAGCGTGGTGGAGGGCGCCACGCGGATTCGGGACATGGAAGCCGCCCAGGAGGCGTTGGCCCTGTGCCGTCCGCCGCGGGTGGGGCTGCTGCTGACGGCGCGGCCGCGCGCCCGCGACGCGGCGCTGCGGGCGTCGCCCAACGGCGCCGGGCGAGGCTGACCCGTGGTCCCGCGCCGGTCCGACTGGCAAGGTTTCCTGCTGAGCGTCGCCCTGGGCCTCCTGGCGGCCCTGGTGATCGGCGTGCTGCTGCTGATCGGCAAGTCCAAGCTGCTGATCGTAGCCCTGGGCCCGGCGCTCTTCCTGGCCGCGGGGTGGCTGTCGGGCAATCCCAGGCTGCTGTGCCTGTGGGGGCTGATGCTCACGATGCCCCTGCACCTCAGCAAGCTCTTCACGGAGTTCTCCGACCGGGGCGGCGGGGAGAACGCCCTGCGCCTGGAGATCAGCGACGTGTTCATCGCGGCGCTGGCGGGCTGGCTGCTGTGGGACCTGATCAAGCGACGCCGCCGGACGCTGCACCTGCCCCTGGACGTGATGCTGCCGTGGATGCTCATCACGCTGTGGGGCGTCGGGGTGATCGTCTTGGGCACCTGGCGGCGCCTGGCGGCGTATGAGATCATCCGCATGGCCAAGGCGATGGTGCTGTTTGCCGTGCTGGTCAACGAACTGACCACGCGGGGGCGGATCCTGCAGGCGGCGCTGGCGCTGACGGCGTCGGTGACGCTGCAGTCGGCCATCGGCGTGCTGCAACTGGTCAAGGGCTCGCCGCTGGGGCTGGAGAAGCTCGGGGAGACCTCCGCGAGGACCACCGAGGTGCTGGCGGTGATGTCCATCGAGGGCGGATCGGTATGGCGCGTGGGGGCGCTGCTGCTGCACCCGAACATCTTCGGCGTGTTCCTGGCGGCGGTGCTGCCCCTGGCGGTGGGGCTGTTCCTCTACGGGACGGGGGGGCGCCACCGCGCGGCGGCCCTGGCGGCGGCGGCCCTGGGGTCGGTGGCGCTGGTCGGCACGTACTCGCGCTCCGCCTGGGTCAGCGCGGCGGCGGCCTTCACGATCCTGGGATTCGTCCTGATCCTCCACCGCCGGCTGCGGGGGTCGGCCTTCGTGATGGGCGGCCTGGCGGGGCTGCTGCTGGCGGTCGTGCTGGGGGTGTTCAGCGGCAGGATCATCACCCGCCTGTTCAACAGCCAGGAGTCCGCCGAAACCGGCCGCAAGGAATGGCGGATCGAGGCCGGACGCCTCATCCGCGAGAAGCCGCTGCTGGGGTGGGGCCTGAACACCTACGCCAGCGTGGTGCCCGAGTACTCCAGGTGGTCGCGCCGGGCCTTCGAGGGCTGGACCCCGCCGGTCCACAACGTCTACCTGCTCTGGTGCGCCGAGACGGGGATCGTCGGCCTGGCGCTGTACCTGTTCGTGTGGGCACGCCTGGTGTGGATCGGCGTGAAGAACTTGCGGATCCGCGATCCGGGGCTGTACGTCATCAGCGCCGCGTGCATGTGCGGGCTGCTGGCGTTCACGGTGGACGGGCTGTTCAGCTTCTCGCTGCGGATCAACCCGATCATGAGGGTGTTCTGGGTGCTGGGCGCCATGATCGTCGCGATACATCACTGCGCCGCGACGTCGGACCCGACGGAGGCCGCGCCCGTGCCGGCCGGGGCCGATGACTGACAGCGGCACCGCTTCGGGCACGGCCCTGCCGGCGGCCGCCGCGGCGCCGCGGGAGATCGAGGTTGCCGCCGCGGCGGCCGGCGCGGGCGGGCGGTCCCACACGCTGGGGCGGCTGGTCAGGAACACCGTGGCGGTGGGCATCGGCGGGAACGTCGTCGCCCTGGGGCGGCTGGTCGTGCTGGGCATGATCCTGCAGGGCTTCGGGCGGGCGACGTTCGGCGAGTACTGCCTGATCATCACCCTGCTGGCGGTGGCCGAGGGCCTGGCCGATTTCGGCACGACCGACGTCTTCGTGCGCGAGATCCTCCGCCGCGGCGATGCGGACGGCCTCCAGATGCGGGTCCTGACGGGCGCCAAGCTCATCCAGGCGCCGCTGGCCTTCGCGATCCTCGTGGCGGTGATGCTGGCGATGCGGTACCCCCCGCACGTCCTGCGGGCCGCCGCGGTCGCCGGGGCCGGGATGGTCTTCTTCGGCCTGATCCTGGTCTACCGCGTTCAGTTCCGCACGCGGCTGACGATGGAGCGGGAGGTCGCCGCGGAACTGGCTTCGGTGCTGGCGATGATGGCCCTGCTGGGCCTGGGGGCGAAAGGTCGCGGGGGCCTGCCGGCGGTGGCCGGCTGCCACCTGGCCGGACGCGCCCTGTTCGCCGGCCTGTGCGTCGCTTTCGGCTGGGCGGGCCATCGGTTGTCGCTGGCGGGCGTGTCGGTGCGGCAGGTTGCCAGGGCGATGACCGATTCGGCCGCCGTCGGTGCCCTGGGGCTGCTGGTGGCGGCCTACCAGGCGATCGATATCCTCGTGCTGTCCAAGGTCCGCCCCGAGGCCGACGTGGCCTGGTACGGGGCCGCCCAGCGCCTGTCGCTGCCGCTGCTGATGGTCCTCGGGGCGATCGGCAGCACGCTGTACTCCGTGCTGGCGGCGCAGTGGCCGCACCAGCCCGAGGCGTTCGCGCGCACCTGCCAGCGGGGCGTCGAGGCGGTGTTCGTGCTGGGGCTGATGGCGCTGGCCGGCGTGCTGGCCGGGGCGGAGTTCCTGATGGGACTGCTGGGGGGCGAGCTGGTGGACGGGGCCGACGCCCTGCGGCTGCTGGCGGCCCTGGCCGTGGTGAAGGCCTTCACGATGACGCTGGGCCCGACGCTGCTGGTCGTCCGGGCGCAGCGGGCGGTCCTGGTGCTGATCGCGACGGCCACGGCGGTCAAGCTGGTCTGCCTGCTGCTGGTGGCGGGGCGGTGGGGCTTCGTGGGCGTGGCGACGGCGGCGCTGGCCGTCGAGATCGCCGCGGTGGCGATTCCGGCGGTGGTCATGATCCGCCGCATCGTGGGCGTGAACGTGCGGTGGGGGAGTCCGCTGCTGGCGGGGCTGCTGGCCGCCGCCGGCGTCGCCGTCGGCGCGGGCGTGTTTCCGATGGGGTCGTTCCGTGCGGCCGTCGCGGCCGTCGCCGTCTACGCCGCCGGGGCGGCGGCGACCGGGATGCTGCGGCCAGGGATGCTGCGGCGAGGAGGAATGATCAGTTGAACGGAGTCACGGATCCTTCGCCCAGGGTCGCCCTGGTCGCCATCGGCATCGGCACCACGCAGCGGGGCTACGAGCGGTACTTCAGCGACCTGTACCGAACGGTCCGCGACGACCTGGACATCACGCTGTTCAGCGGCGCCGAGGGGCCCCACTGCCGCGTGCCGAGCAGCTATGCCCGCTACCGCCGCATCGCGCGGCTGCTGCCGCTGGGGCTGCGGGCGCAGGCGGCCGAGGACCGCCACTATCGCCAGGACTGCCTGGCCTACGCCTGGGCCCTGGCCGGGGAACTGGCGCGGGGGCGCTACGACATCGTGCACGTCATCGACTACTTCCTGGCCGGGTACCTGCGGCCGCTGTTGCGGCGGCGCGTGCCGGGGGCGCGGCTGATCTACACCAACGGCTGCTGCGTGCCCCCGCCGCTATGCCCCAAGGCCGACCTGATCCACCACGTCGCCGAGCCGCTGTACAAGGCCGCCGTCGCCCAGGCCGGCGAGGGCCGCACGCGGCTGGTGCCGTGCGGCCTGGAGCCGCGGCGCTTCCGCAGCCCGCTGGACCGCCGGGAACTGCGGCGCAAGCATGGGATCGGCCAGGACGCCCGCGTGGTCCTGGCCGTCACCGCCATCAAGCGGCCCCACAAGCGGGCGGACTACATCATCGACGAATTCGCCCGGGCCGGCGGCCAGGACGTGATCCTGTGGATGGACGGCCGCCACGACGAGCCGGACCTGGTGGAGCACGCCCGCAGGACGCTCGGCCCGCGCTTCCGCGCCACGCACGTGCCCAGCGACGAGGTGGGCGAACTGTACAGCCTGGCGGACCTGTTCGTCCACGCCGCCCTGGAGGAGTCGTTCGGGCTGTCGATCGTCGAAGCGATGTCGTGCGGCCTGCCGATCCTGGTGCACGACAGCCCGCACTTCCAGTGGCTCACCGGCGGCCGCGAGCACCTGGTGGACATGAGCCGCCCGGGCGCCCTGTCGGCGCGGCTGGAGCAGTGGCTGGCCGACCCCGCCGGCGTCCCGGCGGCCGACGAGCCGCGCTGGCGGCGGTTCGACTGGCAGGTGCTGAAGGACCAGTACCTGGCGATGTACCGGAGCCTGACGGCCTGACGGCCGCGGAAGCAGACCTATGTGTGAAAAAGCCTCCCCGATGACCGACACGACGACCGAACACCTCCGTCCCGGCCGGCTGGCGCGGTACGTGGCGTCGCACCGCCGCGGCCGCGTCGTCCGCAGGCTGGCGGCGCTGTGCCGGCAGTACCTCCAGTGGTTCGCCAACGCCAACTACGACATCGACTCCAACGGCGAGTCGTTCGTGCTGTCGGCGATCAGGCCCTTCGGCCCGCGGGTCATCCTCGACGTGGGCGCCAACGTCGGCCACTGGTGCCGCACCGCCAAGGGCTTCCTGCCCGAGGCCGAGGTCCACGCCTTCGAGATCGCCCCGCCGACCTGCGAGGCGCTGCGGCGGAACGTCGCCGACCTGCCCGGCGTGCACTGCGAGGCGACGGGGCTGTCCGACGAGCCGGGCGAGCTGGCCATCCGCTACTACCCCGACCTGCCAGCCCTGACGACGTCGATCGCCTACGACCACCCCTACGCCTCGCGCGAGCTGGTCGTGCCGGTCACCACCGGCGACGAGTTCCTCCGCCGGCGGGGCATCGCCCGCGTGGACCTGCTGAAGATCGACACCGAGGGCATGGAGCACCGCGTCCTGAAGGGCTTCCGCCGTGCCCTCACCGACGGGCGGATCGACCTGGTCCAGTTCGAGTACGGCCAGGCGAGCATCGTCACGGGCTTCCTGCTGCGCGACTACCACCGGATGCTGGGCGAGCTGGGCTACGCGGTCGGAAAGATCTACCCCAACCACGTCGACTTCCGCGACTACCGTTTCGCCGACGAGGACTTCGTCGGCCCCAACTACCTCGCCTGCCGCCGCGACCGGACGGACCTGCTGGGAGCCCTGGCCCACCCGTGAACGCCGCACCGATCACCTGGCGCCAAACGATGGAACGGCTGCGATGCGACCACCGGCGGGTCGTCGAGCAGCTCGGCCGGCAGTCCGCGCGCCCGCGGCGATGGGCCCCGCTGCACCCGTCGTTCGTGTGCGTGCTGCTCCACCGGATCTCCCGCTGGCTGTTCGGCCGCCGGCGGTATTACCTGGCCCGGGCCGTGTGGCACCTGAACCTGCTGCTGACGGGCGCGGACATCAGCGAGAACTCCGACCTGGGCGGCGGGCTGCTGGTGGTGCAGCCGGCGGGGCTGGCGATCATGGCCCGGGCGGGGCGGAATCTCACCGTCATGCCCAACGCGGGCCTGGGCGGCGAGCTCGGCCGCGACGACGACGTCGGCGCCGGACCCGGCCTGCCGGTGGTGGGCGACGACGTGGTCCTGGGGGCGCACGCGGGCATCCTCGGGCCCGTCCGCGTGGGCAGCCGCGTGCTCATCCGCCCCGGGTGCGCCGTGCTGAGCGACGTGCCCGACGACACCCTCGTGGAGGTGCCGGCCCCCCGGCGCTTCCCGCGAAAGGACACCCCGTGACGGCGGAGGAGACCTGCCTGCGGTACGGCCACCACCGGCCGGGCCACCTGTGGCGCCACCTGATGGCCGACATGAAGCACTACCTGGAGGCCTCCGGCCAGGGCGGCCTGCGCCTGGGGGCCATGAAGAAGGCCAGCGTGTTCCTGCGCCCGGAGATCCAGTGCCTGACGCTCCACCGGATCGCCCACGCCCTGCACGCCGGCGGCCACCCGTGGTGGGCGCGGCGGGTGGCGGGGCTGAACCGTCTGGTGCACCGCGTGACCCTCACCCCGCAGAGCTGCATCGGTCCGGGCCTGCGGCTGCCCCACCCGGCGGGCGTGGCGTTTCACGGCCGGGCGGGGGAGGGCGTGACGCTCTTCTCGCGGGCCGTCTGCTGGGCGGCCGGGCCGCTGCTGGACGCCCCCGGCCCCGCGGCCGCCGGGCCCGTGCTGGGCGACCGCGTGACGATCGGCGGCCAGGCCGCCGTCCTGGGCGCCGTCGCCGTCGGGGCCGATACGGTGGTCAGCCCCAAGAGCATCGTGACCGCCGACACGCCCGCCGGCGCGCTGGTGTTCGCCGCCGGCCACCGGCCCCGCCGCAGCCGGCGGGAGGCGGCCGCGGGATGACCGCCGGCCCCTGCAATGCGGCGGCCCCGCCGGTGTCGCTGGCGGTGCGGGTCTCGGGACGCAACCGCGCCAGGAAATGGCGGCTGTTCCTGCGGGAGTTCCCCCCGACGCCGCAGGCGGCGGTGCTCGACGTGGGCTACGCGGGGCAGGACTACTCGCCCGTGGAGAACTACATCGAGAAGCACTACCCGTACCCCCACAGGCTGACCGCCCTGGGCGTCGACGATCCGGCCGCGTTCCAGCGCCTCCATCCGCAGGTGCGGGCGGTGCGGTACGACGGCGGGCGGTTCCCCTTCGACGACGGGCAGTTCGACGTGTGCTGGTCGAACGCCGTGCTCGAGCACGTCGGCGGCCAGGAGCGGCAGGTCGCCTTCCTGCGGGAGATCGCGCGGGTCGCGCGGCGGGCGTTCATCACGACGCCGAACCGGTGGTTTCCCATCGAGGTGCACACGCACGTGCCTCTGCTGCACTACCTGCCCAAGCGGCTGTTCGATCGCCTGCTGGTCGGCCTGGGCAAGGGCTGGGCCGCCGGCGACTACATGCACCTGCTGGACGGCGGCGGTCTGCGCCGCCTGCTCGACCGGGCCGGCGTCGGCCGCTACCGGATCGTCCGCAACCGGCTGTGGGGCTGGACGCTGGACTTCGCGGTCCTTTTCGAGCGTGACTGACGGCCATGGATGTGTCGATCGTCATCCCGACGTTCAATCGGTCCGGCGTGCTCCGCAGGACGCTGCCGGTGCTGGCGGATCTGCGGGCCGACGGTTTCGACTACGAGGTGGTCCTGGTCAACAACGGTTCGTCCGACGGGACGGCCGGCGTGCTGGCCGAGGCCGCGGCGAGATGGCCGCGGCGGATCCGCCCCTTCAACGGGCCGCCCACCGGCGGGCCGTCCGCGCCGCGCAACCGCGGGATGCGCGAGGCCGCCGCGCCGATCGTCGTCATCATCGACGACGACGTGCTGCCCGAACCGGATTTCGCCGCGGCCCACTGGCGGTTCCACCGCGACCATCCCGCCGCCAACGTCTGCGCCCTGGGGGAGGCGTACGTCCCCGACGAGCTGCTGGGCGACCCGATGACGCTCTTCCACGAGTATCCCTACGACGACGCCCGCGCCGCCGGGCGCCTCGGCGGGCTGTTCTTCTGGACCTGCAACGTCTCGGGCAAGCGCGACTTCCTCCTGCAGGGCGGGGGGTTCGACGAGGACTGGCTCTGTTACGAGGACGTGATCCTGGGGCTGGAGCTGGAGAAGCGCGGCATGGATCTGCGGTTCGTGCCGGAGGCGCGGGCCCGGCACCTCCACCAGATGTCGCCCGACAGCCTCAGCCGCCGCGCGGTGCTGCTGGGCGAGTGGCTGGCGCCGCTGGTGCGGCGGTTTCCTGATCCGGCGATCAAGCACCGGTTCGGCCTGCTCAGCGGCGACATCGGCCCGCGGCGGTATCTGCGCCGCCTGGCCAACCGGGCGGCTTTCCGCCTCCTGGACACCCCGCCGCTGATGGGGATCGTGCGCAGGCTCGTCGAAGGCCGGCGGCGGAGCCGGCTCTCCGATTTCTACTACTACGTGATCTTCCGGCGTATCATGCTGGCCGCCTATGCCAGGGCCAGGAGGCTGACACCATGAGATCTGCGATCCGAATCACGATGCTGTTCGTGCTGGCCGCCTTCGCCGGCTGCGGCGACACCGTCGCCCAGGTCGCGCCGGCCCCGGCGGAACTGGCCGTCAACGGGGGCTTCGAGGCGGCCGGGGCGGGCGGGCTGCCCTCCGGGTGGGTGCGGGACATGGCCGCCACCGGCGAGAAGGGCACCGCCGCGCGCGATACGGCGCGGGCCCGCGGGGGCGGCGCGTCGCTGAAGCTCGTGCCCAATGCCCGCAACGGCGGCAACACGCCGCTGGCGGTCAGCCAGGTGATCTCCGCCACGCAGTATCGCGGCCGCACCGTCACCTTCTCGGGCTACCTCAGCTCGACGCCGGGCACGACCGGCTACATCGGCCTGCTGAGCATCGCCAACGGACGGCCGGGCAACCTGGCCATGCTGTCCAACCAGGGCGGAGAGAACGACTGGATCTTCCGCTCGGCCCAGTACAAGGTGCCCAACGGTTCGGAGGTGTCGCTCGTGCTGTTCGCCAGCACGGACGGCACCGGCGGGGAGGCGTGGTTCGACGACGTCGCCGTCACCTTCGGCGCCCCCGATGCTCCCCGGCAGGCCGCCCCCGTCGAGCGGGCCGCCGGGCCGATGGAGGTGGCGATCACCGTCGACGCCGGCCGGGCGATCCGGCCCATCCCCGCGACGCTCTTCGGCGCGATGGTCGAGTGGCGCTGGAACGGGAACTTCATCTGGGACGAGGCCGCCGACCGGCTCGATCCGCGGCTGGTGGAGCTGACGCGGGACCTGGGCGTGACGCTGCTGCGTTACCCCGGCGGGGTGTACTCGGACTACTACTTCTGGAAGCAGGGCGTCGGCCCCCGCAGCCGGCGGCCGGTCGTCAAGCACGAGATCGGCAGCCAGGACGAATCCCGCCCCAACTTCGGCACCGACGAGGTGCTCGACCTGGCCCGACGGATCGGCGGGGAGGTGATGATCACCGTCAACGCCGGCAGCGGCACGGCCGAGGAGGCCGCCCAGTGGGTCCGCTACGTGAAGGATAAACAGCCGGCCGTGCGGATCTGGGAGGTCGGCAACGAGCTGTATCTCAACGACTCGGTCTTCGCCAAGGCGATCTCCGTCGACCCGCGGACCTACGCCCGGCGGTTCGTCCAGTTCGCCCGCGCGATGCGCCGCGAGAACGGCGACATCCGCATCGCCGCCATCGGCGGCAGCAACTACGGCCGCTACAACATCGTGATGTACAAGGACTGGAACAGGACCCTCCTGACCGAGGCCGGCGACGAGATCGACCTGCTGGCGGTCCACAACTCCTACGCCCCGGTCGTGCTGGACGACTCGGCCGACTTCGACACGGTCTACCGCGCGCTCTTCGCGGCCCCGACGCTCATGCGGGAGAACTTCCGGACGCTCGCCGACGAGATCCGCCGCTACGCGCCCTCCCGCGCCTCCCATATCCGCCTGGCGGTCACCGAATGGGGGCCGTTCTTCCAGGTCGACTGGGGCAACCGCTACGTCGACCACAACAAGACGCTCGGGTCGGCCCTGTACGTCGCCAGCCTCTTCAAGGTCTTCCTGGAGACGCCCGAACTGGAGGTGGCGACCTTCTGCCACCTCAACGACCTGGCGGGCTTCGGCTGGATCGGCACGCGCAACGACGCCTTCCCGCCCCAGCCCGACTGGGCGCCGACGGCCCGCTACCACGCCCTGGCGATGTTCTCGCGGCACTTCGGCCGGACGCTGGTGGACTCGACCTGCCAGGGCCCGACCTTCGACAGCGAGGCGCTGGGCTACGTCGCCGCGGTCAAGGGCGTGCCGTACGTGGAGTCCGTCGCGTCCCTCAGCGCCGACGGGAACACCCTGTATCTCATGGTCATCAACAAGGACGCCGCCCGGCCGGCCCGGGCGTCGCTGTCGATCGACGGTTTCCAGCCGGCCGGCGAGGCGGTGGTCTGGACGCTGACCGGCGCCTCGATGGACGCCAACACCGGCACGAAGGTCATCAAGATCCCCGGCCAGCCGCTCGCCCGCCAGGCGCAGTCGGAGCCGGGGCGGTTCTACAGGGGCGGGCCCGGCGAGATCACGATGGAGCGCACCGCCCTGTCCGACGCCGCGCCGCGGTGCCGGTACGAGTTCGCCCCGCGGTCGATCACGTCGATCGCCTTCACGCGGAAGGCCGAATAACCGCGTGGACGCGTCGATCATCATCCCGGCCTTCGGACGGACGGACCTGCTGCGGCGGACCCTGACGGCCGCGCTGGCGCAGGACTACCCGGCCGACGCCTACGAGGTCATCGTCGTCGACAGCTCGCCCGACGACGCCAACGAACGGCTGGTGCGCGGGCTGGCCCCCTCGGCCCCCTGCCGCCTGCGCGTCCTGCGCAAGGACCCGGAGGGCCCCGGCCCCTCCCGCAACGCCGGCGCCCGCGCATCGGCCGGGCGGATCCTGGCGTTCCTCGACAGCGACTGTCTGCCCGTCGCCGGCTGGCTGGCGGCGGGGGTGGCGGCGTTCGACGAGGGCGTGGGCCTGGTGCAGGGCCGCACGGTCCCCGATCCCGACGCCCGGCTCGGCCCGCTGACGGGGTTCCTGCGGATCGAGCGCGAGTCGTTCATCTACGAGGCCGGCAATATGTTCTACCGGCGGGAAGCGTTCTTCCAGACGGACGGCTTCCACGCCGACCCGCACGGGGGGCGCTTCTGGGTGCTGGGCGGGGAGGACG
>JAAYZK010000099.1 GCA_012514895.1 Planctomycetota bacterium | reverse complement strand
GTCCTCGTCGGCGGCGGGATCCTCTACTTGACGCGGCCGCGGAAGAAGGCGTAGGGCCTGAGGCACAGCAACGGCCGCGAAGCCCGCACAAGGACGGCGTAAGCTTCCGTCTTTGCTGTGCCCCCAGCCTTCTCCGGTCTTTAACCTGTCGTTCCGAAGTTGCTCTTCAGAATCACAAAATCATCCAGGTCCACGTCGCCGTCGTCGTCGAAGTCGGCGCGGTCGTCCGTCAGGGGCGTGGCGCCGAAGGTGGTCTTGAGGATGACGAAGTCGTCGAGGTCGACGTCCCCGTCGCCGTCGGCGTCGCCGGGGACGGCGGTGGCGACGTGGTCGCGCCAGTCGAGGCGCATGTAGCACAGGGCGAAGACGCCCTGGGCCCAGAGCGTGTCGCCGATGGACTCCTCGCCGTTGGAGCCGGCGGCGGCGGCGAGGATGGCCTCCATCGGCTCGGCCAGGGCGGGGAAGTACTCGTTGACGACCAGCCCGGTGGTCTTGAAGGCCCAGCCGTCGTCGCCGCCCTGGACCTTGGAGGCCTGAAGATCGCCCGTCATCGCCAGGGCGAAAGCCTCCTCGAAGAAGGGCCAGCGGTGGCCGTCCCAATGGTAGCGGGCGTTGGCGAGCTTATAGTAGAGCTGGCCCATCAGGCCGGTGCCCGTCCAGTACCCCTCGCGGTCGAGCCAGCGGACCGGGTCGCCGGCGCGGAGGACGCCGTAGATCCCGGCGTCGCAGTCCTCGTTCATCGTCGCGTCGAACCACGTCATCGGCGTATCGGGGTACGGCGTCCAGGGGTGGACGGCCGGCCGGCCGTCGCCGCCGGAGGTGCCGTAGTACGGCGTGTCGTAGGTCGGCATGACCATCGCCGCCAGGGCGACGCCCATCTCCCGGGCCGTCGTCCACATCCCGTCGCGCGGGGGAGCTGAGCCGTCCCGGTTGGGCCAGGGGAACGCGTAGGACCGCAGCGTCTCCAGGGCGAACGCGCCGATCGAATCGCGGATCCTGCAGTCCTCGACGGCGGTGAAGCCGTTGGGGTGCTGCGGGTAGCGGAAGTCCCGGATCAGCAGGTCGTACGCCAGCGCCGCGCTGATGACGACGTTCACGTGGTAGTAGCCCCACCCCACCCGCTCGCGGCAGGGAACGCTGGTCAGGTGCGAGATCTCGGTGCCGATCGGGTCGAGGTTCATGCAGTTGTCCAGCATGAAGTCGCGGGCCAACTGCTCCTGGAACGGGTGGGCGCCGATCCCGTCGATGTAGACGGGGAAGGCGTTGGCCAGCGCCTTGTTGTCGCCGCGCTCCTCGGTCCAGCGCACGCCCGTCATGAGCGGGCGGCCGTGGCCACCGGAGAAGGCGTCCATCAGCGAATCGAACCGCCAGTTGAACGAGGGATGGTTGGCGATCTGGGCGCGGATCCGCTGCTCGACCTGGGCGTTGGGGAAGAGGACCACCGACGGGTGGGGCTCGGCGTCGGAGGGGTAGGCCGGGTCGTAGTGGATCGCCCGCGTCTTCTCGACGCCGTCCGTGCCGATGCGGTAGCGCAGGGTGTAGACGGTGTCGGCCGCCAGGCCCAGCGCATCGAGCGGCACCTCGCTGCCGTCGAAGGTCAGCCACGCGTCGCCGTGGATCTCGTCGATGCGGTACTGGACCGGAAGGCCGTTGGTGATGTTGTGCAGGGCGAACGCCACGCCGGGCGTGACGTAGGTGGTCTGGTCGTGCAGGACGGGCACGAAGTAGGTCTTGGCGGGCGTGGTGTACCACTGGGCGTCGCCGGCGAGTTTGGCAAAGCTGATCGCCGGCGTGACGGGGTCGACGACGAAGTGGAAGATCTTTCCATCGGACGACCACGCCTCGTACCAGTCGCTGTAGAGCATGAAGTCGTCGTCGCCGACGGTGAGGAGGTGCCACTCATCGCCGAACGCGTCGGCGAGGCCGCGGAAGTAGAACGTCCTGCTCCGCTCGGCCGGCCAGGCCGTCAGCGGCTGGCTGGGTCCGGTCGAGCCGACCACCGGCGTGCCGTCGAAGTAGCGCAGTTCGCCGAAGGAGAACGGCCCGGTGTAGGGCGGCACGAGGTATTCGGGGGCGACGTCGCCGTCGGTCTTCTCGTAGGTCCAGCGGTATCGCCAGGACCAGTCCATGTCGACCTTCATGCGGATGAGCCCCTCGTCGCCGGAGTCGGGGATCCCGTCCAGGCCGTCGGCGCCGATGACGGGGTCATCCTCGTTGGCGTTGCGGTTCATGGCGTTGTGGGCCAGTTCCAGCAGCGTGGCGCTGGTGATGTAGATCACCCCGTGATCGTCGACGAGGGGATCGTGGTACCACCGTTCGAAGACCCAGTCGACGCCCGGGACGCCCTGCGGCAGCAGGGAGATGCCGCTCTTATAGTGGGTGTGCTCGTTACCCGTCAGGGCCGGGGCGACCATGAGCGTGACGGTGACCGTGTCGGTGGCGGACCAGCCCAGGTCGTTAATGACCTCCAGCGTGATGGCGTGGCTGGCGTAGCTGAGGGTGACGTCGGCGGTCCTTCCGGAGGCGATCGCCGCGCCGTCCTCGCTCCAGAGGTAGTCGGTGATCGTCCCGGCAGGCGTGGTCGACCGCGAGCCGTCCAGCGTGACGAGGGCCGGATCGCCGACGTTGGCGACGATGACGTTGCGGTTGGGCCCGGCGTCGGCGATGACGCCGCCGTAGAGCACCGAGACGGCCGCGGTGTCGCTGTCGGTCAGGCCGTCGTCGTCGGTGACTGTCAGCGCGACGACGTGGTTGCCGACGGCCAGGTCCGCCACGGCGGTCGCGCCGGCGGCCAGGGGCGCGCCGTCCTCGGTCCAGGCGTAGTCGACGATCGCCCCATCATCGGTCGAGGCGGTCCCGTCGAGCGTCACGGCCGCGACCCCGTCGTTGTCGTCGTCGGTGACGGGCGCGTAGGTCCCGGCCTCGGCGACGGGCGGCGCCAGGCCCTCGCAGGGCGCCTGGCCGGTCGCGGCGAAGACGGCCAGGCCGCGGGCGTTCCAGTTGAGCCCCGGGGAGGCATCCTCGAAACGGAAGCCCCACAGGTCGCGCGAGGCGTCCAGGCGAAGCGGCTGGGCGAATTCGTACAGGCGCGAGGTCTGGTCGCGCAGGCTGCCCATCGCCCCGGAGGCGACGTCCATGCTCTTGCCCATCGTCAGGACCGCGGCGAATCCCGCCTCGGCCGCCGCGTCGAGCATCTTGGGGCCGCTGCCGCCGTCGGCGGTGCTGAAGGCGTAGAGGACGCTCTCCTCGGCGCCTTCGGGGCCGTACAGGGCGACGATCCGCATGTTCCGCGCCCGGTCGGCCATGTTCATCGCCGTCAGGACGAAGTTCACATCGGCGTAGCGGCCCTTCTGGGCGGGCGGCAGCTCGACGGTGACGCTGGAGATCCGCCAACTGGCGATGTTGTGGGAGGCCCCGACGACGATGCAGTTGGGCTGGGGCGTGTGCGTGGCGGGATCGGCCACCGCGGTCCAGTCGCCGCCCAGCGTGGCGTTGCCCAGGCAGGAGGCCATGTGGTAGACGCGGCCGTCGCCGGCGATGACGCCGTCGGCGGGCACGCCCTGGCCGGTCCCGAGGTTGGCCGGATGGCCGGCCGAGCCGGGAATGGAGTAGGCGAAGGTGTCGCCGTCGCCGATGGCGACCATGTGGCGGCTGAGGTCCATGATGGAGCTGCCGTTGCCGTTGGACAGCCCGCCGAACAGGGCGTTGATGTCGTCGCCGGCCAGCAGGCATTCCTGGTACTCGCGGGGCCCGGCGATGGCGTCCATGTTGAACCCGCCGGTCAGGTCGAACTGCATGGCGGGGCTGAAGGGGTCGATGCGGGCGGCCAGGCTGTCCGAGGCGGTCAGGCCGTCGTTGTCGGTCACGGTCAGCGTCACGACGTGCGTGCCGACCGCCAGGGCCGCCCGGGCCGTCGCCCCGTCGGCCAGAGGGGCGTCGCCGACGGTCCAGGCGTAGCCGACGAGGGTGCCGTCGGGGTCATGGGAGCCTGCGGCGTCGAGGTTGACCGTCGCGAAGCCGTCGTTGTCCGTGTCGCACAGGTGCACGTCGGGGCCGGCCTCGGCCACGGGCAGCGCGGCGACGGCGGGGACGGCCAGCGTCAGCAGAACGACGGCGAGGGCGCAGGGGGCGGTTCGCATGGACTCCATCTCCTCCCAGTGAGTCTGCCCGCCGGCATCTCAAGCGCCTGCGGGGCCGACGTTAACCGATGAGTACCCATTCTAACGCACCGGCGGCGATCCGTCCAGACTCCCGGGCGCTTCCGTGCTGGACTTGGCCGATCAGATCCGTACACTGCCGGTCGGCCGCTGCGGCGGGGCATGTCGCCCGCCGGCGGCCGGCGAGCTGCCGGTTTTTGCCCGCATGGCCAAGCGAAGGGTGGCCAAGCGCACCGGCCGCGAGTATGCTGTCTGGCAGCAGGCTGTAGGAACGGCAACGGCAAACGACGACCACCGACGGCTGGGACCAGCGTTTATGCTCCTGTTTGACGTCTACCATCACGGCAAGCCCGCCAAGCGGTTCGCGACGGAGACCGTGTCCGTCCTCGGATCCGAGGGCGTGCCCATCCGCGCGGAGTTGAGCTTCGCCGACGGCCGCCTCTCCTGCGGCAAGCGCACCGCCGGCTCGGTGGCCCTGGCGCTGCCCTGGCAGGCCGGGCCGGCCGGGGAACTGCTGCTGAACACGACCCGCCTGCCGGACAGCGAGGCGCCCTACAACCTCAACGTCGAACTGGCGCGGGCCCGCATCGCGGTGATGATCCGCAAGTACGAGGACTGGGGGCTGATCGACTACCCTTCGGCCGAGTCGCTCGCCGAGCAGTTTGCCGCAATCCGCGACCGGTTCATCGAGGCGGTCAAGCTCGAGGGGATCGACCCGCCCGCCGCCGCCTCGGCCGCCGACGCGGTGCTGGCCGACGCGATCGCCCTGTCGGAACAGACGGCGGTGTTCCACGCGGACATCTTCCTCAGCCGCCGGCGCCGCAACAGTCGCGGGCGCCCGACGTTCGGCTGCGAGATCAACCCCACCCAGACCTCCGCCGCTTACCAGCAGCGGCTGATCGAGGCGGCGGACTTCGTCAACCTGCCGACGCCCTGGAAGCTCATCGAGCCCCAGGAGGGCCAGACGAACCTCGACCCGCTCGACGCGTGGGTCCAGTGGGCCGCCAAGCACCGGCTGCCCCTGTCGGCCGGGCCGCTGATCGACTTCGAGCCCGACTTCCTGCCCGAGCGCACGTTCATCTGGGAAAACGACTTCGAATCGCTCCGCGAGGAGATCTACGAGCACATCAAGATGCTCGTCGAACGCTACGCCAAGCGGGTGGTCACCTGGAAGGTGATCAGCGGCGCCCACGCGTACAACAGCTTCAACCTCAGCTTCGAGCAGGTCATCGAGCTGACGCGGATGAGCTGCTCGCTGGTCAAGCAACTGGCGCCGCAGGCGTCGGTGGTGATCGATCTTCCCCTGCCCTGGGGCGACTACGCGGCGTCGAACCCGCGGACGATCCCGCCGCTGGTGTACGCGGACATGTGCATCCAGAGCGGCATCCGCTTCGACGCGTTCGGCCTTCAGATCTTCATGGGCGCCGCGACCGAGGGGCTGTACGTGCGGGACATGATGCAGATCAGCGCCCGGCTGGACGACTTCGCCGGCTACGCCAAGCCGGTGCACGTCACGGGCTTCGGCGTGCCCAGCGCGACCGGCGCCGACCCGGCCGACCACTGGGAAGGGGCCGCCCCGCCGGGCGGGGCCGGGTCGTGGCGGGCGTCGTGGAATCCGGCCCTCCAGGCCGACTGGCTGGAGATGTTCTGCCGCCTGGCCCTGTCCAAGCCCTTCGTGGCCACCGTCTGCTGGCGGGACCTGGCTGACGTCGCCGGGCACTACCTGCCCCACGGCGGCCTGTGCCAGGCGGATCTGGCGCCCAAGCCCGCCCACGACCGGCTCCGCAAGTTCCGCGCTGCGATGAGCCGCGTCCCCGGCGGCGCATCCGACATCGACAAATGATGAACGAACCGTCGCCCAGCCGCTGGTCGTGGACGCCCCGGAACGTGGCGGCCCTGCTGGTGCTGACCGCGGCGCTAACCCTGCTGGTCGGCCTGCGGCTGCACGACCGCACCAGCCGCCTGAACGCCGACCTGACGATCAACCCCGCGGCCATGACGCCGGCCGCCGACACCGTCGACCCCAACACGGCCCCATGGGCCTCGCTGGCGCGCCTGCCGGGGATCGGCCCGAGCCGCGCCCAGGCCATCTGCGACTACCGTCAGGCGTACGCGGCCGACCATGGCCCAGCGCCGGCCTTCGCCACGGCGGCCGACCTGGCGGCGGTACCGGGCATCGGCGAGGTGACCGTCGAACGAATCGCGCCCTACCTGGCGTTCGGCGCCGCGGCGGCCCTGCGGGGTGAAGCGCCATGACCCGGCCGCCGGCCCAACTGAACGCCTACTGGGGGCAGACCCACAAGCCCCTGGCAAATCTGGCCTTCATCGTGCCGCTGCTGCTGGTCTACGAGGCCGGCGTGGCTCTGATCGGCACGGACCTGCTTTCGCGAAGCCACATCCACGCCTTCCTGGCCAAGTTCGACGCCGGGGCGGAGTACTTCTCGGCGCTGCTGATCGTGGTGGTGCTGGTGGCCCAGCAGTTCGCGGGCAAGCACCCTTGGCGGCTGCGGCCGGCCACCCCGGCGATCATGGCGCTGGAGGCGGCGGTGCTGGCGGTGCCGCTGCTGAGCCTGGGGCTGCTGCTGGGCCACCACAGCGGCGCGATCGCCGGCGGGTGGCCCCGCAGCGAGTTGGCGCGGGATCTGCTGTCGTGCGTGGGGGCGGGGATCTACGAGGAGTTCCTCTTCCGCCTGGCGTGGCTGGCCGCGGCGGCCCTGCTGCTGGTGGACCTGCTCAACGTGCCGAAGGACGCCGCCGTCGCGGTGGCGGTATTCACGTCGGCGGCGGCGTTCGCGCTGTATCATTTCGTCGGCGCCGGTGCGATCCTCTGGGGCAGGTTCGCCTTCCTGCTGCTGGCGGGCGCTTACCTGGCGGGGGTTTATCTCCTGCGCGGGTACGGCGTCGCGGTCGGCGTGCACGTCGCCTACAACATGATGGTCCTGGCGCTGCGGGGGGCCTGACGTGAGGGCCGGCGCCGACCGCTCCGGGGGAGGCGCATCTCCAACCGCTTGGATGGCCGGAAGTAAGAATCAGCCTTTAAAATAAGGGTATTTCCCCTATCGGGGGTAGGTTTTTTGTGGACCCGCTGAACGAGGCTTTCCTGTATAATGGGGGCGTTGTGGGGGGAAGTACCGAAAGCGAGGTTATGGGATGGATCTCGGACAGAAACAGACCGTCGAAGCGCTCAAGCTGGTGGTGTACCGACGCCCCCTGCACCCGGAGTTGTTCGACATTCACAACCGCCACCGGATCGACCAGGCGTTGTTCGATGCCGACCTGTGGGTGACGGGCTGCTCGCACCTGGTGCGTTTCAGCGTGGCGACCGAGTCGGTCACCGAGGTCATCGCGCAGGCCAACGACGAACTGCCCCGCCGCGGGCTGGTGGCGAGTTTCCGCTGCCGCGGCGAGAGGCAGCACGAGTACGTCCACGCCGAGTCCATCCGCTACCTGATGAACTTCCAGGTCGAGGCGATGAGCGACCGCCTGTTCGCCAAGACCCACAGCGACCTGTTCGCCGCCGCCCAGAAGCAGGGCATCCTCGTGCCCTACCCCCAGTGGCAGCAGGGCGAGCACGTGCCGTTCTGCCACCTGGACTATCACGTCAAGCCCGAAAGCCTGCACGTGATGGCCTACCACGTGTTCCCCCAGGAGAATACCGTCGTCAAGACGCAGACGCTGTTCGAAGTGCTTTAAACCAGGCTTGAGGCTTCAGGCTGCAGGCTTCAGGAACGGAAACGGCGAAGAGCCCCCGTCAAGGTGTCCGCCGTCGCCGTACCTCCAGCCTGCAGCCTGAAGTCTGCGGCCTGCGTTCTGCGGCCTGCGTTCTTGCATTCCCCCCCGGGCGCTCCTACACTTCAGCGCCATGACCACTGCCTATTTCGACTGCTTCGGCGGCGCCGCCGGCGACATGATCGTCGCGGGCCTGCTGAATGCGGGCGCCTCGCTGGGCGAGCTCCGCGAGCAGTTGGGGCGTCTGCCGCTGGAGCCCTATACGCTCACCGCCGAGGGCGTCACCCGCGGCGGGGTCGCCGGCACGCTGTTCACCGTCGCGTTGGATCAGCCGCCGGCCGAACACCACCACCATCATCACCACCACCACGGGCGCAACCTCGCGGACATCCTGGCGCTGCTGGATGCGGCGGGATACCCCCGCCGGGCCGACGACCGCATCCGCAGGATCTTCCGCCGCCTGGCCGAGGCCGAGGCGAAGGTGCACAGCACGACCGTCGAGGCGATCCACTTCCACGAGGTCGGCGCCGTCGACAGCATCGTCGATATCGTCGGAGCGGTGCTGGCGATGGAGCAGTTGGACGTCGAGCAGATCGTCGCCTCGCCGATCCCGATGGGCAGCGGGACGGTCCGCTGCGCGCACGGGGTGCTTCCGGTCCCGGCGCCGGCGACGGCTGAGCTGATGCGCCAGGGGGTTATCGCCCCCAGCGACGCCGTCGGCGAGCTGTGCACGCCCACGGGGGCGGCGATTCTCACGACGCTGGCCGACGCGTTCGCCCCGCTGCCGCCGCTGGCGGTCGATGCGATCGGCTACGGCGCCGGCAGCCGCGAGGATGTCGGGCGGATCAACATGCTCCGCGTGTTCGTCGGGCGGGAGGGCGGCGACACCACGGCCGACACCGTCGTGGAACTGGCCGCCAACGTCGACGACACCTCCGGCCAGCTCATCGGCGCGGTGCTGGGGATGCTGCTGGAGGCCGGGGCCCTGGATGCGTGGGCCGGCCCGATCACGATGAAGAAATCGCGGCCGGCGGTGCAGGTGGGCGTCCTGTGCCGTCCGGCGGACGTCGGACGGCTGGAGGAGCTGCTGTTCCGCGAGACGACGACGATCGGCGTCCGCCGCCGCACGTGCGGCCGCACGAAGCTCCAGCGCACCAGCGTGACGGTGGAGACGCCCTACGGGCCGATCCGCGTCAAGCTCTCCGGGCGCGGGGGGCGGATCTATACCGCCTCGCCGGAGTTCGACGACTGCGCCCAGGCCGCCTCGGCCCATCACGTGCCCATCCGGCAGGTTCAGGCGACCGCCCTGGGCCGAGCCACCGAGGGCACAGCGTGATCGGGGCCCTGAAATCCGGGATCTGGGACTGGACGGCCTGCAACCTGCAGCCTGCCGTCCAGATCCATCCCCAGACGTGGGTGATCATCGGCATGGTGGTGATCATCGCGACGCTGTTCCTGCGGCGGGCGCGCACGAAGCGGGCGCCCGCCGGCGCCGAGGCCCGTGCCGGCCTGCAGGGCAACCTGCACAACCAGCGGCGGATCGAGCAGGCGCGGGACGACATCGAGGAGCTGATGGTCCATCTCGAGGAGGTCTCCCGCGAGATCTGCGGCCAGATCGACACGCGGTTCGCCAAGCTCCAGCACGCCATCCGGGAGGCCGACGCCAAGCTGGCGGCGCTGCGGCAGGCGTCGTGCGACCAGCCGGAGGGCCCCGCCGGCGCCGACGACGCGCTCGACCCGGCCCACGCCGAGATCTGCCGGCGAGGCGCCGCGGGGCAGAGCGCCGCCGCCATCGCGCGCGAGCTGGGCATGCCCGTCGGCGAGGTGGAGCTGATCCTCTCGCTCCACCGCGGCCGTCCGGCCCCCACGGGGTGCGACCCGGCGCCGGCCGCCCACCGCATTGACCGGC
>JAAYZK010000098.1 GCA_012514895.1 Planctomycetota bacterium | reverse complement strand
CACACCAGGCTTAATCATGAGAATCGTGTCGGCGTCCATGCCTTGTCTCCTTCCAGGAATCTCCTTCCTGGAAGGTCACATCGGCCTGCGGCATAGCCGTTCTTGAGCCTTTCTAGCGTTGTAGTAATAGGTGTCGATGACCAGTTCGCCGATATCGGCCGTCCCGCCGGTCTGTCGGAAGTAAGCGTCCAGGTTGACCCAGCGGTCGCTGCCGACCCACAGGTCGCCGGAGCGTACCGATCCCGTGCCGGAGAGGGCATAGGTCGCCCCCGGATCGAACTCGCCGGCAAACAGGCCGATCCGGCGCACATTGAGCGTGCCGTCGGTCTGCCTGAGCCAGGCGGTGGGGTAGACGTCCAGGAAATAGAGATCCACAGTCGCCCCCGGCGTGTCGAGCACGGCGACGCCGTCAGCGATATCTACGTAGTACCCGTCCTGCGGCACGCCGTCCGACCACCAGGCCGGGTCGAACCAGTCGCCGGCGCCCCCGCCCGGGACGGCGAAGGTCGTGGTCTGCCCCGCGGCCGCGACGGCCAGGAGAGACGTCGTCAGAAAAACGCATGCCAGGCGATAATAGATTCCCCGTCGCGTGAACATGTCAACCTCCCTTGAATGATGGCGCACGCCGCTGCGCCGCCACCCCGTGCGGAGCAGGGGTCTCCAGACCCCGTTGCCAGGATATCCAGTGTACCGCCAAAGGCGGAGGTGTCAACATAAAAGATTCGATCGCAATCAGTTATCGCCGCGCCGGCGGCGCCCGCGCCCGGCGCGTCCAGCAGGGCGGCTCGCCCGGGGGAAAAGAAACCGGAATTTTCCCCTTGCCGGAATCCCCAAGGTGACCGATACTAGTGTTCGGTATATGTTAGCACCTTCGGCACGGCCGGGAGTTTGCCGTGCGTTCGGGTGATCGGCGGGCGTGGGTGAAACGGGTGTGTGTGATCCCATGAATATCGAAACCATTGATGAACCCATTCGTGTCTACGCGGTGTTTTCGGGCGGGGAGGTCAACCCGGTGCGGTTCCGCTGGGGCACGCGGGAGCTGGACGTCTTCGCCATCAACGCCCGGTGGGTCGATCGCCAGGTCGGCGGCTGCACCCACCACTACAGCGTCCAGGTCGGCGATGAAACGTACTACCTCCACTTCGCCAGCGACGACCTGCAGTGGTGGCTGGACCAGGTGATTGTTGCGTAGTCGCTCGGGACGTTTGTGTGCCGGATGAGCCCCGGGACGGGAAATCCGGATTTCGAGTTTCGGATTTCTCCCCGCGGGTTGGACGTTCACCGTCGAATCGGGCTTTGAAAGGAGGCCTTGTGTGTAATGGCGGATCTCGTCTTCCACGTGGATATCGACGCGTTCTTCGCGTCCGTCGAGCAGTTGCTCATCCCGCGCCTGCGGCGGCGGCCGGTGGCGGTGGGCAACGGGGTGATCGCGTCGTGCAGCTATGAGGCGCGGGCGCTGGGGCTTCACGCCGGCATGCCCCTGTGGCGGGCGAAGCGGCAGTGCCCGCACCTGGTGATCACCGACGGACAGCAGGCGATCTACCGCTGCTTCGCCGATCAGATCTGGGCGATCTGCCGCCGCTACGCCACCGCCGTCGAGACCTTTTTGGATGAGGCGTACGGCGACGCGGCCGGGATGACGGGCGTCCACGGCCCCCCCGAGGCGCTGGGGCTGGCCCTGCGGCGGGCCATCGTCGAGGAGGTGGGGCTGTCGGTGGCGGTCGGGCTGGCGGATAACCGGATGCTGGCCAAACTGGCGGGCAAGTCCGTCAAGCCCGGCGGCGTGCGGTGGGTCGGCCCCGAGGAGGCGCCGAGCTTCCTGGCTCCGCTGCCGGCCGCGTCGCTGCCGGGCGTGGGGCACAGGACCGCCGCGGAACTGGCGGACCTGAACATCGCCACCGTCGGCGACCTGCGCCGCCTGACGCGGGCGGACCTGCGGGGGCTGTTCGGCCGGCGCGGCGAGGTCCTCTACGAGCGCTGCCGCGGGCGCGATGTCCACCCGGCCGGCGCCGGCGTGGCCGACGAGCGCCGCAGGCGCCCCCAGAGCATCTCGCGGGAGACGACCTTCCACGAACCGACCGGCGACCCGGGGCAGATCCGGGCGATGCTCTTCTACCTGCTCGAGCGCGCCATGCGGGCCGTCCGCCAGGCAGGATTGGCGGCCCGGACGGTCGAGGTGACGCTGCGGTACGACGACTGGAAATCCGCCGCGATGCGCAAGTCGCTTCCCGAGGCGACGGTCCGCGACGCGGACCTGTACGAGGCGGTCCTGTCGCTGCTGCGGCGGCTGCACACGCGGCGGGTCCAGTTGCGCCACGTCGGCGTGGTCCTCTCGGGTCTGGGCCCCGCGGATGCGTCCGGGACCCTGTTCGACACGCCCGCCGAGACGGCCGACCGCAAGCTGCACGCCGCCGTCGACGCCATCCGCGACCGCTGGGGCCACGCCGCGGTCGTCAAGGGCGATTCGATCGAACTGCTGGGTCGGCTGCGGCAGGATGACAACGGGTTCGTGCTGAGGACGCCGTCGTTGACGAAGTGAGGCGCGAGGAGCCCCGATGCTGATTCCGCTCCACGTACACACATCCTACTCCCCCTGCCGCGGGCCGTCGACGCCGGCGGCGGTGGCCGCCCGAGCCGCGGCGCTGGGGTACGAGGCGGTGGCGGCGACGGACGTGAACGGGCTGTACGGCGCGACGGTCTTCCACCGCGCGGCGGTCGCGGCGGGCGTGCGGCCGATCGTGGGGGCGGAGTTGCGCGCGGGGCCCGCGTCGGCGGTGGCGCTGGTGATCGACCGGGGGGGCTACGAGAACCTCTGCCGCCTGCTGACGCGCCTGCACGCGGGCGAGGAGGGCGGCCTGGCGGTGCTGGGCGACGGACTGCTCGACGGGCTGCACCTGGTCACGGAGGATGTCGCGCTGGCGCGGGCCTGGCGGGGCGCGGGCGTGCCGCCGGATCGCCTGTGGCTGGCGTGGGACCCGCCGACGCAGTCCCGCTCGCTCGCGCGGCGCCTCCAGGACGCCGCGGACGAGTTGCGCCTGGGGTTGCTGGCAACGGGGCGGGCGATGATGGCGACGGCCGCCGACCTGCCGGCGGCCCGCCTGCTGGCGGCGATCCGGACCGGCCGGACGCTCGACCGCCTGGACGGCGGCGAGATCCCGCCCCCGGCGGCGGTCCTGCGCGAGCCGGCGGCGTGGCGGCGGGCGCTGGCCGACGTGCCCGAGGCGATCGCCAACAACCGCCGCGTCGCCGAGGACTGCCGGTACGCCGTGCTGCCCCGGCCGCCGGTCTTCCCCGCCTTCGATACCCCCGACGGCCGCTCCGCGCGAGACCATCTGCGGCGGCTGTGCCTGGAAGGGGCGCTGCGGCGGTACGGGCGCCTCGCCGAGCCGGTCCGCCGGCGGCTGCGACGGGAGTGGGGGCTCATCGAGACCAAGGGGTTCTGCGAGTACTTCCTCGTGGTGCGCGACATCGTCCAGTACGCGCACCGGCGGAAAGCGCCGATCGCCGGGCGGGGTTCGGGGGCGTCGAGCCTCGTGGCGTACGTGCTGGGGATCACCAACGTCTGCCCGCTGAGCCTGGACATCCCCTTCGAGCGGTTCCTCAACGAGAAGCGGGAGGATTTCCCCGACCTCGACATCGATTTCTGCTGGCGGATGCGCGACGACGTCATCGCGTACGCCTTCGACCGCTGGGGCGCCGGCAACGTCGCGATGGTCTGCACGCACAACACCTTCCAGCCGCGCTCGGCCTTCCGCGAAGCCGCCAAGGCGATGGGCCTGGCCGACGCGCAGGTCACCGCGATGATGGCCGGGCGGGGCGACGCGGCGCGGATCGAGGCTGTCGCGCGGGCGAGCGAGCCGCTGGTGGGCCTGGCGCACCTGCTGTCGGTCCACCCCGGCGGGATCGTCATCGGCCGCAAGCCCATCGACCACTACGCCCCGATCGAGACGGCCGCCAAGGGCGTGCGGATCACCCAGTACGACAAGGACGGCGTCGAGGACGTCGGGCTGGTCAAGCTCGACCTGCTGGGCAACCGGTCGCTGTCGACCCTCCGCGAGGCCTGCGACTGGGTCCGGCGGACCGGCGGGGCCGACCTGGACATCGACCGCCTGCCCGCCGACGACGCGGCGGCCTACGCGCTGATGCGGCGGGGCGAGACGGTCGGCTGCAACCAGCTCGAATCGCCCGCGATGCGCCACCTGCTCCAGTCGGTCCGCCCCGACTCGCTGCGGGGCGTCATGCAGACCCTGGCCCTGGTCCGCCCCGGGGCCGCCGGGATCGGCATGAAGGACACGTTCATCCGCCGCTGCCGCGGCCTGGAACCCGTGCCGGCGGGGTGGGGGCCCGTCGACGCGGTCCTGGCGTCGACGTGGGGCGTGATGACTTACGAGGACGACGTCATGCTCGTCGTCGACGCCCTCACCGGCTGCGGGCGGGCCGAGGCCGATCGGTTCCGCAAGGCCGTCCAGAAGTGCTTCGACGACCGGCAGCGCGAGGACCTCAGCCGCGACTTCCTCGACCGCTGCGCCGCCCGCGGCGTCGACCGCCGCTACGCCGCCGGCCTGTGGGTGCAGATGGCCAAGTTCAACGACTACTCCTTCTGCCGCGCCCACGCCGCCAGCTACGCCCGCCTGGCCTGCGCGGTGGCGTACCTGCGGGCGCACCACCCGCTGGCGTTCTGGACCGCGGCGCTGAACAACAACCAGAGCATGTACCACCCGCGGCTGTATGTCCGCTGCGCGCGCCGGGGCGGGGTGCGGTTCGCCGGGCCGGACGTGAACCGCTCCGGGGCGGAGTTCATCATCGACGAGGGCGTCATCCGCGTCGGCCTCGGGCGCGTGGGGGGGCTCGGCCCCGTTGCCGTCGGAACGATCCTCGACGCCCGCGGCCGCGGGCCCTTCGCCGGCCTGGCCGACTTCCGCCGCCGGACCCGCCTGGCGGCCGAGGAGATCCGCTCGCTGATCCTCTGCGGGGCGTTCGACGCCTTCGGCTCGACGCGGCCGAGCCTGATGATGGAACTGAAGCTTCTTGCCGGCGCCGGCGCCCCCTCCCGGCGGTCGCGGGCGGGGGGGGCGGGGCCGGCCCTGCTGACGGCCGCCCCGGCCCTGGCCGGACTGCTGACCGATTACAGCGAATCGCGCAAGCGCCGCGATGAGCGGATGCTGCTGGGACTGGACCTGTTCGACCACCCCCTGGCGGCCCTGGAGGGCCTGCCGGCCGGCGCGGCCGTCGCCGGATCGGCCGACCTGCCGCGGCAGGTGGGGCGGCGCGTCCGCCTGGCCGGCATGCTGGAAGCGGCGAGGACCACGCGGACGCAGGGCGGGCGGATCGTGCAGTTCTTCACCTTCGACGACCTGGCCGGCCTGTTCGAAGCCACCGCCTTCGGCGACGCCTGTCGCCAGGAGGGCGCCGGCGGGGCGGAGCGTTCGGCGGCCGTCGTCACCGGCATCGTCGAGGACCAGTACGGCGTCGTCACCCTTGCCGCCGAGCACCTCCGCTGGATCGATCCGGACGGGGAGGGCGCGTACAATCAACGGTGAACGCATGCAACAGGGCCGCAACACAACGCAGGCCGTCCGGTTCCTCATCGGCACCAGCGGCTACGCCTTCGACGACTGGGTGGGGCCCTTCTATCCGCCCGACCTGCCGCAGGAGCGGCGGTTCGCCTATTACGCCGAGCGCTTCGACACGCTGGAACTGAACTTCACGTACTATCGCATGCCCACCGAGGGGATGATGCAGCGGTTCGCCCGGACCAGCCCGGAGGGGTTCACCTTCTGGGTGAAGGCCAACCAGGAGACCACGCACAAACAGAATCGCGACGCCGCCGGCCCCTTCCGCGACGCGATGGCCCCGCTGGCCGAGGCGGGCAAGCTCGGGGGCGTGCTGCTGCAGTTCCCCCAGTCGTTCCACCGCACGATCGACAACCGCCGCTACCTCGACGCGGCCCTGACCGACCTGGACGGCCTGCCGCTGGCCGTCGAGTTCCGCCACGCCAGTTGGGCGGCGCCTCCGACCACCAGCGGCCTGGCCCGGCGCGGCGTCACGCTCGTCGTCCCCGATGTCCCGCCCCTGACGAACCTCTACCGCAGCGGTCCGGCGGCCACCACGACCACCGGCTACCTCCGCCTGCACTCCCGCGACGCCGCCCAGTGGTACGCCGGCGCCGCCCTCCGCTACGACTACAGCTACGGCGACGACGAACTCCGCGAGCTGGCCGCCGCGTGGACCGAGCCGGCCCTGGGCGTCCAGCGGGTCTTCGCCTTCTTCAACAACTGCCACCGCGGCCAGGCGGCGGTCAACGCTCAGCGGTTCGAGGAGATCGTCGCCGACATCCTGGGCAACGGGTGACCCCGGGAGCGTTCTCCCGTTGAATGCGGGTGCCGGGGCCCAGCGAAGATGCCAGGCGAAGCCGCAGACAACTCCGGACAGCACCGGCAACAGTGCAGCGGCCCCCAACACCCCCCCGCGCGCCAGAAAACTTTCCCGGCGCGCCGCGGGAAAATCCATTTTGCGGACCGGAGAGATGCTACTTTTTCGGAGACTTTTGGGCTGCCGGCAAAATCGCGTTTTGAGGGCTTAAATTCTCCTAACTACCGCCCATATCATCCTT
>JAAYZK010000097.1 GCA_012514895.1 Planctomycetota bacterium | reverse complement strand
TTGGGACGCAGACAACGCCGAGTGCATGATGGCGCTGGCCAGCGTCTACAACAGCGGGCTGTGGGGCGATTACTGGAACTCGCAGCGTGCGACGGCTTGAACGTGCCAGGATATGTCCTCGCACACCGCCTCCTGCCGCGGCCCGGACGGCGCTTGCCGTCGCGGCCGCTGAACGCTATAGTCATACCCTGGCGCACCGGCCCGATCAACGCTCCACCATGACCCTATCCACGCCAAGACCGCCGCTGTCGGGAGGCCTGCACGTCAGGGACCTGCACAAGCACTTCCCCACGCCCGGCGAACCCCTGGAGGTGCTCCGGGGCGTCACCTTCGACGCGGCACCGGGCGAGTCGGCGGCGATCCTCGGACCCAGCGGCTCCGGCAAGAGCACACTGCTGAACATCCTGGCGGCCCTGGAGACCCCGACGCACGGGGAGGTGACGCTGGATGGGGTGAATCCCTTCGCCCTCGGCGGGGGCGACCTGGCCGCCTTTCGGGGCCGGCGGATCGGGATGGTCTTCCAGGACCACCACCTGCTGGGGGCGTGCACCGCCCTGGAGAACCTGCTGATCGCCCCCCTGGCCCTCGGGGCCGTCCGGCCGCACCACCGCCGGCGGGCCGACGACCTGCTGGACCGCGTCGGACTGGCCGATCGGGCCGGCCATCGGCCCGGCGAGCTGTCCGGCGGGGAGCGCCAGCGCGTCGCGCTGGCCCGGGCCCTGATGAACGGCCCGTCGCTGCTGCTGTGCGACGAGCCGACGGGCAACCTCGACGAACGGACCGCCGCGAACGTGACGGACCTGCTGCTGACGGTCGCCGGCGAGGCGGGCGCCACGGTGCTGCTGGTCACGCACGACACCGCCATGGCCGCCCGGCTGCATCGCCGCCTGCGACTGAGCGACGGCGCACTGATCGAAGAGGCCCCATGAGCCCGTGGCGATGGATCCGCCGCAGCCTGCTCCACCACCGCACCGCCCACGCGGCGTCGGCGCTCGGCGTCGCCGTCGCCACGGCGGCCCTGACCGGCGCCCTGCTGGTGGGCGACAGCGTGCGCGGCTCGCTGCGGGCGCAGGCCGTCGGGCGTCTGGGGCCGATCACGCACGCGGTGACCGGCCGGCGGTTCTTCCCGGCCGACCTGGCCGATCGCGTGGAGGCCGGCGGACCGCCGCTCCGCGTCCATCCGGCGGTCCTCCTGCGCGGCAGCGCCGTACGGGGCGATGAGTCCGGGCGGGTCGGCGAGGTCCACGTCGGCGCCGCCGATCTGGTGGGCGCGGCCCCGGGCCGGTGCGTGCTGAACGCGCCGCTGGCCGAGCTGCTGGGCGTCGGGCCCGGCGACGCGATCCTGCTGGATCTGCCCCGCCCCCCGACGGCGGCGGCCGGTGCGGCGCTGGTGCACCGCGACCGGCGCCACGCGCTGGCGCGCCTCCGCGTCACCGTCGATCGGATCGTCGAGGCGCGGGGTTTCGCCGGGGACTTCACGCTCTTTCCCACGCAGCGGGCGGTCCGCCGCGCGTGGGTGAACCTGGCCGATCTCCAGGCGGCCCTCGACGAGCGGGGGCGGGTCAACACGCTGCTGATCGCCGCCGGGTCCGGCACCCCGCCGGCGGTCCGCGCGCGGCCGTCCGACGACGGACTGCGCGTCGCGTCCGCCGGGCCCGGCGCGGCGGCGCTGCGGTCGGACCGGATCTACCTCGACCGCACCGTCGAGGCCGCCCTGCCGGCGCCGATCGAGGCCAACCGCGTGCTGGTGCACCTGGTGGACACGGCCGTCAACACGTCGCGGCCGGATCGGCCGGCGATGCATTACGCCGTCGCCGCCGGCCTGAGCCGTCCGCCCGGCGGGCCGCTGGGCGACGACGAGATCGCCGTCAACCGCTGGACCGCCGACCGGCTCGCCGTGCGCGTCGGCGACCGCCTCGCGCTGCACTGGCGAAGCCGCCGCGCCGACGGCCGCGTCGTCGCCGCCGGCGGCGACCAGACCGTCTTCCGCGTGGCCCGCATCGTGCCGATGGAAGGCCTGGGCGCCGAGCCCTCTCTGACGCCGGCGTACCCGGGACTGACCGACGCCGGCGACATCCGCGACTGGCAGCCGCCGGCCGATCTCCCGATCGACCTGGACAAGGTGACCGACGCCGACGAAGCCTACTGGGACGCCTGGCAGGCCGCCCCGAAGCTGCTGGTGAGCCTGGCGACGGCCCAGCGGCTCTGGGCGGGGCCGGACAGCCGCCTGACCAGCGTCCGCGTCGCCGCCGCCGATGCCGAACGGTTCGAGGCGGCCTTGGGCGAGGCCCTGACCGCCGAGGCGATGGGCCTGGCGCCGCGGCCGATCCGGGCCGAGCACGCGGCGGCGGCCGAGCCGACGACCGATTTCGCCCAACTGGTCCTGGCGCTGAGCTTCTTCGTCATCGCCGCCGCGGCGCTGCTGACGGCCCTGCTGATGCGGCTGGCCGTCGAACAGCGGGCCGGCGAGTTCGGCCTGCTGGCGGCGCTGGGCTTCGGCCCCGCGCGGATCCGCCGGCTGGCCCTGGGCGAGGGGCTGATCGTTGCCGCCGTCGGGACGGCCGCGGGCCTGGTCGGCGCCGTCGGCTACAGCGCGGCGATCATGGCGGGGCTGCGGACGTGGTGGATCGGCGCGGTGGGCACGGCGGCGCTGAGGCTGTACGTTTCGCCGGCGTCGATGGCGGTCGGCGCGGCGGCCGGGGGCGGGATCGCCGCGGCGGCACTGCTGTGGGGCATCCGGCGGGTCGGGCGGGCGCCCGTCGCGGCCCTGCTGGCCGGGCGGTGGCAGACGGATGCCGCAGCGGCGCGGCGGCGCGGGCCGGGCCGATGGATGTCGGCGGTCGCCCTGACCGCCGCCGGCATGGCCGTGGCGGCCCTGGCGGCGGGCGGGCGCCTGCCGCCGGCGGCGGGGATCCTGGGCGGCGGCGCCCTCCTGCTGGCGGCCGGCCTGGCGTGGCTGGGCTGCGCCCTGGCTCCGGCGCGGCGGTCGACGGCCCGCCTGGACGGCCGGGCGGCGCTGGCGCGGCTGGCCGTCGCCAACGCCGGGCGGCGCCCCACGCGGACGCTGCTGGCCGCGGGGCTGATGGCGTTCGGGGCATTCACCGTCATCGTCGTCGGCGCCTTCCGCGCCGGCCCGCCGGCCGACACCCACGACCCCGCCGGCGGCGCGGGCGGTTTCGCCCTGATCGCGCGGCTCGACGTGCCCCTGCCGGCCTCGCCGACGACCGAAGGGGCGCGGCGGCAGGCGGGCCTGGCCAACGCGGCCGATCCGACCTGGGGCGAGATGACGCTGGTGAACCTGCACCGGCGCGACGGGCAGGACGTCAGTTGCCTCAATCTCACCCGGGCGGCCGAGCCGGCGATCCTGGGCGTGAACCCCCACGCCCTGGCCGGCCGTTTCACCGCCGCCGATACGATCCGCCCGGGGGCCGACCCGTGGCGGCTGCTGGCCGAACGGACCGTCGGCGCCGTCCCGGTCATCGCCGACGACGCCACGGCCCGATGGATCCTTCACGCCGCCGTCGGCGACACGTTGACGATCCGAGACGGCCGGGGCGCGACCCGGCAGATCCGCCTCGTCGCCACGCTGGCCGGGAGCATCTTCCAGGGCGAACTGCTGATGGGCGAGGCGGACTTCGTCGAGCTGTTCGGCGCCTCGACCGGCCCGGCCGTGCTCCTGGCGGCCGTCGAACCGTCGCGTGCGGCCGACGCGCGGGCGGTGCTGGCGGCGGGACTGGCCGACTACGGCGCGTCGGTCGAGCCGACCGCCGCGCTGCTGGGGCGGTACGCGGAGGTCACCAACACCTACCTGACGACCTTCCAGTCCCTCGGCGCCCTGGGCCTGCTGATCGGCACGGCGGGGCTGACGGTGGTGCTGGTCCGCCACCTGCTGGAACGCCGAGCGGAACTGGCGCTGCTGGGCGTCCTGGGCATGACGGGCCGGCGGCGGGTGATGCTCCTGGCGGCCGAGGGCGCCGTGGCCCTGGGCGGCGGGCTGCTGGTGGCGGCCCTGGCCGCCGTCGCCCCGCTGGCCGTGATCGATCCGGGCGGCCCGCCGCTGAACTGGGGGGCGATTCTCGCGACGATCGTCGGTATACTGGGGTTGGGCACGGCCGCCCAGGCGACGGCGGCCGCCCTGATCGGCCGTCGGGTGCGACCGGCCGACTTGCGACGGGAATAGACCCCGCCGGCGCGGGGTGGCTGCAGGAGACCTGAGAATGAAGCGTCTGTCCACCATCCTACTGACAACATGCATCCTGGCGATGACCGCCGTTGCGGCCGCGGAGGACTGGCCCCAGTGGCGCGGGCCGCGCGGGGACAACATCACCTCAGGCGAAGGCCTCCTGACCGCCTGGCCCGCCGAGGGGCCCCGCGAAGTCTGGCGCGTCGAGGTCGGCTCGGGCTACTCCACGCCCGTCATCGTCGACGGCGTCCTCTACGTGTTCGCCCAGGACAGCCAGGCCGACACCCTGATCGCCCTGTCGGCCGACGACCGCAAGGTGCTCTGGCGCGGCAGCTATCCCACGGCCTTCCGGGACCGCCAGCAGTTCGGCACCCGCGCCACGCCCACCGTGGACGGCGATCGCATCTACACGCACGGCGGCGGTGGCGACCTGGCCTGCTGGAGCCGCGGCGGCGGGACCGAACCCCTGTGGCGGACCAACATCCTCCAGAAGGTGGGCGCCAAGGGCATCACCTGGGGCACTGCCAGCAGCCCGTTGATCATCGGCGAGGTGATCTACGTCCAGGCCGGCAAGGAAGGCCCGCTCGCCGTGGCCGTCAACAAGGCCAACGGCGAGATCCTCTGGCAGTCCGAGGCCCGCGGCCCGGCCGGCTACGCCACCATCGCCGCGACCACCGTGAACGGCCGCGACCAGTTGCTGGTCTTCGGCGGCACGGCCTTGGTCGGCCTGGACCGCCAGACCGGCAAAACCCTCTGGAGCGTGCCCATCGAGACCGAGTGGCAGGTCAACGCCACCACGCCGATCATCCGCGACGATCGCGCCTTCGTCACCAACGAGTACAGGAATGGCAAGGCCCTCATGGTGGCCCTGTCCCCGGCCGGCGCGACGACGGCGTGGGAGAACACCGAGATCCAGTGCCGCTTCACCACCCCCATCCTCGAAGGCGACGTGATGTACGCCCACAGCCGCGGCAAGCTCAAGTGCGTCCGCTGGGCCGATGGCTCCGTCGTGTGGGCGTGCGATGACCCGAAGCTGAACCTGGGCATCGGCGGTTCGCTGATCCGGGCCGGCGACCTGCTGATCACCCTCAGCGAGCAGGGCGTCCTCTCGCTCGTCCGCGCCACCCCGGAAGGCTGGAGCCTCCAGGGCCAGATGCGCGTGTTCAGCGAGAAGCAGGTCTGGTCGAGCCCCGTGGTCTACAACGGACGGCTCTACGTCAAGGGCAGCCGCGAGCTGGTCTGCCTGGACATCGCCGCCGGGACGGACCGGTAGGAACGCACGAACGGTGCGTGATGCGGGCTTCCATCGTCTGGCGCTGATCGCGACGGCGTGCCTCCTCGGCGCGGCGTGCGGCTGCCGCAAGGACGCCGCGCCGGCTCCGGCCGCCCCGGCCGGACCGGTCGGGCGGGTGCTCTACCGGGCCGACGCGCCAACCGACGCGCCGCCGGTGATCGCCGGCGGGGTCGTCTACCTCGCCGACGGGCACGGGCGCGTGCACGCATTCGACCTGGCCGACGGGCGGCAGGCGTGGCGCTACGAGGCGAACGCCGCGATGGCCGCCGCGCCGGCGGTCGGCGGCGGGCGGGTCTACGTCGGCGATCTCGACGGTGTCGTGCACGCCCTCGACGCCGCCAGCGGCGAGAAGCTGTGGACGTTCGACACTGAGGCGCCGATCCACGCCACGCCCCGCTGGGTCGACGGCAGGCTGCTGGCGCCCAACGACGACGGTGCGGTCGTGTGCCTGGACGGCCGGGACGGGCGGCGGCTGTGGGCCTACCAGGGCGGCGACCGCATCTACGCCACGCCCACGCTCGCCGGCGACGTCGCCCTCGTGTGCGGCTGCGACAGCCGCCTGCACGCGTTCGACCTGGCCGACGGCCGCCCGCGCCGAACGATCGAACTGGGCGGCTACGCCGTCGCCAATCCGCTGGTCGTCGGCGGCGCCGTCGTCGCCGCGACGCTGGCCGGAACCGTCGAGGCGTTCACCCTGACCGACGGGCGGGCCCTGTGGACCTACGACGGCATCGCCGGCGGGGCCGAGGTCTTCGCCTCGCCCGTCCTGGCCGACGGGCGGATCATCGTCGGCGCCCGCGACGGCGCCGTCCACGCCATCGACGCGGCGACCGGGCGGGGCGCCTGGACGTTCGCCACGGGCGACGCGATCGACGGCACCGCCGCCGTCCGCGACGGGCGGGCCTACGTCACCAGCGGCGACGGACGGCTGTACGTGCTGGACGTCCGCACCGGCCGCGAGTTGTGGCGCTACGCCGTCGGCGACGCGATCACCGCCGGGGCCGTCCTGGTCGACGGCGGCGCGGTGGTGGTGGATGCGACCGGAACGGTCGTGCGGATTGACGAACCGACCTCCATGAATGCAGGGAGCAACGACGATGAGTGACTGGACTGTCCTGCTGTCGGGACGACCGGGCAGCGATCCCCTGGCGGCGTCGCTGGCCGCCGGAGGGCTGACGGTGCTGGCGGCGCCGGACCTGGCGGACCTGCCGCCGGATCACGTGGTGTTCCCGGCCCTCGACGGAACGCCCGGCGGGATCGTCGCGGCCGCACCCTACGCGCCGCGGGCGATCTACTGGCTGCTGGCCGCCGGCGGCGTTCGGGGCCGCCGGGCGGACGTCGCGGCCGAACGGACGAAGACGGCCGGCAGGGCGATCCATCCGATCGACACCACGGGCCTGGACGACGAGGCGATCGCCGCCCGCGTCGCCGCCGTCACCGGACCCGGCGACGGCAAGGGCCTCGTGCGGGACTTCGGCGAGGCCCTGCCCGCCCGATGGTACCCGGTCATCGACGGCGACCGCTGCACCCAGTGCTTCGAGTGCGTCGAGTTCTGCCTCTTCGGCGTCTACGAGGTGGATGCGGACCGCCGCGTCCACGTCGCCATCGGCGACAACTGCAAGACCGGCTGCCCCGCCTGCAGCCGCGTGTGCCCGGCCGGGGCGATCCTCTTCCCCCGCTACCCCTCCGGCGGACCCATCGCCGGGGCCGACGAGGGACGCATCGAACGCCTCACGGGCGACGCCGCCCGCAAGGCCGGCGGGGCCGACCTGAAAGCCTACATCGCCAGGTACGGCAACCCCGAACCGCCCGAGAACGACCTGGGCGACTCCCTCGATGAACTCGAGGCCTTCGAGCCCTGACGAGCCCGTGATGGCAACCCCCACCCACAACGGTATCCCGATCGTCCTGACGGCCGACCGGACGCTGATGGCCCATTACCCCACCCTGCTGGATGGGATGATGGCGACGATCCAGACCTCCGGCGTCCCGGCCGTCGTCATGCGCCGCCTGCTCGCCCCGCCGATGCCCCACCCCGGCGGCCGTGCGGCACGGGCGCCGCTGGGCCTGCGCCGCATCGAGGCGGCCCTGCGGCGGGATGGGTTCGACCCCCGCGCGATCGCCATCGTGTCGCCCGAACGGCTCGACGAGGTCGTCGGGCCCCGGACCCGCATCGTGGGCCTCTCCAGCGGCGACCCCCTCGGGCGGGGCATGACCAACACCACCATGGTCGCCATGAGCGGCGGCCGCCTGTACACCCGCACGTGGTTCGCCGATGCCTGCGCACGCCTCCGCCGCCTGCGCGACGGCGGGCTGGACTTCCACGTCGTCGCCGGCGGGCCCGGGGCGTGGCAACTGGCCAACGCCCCCGCCACCGCCGACGCGCGCGGGATCGACCACGTCTTCCTCGGCTATGCCGAGCGCGACGTGGCCGACCTGTTCGGCCGCCTGATGGACGGCGAGGTCCTCGACCCCGTCCTCGTCGGCCGGCGGACCGCGCCCGGCGACATCCCCCCCATCGAAGGCCCCACCGGCATGGGCGTCGTCGAGATCAGCCGCGGCTGCGGGCGGGGCTGCGGGTTCTGCACGCTGGCGGGCGAGCCGATGGTGCACCTGGGCGCCGAGCGGATCGTCGCCGACGTCGCCGCCAACGTCCGCGGGGGCTGCCCGTCGATCAGCCTGATCAGCGAGGACCTCCTGCGGTACGGCTCCGACGGCACGACGGTCGACCCGCCCGCCCTGCTGGACATGCTGGCGGCGGTGCGGGGCGTCCAGGGCGTGCGGATGATCCAGGTGGACCACGTCAACATCGCCTCGGTCGAGCAGTTCAGCGATGAGCAGCTTCGCCAGGTCCGCCGGCTGCTGCGGGCGGGGTCGGCCCACGAGCAGGTGTGGGTCAACCTCGGCGCCGAGAGCGCCGCCGGCGATCTGCTGACGGCCAACGGGCTGGGCGGGAAGATCCGCCCGTTCGACGCGTCGGACTGGCCGAGGCTGTGCGAGAACGCCGCCCGCCGCCTGGCCGGTTGCGGATTCGTGCCGATGCTGTCGCTGATCCTCGGCCTGCCGGGCGAGACCGGCGCCCACGTCGAGCAGACCATCGACCTGGTCCGGCGTCTGGAAGGGCTGCGGGCGGTGATCTTCCCGATCTTCCACGCCCCGCTCGCTCCCGGATGCCGCCCGTTCGGCCTGGACGACATGACGGCCTCCCACTGGCGGCTGTTCCGCCTGGCGTACCGGTTCAATTTCCGGTGGATCCCCGGCCTGTTCGCCGACAACCACCGCGCCGCCGGCGCGCCGTGGTGGCGGCGGCTGTTCGTCCAGGCCGCCGGAAGGATCCAGAAACGCCAGTGGCAGCTCAAGTTCATCAGACGCAGCGGAAGGCTCCGCCCATGACCGCCGGCGCCCCGGACCGATGGAGCGAGGCGTACGACCTGGCCCTCCGCCGGCTCATGATCGAGCGCGGCGAACGGGCCTACTGGCGCGGGCGCCTGGCCGATTCGGCCCTGGCGACGGCAACCGCTGCCGCGGCGCTGCACCTGGCCGACGGGCATGCCCACGCCGAGTCCGTCGGCCAGGCCCTGGCGTGGCTGAGCGAGACCCGCAACGATGACGGCGGCTGGGGCGACACGCCCGCCAGCCCCTCCAACCCGTCGTGCACCGCCCTGGTGCTGGCCGCCCAGCGCCTCGCCGGCCGTCCGGCCGACCGGGCAGGCCAGGCGTACCTGGCGAGCACCGGCGGCATGGACGCCATCGCGGGCCGCTACGGCGCCGATCGGACGTTCTCGGTCCCCATTCTCACCCAGGCGGCCCTGGCGGGGATGGTCGATTGGGCCGACGTGCCGGCCCTGCCGTTCGAGCTGGCGGCCCTGCCCCGATGGACCTTCCGGCTGGGGCCGATGCCCGTGGTCAGCTACGCGCTGCCGGCCCTGATTGCCATCGGACTGGTCCGGCACGCCAGGCGGCCCTCGGCCAGCCCCCTGGTCCGCCGCCTCCGCGCCGCCGTCACCGGGCGGGTCCTCCGGCGGCTGGCGGCGATCCAGCCGGCGTCGGGCGGCTTCCTGGAGGCGACCCCGCTGACGGGTTTCGTCGCGATGAGCCTCATCGCCTCGGGGCGCGGAGACCACCCGGTGACGGAGCGGGCGATCGCGTTCCTGATCCAGGCCCAGCGGGCCGACGGGGCCTGGCCGATCGACGAGAACCTGTCGATCTGGAACACGACGATGGCCGTCGCGGCCCTGGACGGCGGGGAGGGTGCGACGCGGGACTGGCTGATCGCCCGGCAGCGGCGGACGGCCCACCCCTACACGGGGGCCGCCCCGGGCGGCTGGGGCTGGTCTCACCTGCCCGGCAGCGTGCCGGATGTCGACGACACCGCCGGCGCCCTGGTGGCCCTGGCGGTGCTGCCCCCCAGCGATCAGGCCGTCCAGGCCGCCCTGGCCGGGGCCCGGTGGCTGGTGGGTCTGCAGAACCGCGACGGGGGGTTCCCAACCTTCTGCCGGGGCTGGGGCAAGCTCGACTTCGACCGCAGCGCGCCCGACCTGACGGCCCACGCGCTCCAGGCCCTCCACCGCTGGCGCAGCGCCGCCGGAGGGGCCCTGAAACGCGCCATCGATCGTGCCGTCCGCAACGGCCTGCGCTACCTCGCCCGCACCCAGGGCCCGGAGGGGTCCTGGCTGGCGCTGTGGTTCGGCAGCCAGCGGACCGCCGGGCACACCAACCCGGTGTTCGGCACGGCCCGCGTGGCGGGGGCCCTGGCGGCGATGGGGGAAGTCCGACATCCAAGCGCCCTGGCGGCAAAGAATTACCTGCTTCGCACCGCCGGCGCCACCGGCGGCTGGGGCGCTGACAGGAAGGCCAAACCGACGATCGAGGAGACCGCCGTCGCGGTCGACGCCCTGATGCGCCTGGGGCTGGCGGCCGGCGACGCCCCGGTTGCCGGCGGGTTGAACTGGATGACACGGCGGATCCTCGCAGGCGGACTGAGGGAGCCCAGCCCGATTGGCCTGTACTTCGCCCGCCTGTGGTACCACGAGCGGCTCTACCCGATCAGCTTGGCGGTCGCCGCGTTGCGGCGTGCGTTGGGCCCGCCGACTATGCTATGATGTCCGAATCGATGAGTACGCACGCGGCACACTCGTCCGATCGTCTCCAGAGCCGGCGCAGGCGGGCCCAGCCGTCCGGCGGGCGCGTCCCGGCCGACGCGGCCCTGCGCCGGGCGATCCGCGACGGCGCCGCCCGCGCCGCCGCGTCCGTCAACGGCGACGGGCCGCCCGCCCGCGACCGCCTGGCCGCCCTGGCCGGCGAGGTCCTGGCGGCCCTGGCCCTGCCGGCGGATTACCTCGGCTTCGCCATGGTGCTCGTGGCCAACGCGTACTGGGCCGACCGCCTCGCGGCCGTGCCCTACCGGCGGCGCCTCCTCCTGCTGCCGCGCTGCCTGGGGGGCGGCGCCGACGGGACGACCCTCACCGCCATCCGCCGCCAAGCCGAGCGGCTGGGCTATCGCACGCTGATCGCCGACGGCACACCCATCGTCGTCAAGACGCTGGCGGCCGAGCCGATCGAGGCGGTCCTCGGCGTAGCGTGCCTGGACAGCCTCGCCGCCGTCTTCGACAAGATACGGCAGCTCGGCGCCCCTGCCGTGGCGGTGCCCCTGCTGGAAGGCACGTGCAAGGACACCGACGCCGACCTCGCTTGGCTCGACGAGTATCTCCAGGCCCACCGTCCGGCGCCCCCGTCGGCGCCGACGTACCTGGCGGCCCTGCGCCTGGCGGACCGCGTCTGCCGCCCGCCGAGGCTCGACGGGCTGCTGGCGGGCCTGGAGACGACCGGCCACGGCGAGGCCCTCGACGCCACCGGGCGGATCGGGCGCGACTGGCTGGCCTCCGGCGGCAAGCGGCTCCGCCCGTTCATCACCCTGGCGGCGGCCGCCGCCGTCGGCGGCATCGAGGCCGACGCGCTCGACGAGGCCGCCTGCCGCGCCGCCGTCGCCGTCGAGGCGTTCCACAAGGCCTCGCTGGCCCACGACGACATCGAGGACGACGACGACCGGCGCTACGGGCAGCCCACGCTGCACCGTCGGCACGGCACGGCGACGGCGATCAACGTGGGCGACTACCTGCTGGGGCTGGGTTACCAGTTGCTCGCGTCGGCCGGGCGGGAGCGGCCGGCCGACGTCGCCGCCGCCCTGCTGGACCATCTCAGCCGCGCCCACCTGCACCTGGCCCGCGGGCAGGGCGCCGAACTGGCCTGGCGCCGCGACGGGGCGCCCCTGCCGCCGGTCGGCGAGGTCCTGAAGGTCTACGCCCTGAAGACGGCCCCCGCCTTCGGCGCGGCCCTGGCCACCGGCATCGTCCTGGGCGGCGGACCGCCGCGGCTGCCGGACCGGCTGGAGCGATTCACCCGCCACGTCGGCGTGGCCTTCCAGGTGCTCAACGACCTGAACGACTGGTCGGAGGACCTGCGGCGCGGCCGCCGGACGTACCTGACGGCCCTGGCGGCGGCGGCGACCGGCCCCGACGCCCGGGGCGACCTGACGGCGATGCTCGACGCCGCCCGCACCGACCCGGCGGCCCTGGATGAGGCCGCCGTCCGCCTGGAAGCCCTGGATGTCTTCCGCACGGCCAACAGGATGGTGGATGCCCTGGCGTCGCGGGCCGGGGCGGCCCTGGAGGGGGCCGAACCGTCGGCCCTGCGGCGGCTGTGCGCATCGCTGATCGACCTGATCCTCACCTGACCGCATGACGGAAAGGAGCTCTATCGCCATGACTGGCATGCTGCCCACACTTGCGGTGCTGCTGGCGGTCGCCGCCACGGCCGTCGCCCAGGGGCGCCCCAGCGAATTCACCGGCCAGGACGTCGGCGAGGTCACGGCCGGTCCGGGCGCGCCGTCCGCCGACGGCGGTGCCTGGCCGCAGTTCCGCGGCGCCCGGCGCGACGCGACGGTTCCGGCGGCCGAGGCGCAGGGCCTGCTGCGGCAGTGGCCGGCCGGCGGGCCGAAGGTGCTGTGGTCGATCGACGGGCTGTACATGGGCTACAGCGGCCCGGCGGTTCATGGCGGGCGGGTCTTCTTCCACGACTACGACGACGAAGGCCGCGGCCTCACGCCGCCGGGCCCGCGGTGGATGGTCCGATGCGTGTCGCTGGCCGACGGCCGGGAGATCTGGCGGTGGTCGTACCGCCGGCAGATCCGCGTCAACCACGCCGTCACCCGCACCGTTCCGGCAACGGACGGCACGCACGTGATCAGCTTCGATCCCAAGGCCGTCCTGCACGGCCTGGACGCCGCGACGGGCAGGCGCCTGTGGGCGATCGACCTGCCCGCCCAGTACGGCGCGCGGATCCCCCCGTGGTACAACGGCCAGTGCCCCCTGCTCGACGAAGGCCGCGCCATCATCGGCGTCGGCGGACGCCAGACGCTCATGATCGCCGTCGACCCCGCCACCGGCAAGGTGCTGTGGGAGGCGCCCAACGGGGCCGGCCACGCGCTGAGCCACTCGTCGGTCGTCCCGGCGGTCATCGGCGGGCGCCGCCAGTACGTCTGGTGCACGCTGACGGGCATCGTCGGCGTGGCGGCCGACGACGGAAGCATCCTGTGGGAAGCCCTGTGGCGCCCCGGCGGCGGCGGGGCGGCGGCCGTCCAGGCCTATGCCGCCAGGTCGCCCCACGCGACGATCGTCGACTGGCAGACCAACACCGCCGTCGCCCCCTCCCCGGTCGTGCTGGAGGACGGGCGGATCTTCATGACCGCCGGCTACAAGGCCGGCGCCGCCATGTTCGCCGTCCAGGGCGGTCCGGACGGCCGGTTCGCCGTGAAACTCGACTACACGCTCGCGCACGACCAGTTCAACTCCGACTGCCAGACCCCCATCGTACACGACGGCCGCCTCTACAGCGTCGACTTCAGCGTGCCGCCGCCCGTTCCCAGCGACCCCAAAGGGTACTTCGCCTGCGTGGCGCCCGGCGACGGGGCCGTCCTCTGGCGGCACCGGGGGCAGACGTTCGGCCTGGGCAACTGGCTGCTGGTCGGCGACGTCCTGTTCGCCATGGACGGCGACACCGGCACGCTGCACATGATCGAGGCCTCCCCCGAGGGCTACCGGCCCCTGGGCAGCGCGACGGTCGTCGGCGGCCACGAGGCGTGGGCCCCCCTGGCCTACGTCAACGGCAAGCTCCTCTGCCGCGGCCTGGGCAGGATGGTCTGCCTGGAGGTGGGACGGCCGTAGGCGTTTGGCCCGGCGCGACCGATCCTGTAGAATGGAGGGTCCTCCCGACGGGCAGGAGCGAGCGATGAGCAAGGACGATCAGACGACACGGCGGCAGTTCCTCAAGGGCTGCGCCCGCGGCGCCGGCGTGGTGGCGGTCGGGGCGGTCGCCGCCGGCCTGACGGTGCGGGCCGACGCGGACAAGGTGTGGCAGCTCAACCCCACCACCTGCACGACGTGCCGCGACTTCACCAACGACCAGGGCTGGGGCCGCTGTTCGACCGCCTGCGTGCGGACCCCCTCGGCCGTCAAGGCCGTCAACGATTTCACCGTCTGCGGGTACTGCTTCATCTGCCCGGCCTACTTCGACGTGCAGAGCCCCGTCTACACCTGGGAGGAGGCCGAGCAGCTCGGCCCCTATCCTGATGGGACCAGCCGCGAGGGCACGCACAAGAAGCTCATCTGCCCCCAGGACGCCATCCGGCGCCGCGTCGTCGGCCAGATCGATCCGTACGACCCGTACAACAACTTCTTCGAGTACACCATCGACGAGGGCCGGTGCAACGGGTGCGGCCTGTGCGTCGAGTACTGCCGCCCGCCCATGGGCAACGCGTCGCTCCGCCTGGAGGTCCGCCACCACCTGTGCCTGGACTGCAACCAGTGCGCGATCGCGCGGACCTGCCCGGCCAACGCTTTCTACCGCGGCTCCCTCCGCGCCCAACGCCCCGGCTACGAGGGCGGCACCGGCCCCGTCACGAAGGGGCACCCTTCGTGAGTCTGAGCCGCGCAGCACTGCTGGGAACGCTGCTGGCGGCGCTGCTGCTGGCGGCGCCGGCGACGGCGCGGGCGCAGTTCCAGCAGCCCACGCCCGGCGAGAACGAGGTTGGTCCCAAGCCCTCGCCGACATACCCCGAGCCCCGGGGCCGGACGATCCGGCTGGTCGACGTGGCGGTCCTGGCCGCCGCCCTGGCGGCGACGGGCTACGTCGTCCTCGTCCGCCGCAGCCGTCGGTGGCTGCTGGCCGTCATGCTGGCCAGCCTGCTGTACCTGGGCTTCTACCGCAGCGGGTGCGTCTGCCCGATCGGGGCGATCCAGAACGTCGCCCTCTCGCTGCGGGACCCGGCGTACACGATCTCCATCATCATCACCGCCATCTTCCTGCTGCCGCTGATCGCGGCGCTGCTGGTCGGGCGGGTGTTCTGCGGGGGCGTCTGCCCGTTCGGCGTGATCCAGGACCTCATGGGCCGCAAACCGCTGCCCGTGCCGCGATGGGTCGACAGGCCTCTGCGGGTGCTGCCGTGGCTGTACCTGGGGGCGGTGGTCTACTTCGCCGTCGGCGGGATCGCCGCGTTCGGCCTGGACCTGCGGGTCGTCCCGGACTTCCTGATCTGCCGGTTCGATCCGTTTGTGAGCCTCTTCCGCGCCGTGGACCTCCGCGCCGCGGCGGCGGGCCGGTGGGCAGACGTGTTGCAGGCGTCCGGGCCGGGATGGATCTGGTGGGTTCTCGGCGGGGTGCTGGCCCTGTCGGTCGTGGTGGGCCGTCCTTACTGCCGCTGGGTGTGCCCGTACGGCGCCCTGCTGGGCGCCTGCTCGCGAGCGTCGTGGAAGCACGTCACGGTCATGCCCGGCGAATGCTGCGACTGCGAGCTGTGCAGCGACGCCTGCCACTACGGCGCGATCGAGGATCACGCGGCGGTGGCGGCGCACTGCCTGGCGTGCGCCCGCTGCTACGAGGAGTGCCCGCTGGAGCGGCGGCGGCGGAGCCGGCCGGCCGGACCGGCCGTCGAGCTTCTCCCGCCGTCCCTGCTGCCGGCCCCGGCGGCCGCGGCGCGGGGGCCGGCGGCGATCCGGCGGATCGTCACCGCCGACGAGCCGCTCGACCTGGGCTACATCGACGCGCTGGTCGCCGGCGTCGGGTCCGACCCCTCGGCGGCCCTGCCCCTGCTGCAGCAGATCCAGGCCCGCCACCGCTACCTGCCGCGCGCGGCCCTGCAGGACGTGTGCCGCCGGACCGGGCTGAGCATGGACCGCCTGCTGGGGCTGGCGACCTTCTACAACATCTTCCGCCTCGCCCCCATCGGCGAGCACCTGGTGTGCGTCTGCCACGGCACCGCCTGCCACGTGGCCGGCGCGCCGCGGATCACCGACGCGATCCGCCGGCACCTGCACATCGAGGGCGACGCCGACACCGACGCGAAGCGGCGGTTCACCATCGAGCACGTGGCGTGCCTGGGCTGCTGCTCGCTGGCCCCGTGCATGCAGATCGACGGGGTCACCTACGGCCACCTGACCGGGGAGATCGCCCGGGCGGTCATCGACGACGTCGCCGCCGGGAGGATCGCCGCCGGCGCCCCCGCGACGACGGCCGCGCCCGCGTCGTGCGCGTGCAGTCCGGCGGCGATCGGGAAGGAGCCCGTCCCATGAGCGCCGGACGGACGGAGATCCGCATCGGCCTGGGCTCGTGCTGCCAGGCCTCCGGCAGCGCGGAGGTCTACGGGGCGCTGGCGGCCGAGGTGAAGGCGATGGCCGCCGACGCGGACGTCCGGCCCGGCGGGTGCGTCGGCATGTGCCACCGCGTGCCGCTGATCGAGATCACCGCTCCCGACGGGACGCGGACGGTCTACGGCAACGTCACGCCCCAGGCCGTCGGGGCCATCCTCCGCCGCCACCTGAAGCCCGGCCGCCCGACGGCCGCGGCCCGCTCCGCGCTGCGGCGCGGCTGGCACCTGCTCACGCGGGACGGGGCCTGGGCCGAGGCGCAGGCCTTCCGCGTCGATCCGCAGGCCGAGGCGCCCCGGGCGTTCCTGGCCCCCCAGGTGCACATCGTCACCGAGAACTACGGGCGCATGGACCCCACCAGCTTCGACGAGTACCGCGCCGGCGGCGGCTACGACGCGCTGCTCAAGGCGCTGACGACGATGACGGGCGAGCAGGTCGTCGCCGAGATCGACGCCGCCGGCCTGCGGGGCCGCGGGGGCGCCGGCTTCCCCACGGGGCGCAAGTGGGACCTCGTGCGGCGGCAGGACGGTCCGGTGAAGTACCTCGTCTGCAACGGCGACGAGGGCGACCCCGGGGCGTTCATGGACCGGATGCTCATGGAGGCCTATCCGCACCGGATCCTCGAGGGACTGGCCATCGCCGCCTTCGCCGTCGGGGCGCACGAGGCGATGCTCTACATCCGCCAGGAGTATCCCCTGGCGGTCCGGCACGTCGCCGAGGCCATCGCCGCCGCCGAGCGGGCCGGGATGCTCGGCGCCGACATCGCCGGCAGCGGCTTCGACCTGACGGTCCGCATCAGGCAGGGCGCTGGCGCCTTCGTCTGCGGGGAGGAGACGGCCCTCATCGCGTCGCTGGAGGGCCGGCGGGGCATGCCCCGACTGCGCCCCCCCTACCCGGCCCTCAGCGGCCTGTGGGGCAGGCCCACGCTGGTCAGCAACGTCGAGACGTACGCCGCGGTGCCCTGGATCCTCCGGCACGGCGCCGGGGCCTACAGGCGGCACGGCACGGCGGCTTCGCCCGGCACGAAGGTGTTCGCCCTGGCGGGCAAGGTCGCACGCGGGGGGCTGATCGAGGTGCCCATGGGCATGACCCTCCGCGACATCGTCATGGGCATCGGCGGCGGCATCAAGGGCGGCCGCGCGTTCAAGGCGGTCCAGATCGGCGGGCCGTCCGGCGGGTGCATCCCCGAGGCCCTGGCCGACACGCCGGTCGACTACGAGTCCCTGATCGGGATCGGCGCGATGATGGGCTCCGGCGGGTTGGTCGTCCTGGACGACACCGACTGCATGGTCGACATCGCCCGCTACTTCCTCCAGTTCACCCAGAACGAGTCGTGCGGCAAGTGCACGTTCTGCCGGATCGGCACCAAGCGGATGCTCGAGATCCTCGACCGCCTCTGCGCCGGGACCGGCACGCCGGGGGACCTGGAGACGCTGGAGGACCTGGCCGGCCGGATCAGGACCACGAGCCTGTGCGGCCTGGGGCAGACGGCGCCCAATCCCGTGCTGACGACGCTGAAGTACTTCCGCGACGAGTACGAAGCCCACCTCGACGGCCGCTGCCCCGCCGGCAAGTGCGCGGCGCTGGTCCGGTACACCGTCACCGACGAGTGCATCGGCTGCACCCGCTGTGCGGCGGTCTGCCCGGCCGGGGCGGTGGTGGGCGACCCTTACCACAAGCACGCGATCGACCCGGACCGGTGCACGCGGTGCCATTCCTGCGTGGGCGTCTGCCCGGTCGACGCGATCCGATGGGGATGACCGTGAGCGAGCACTGCACCCTCCGCATCGACGGCCGCGAGGTGACGGTCCCCGCCGGCTCCACCGTCCTGGAAGCCGCCGGGCGCCTGGGGATCCGCATCCCGACGCTCTGCCACCGCCCCGGCTGCAGGCCGCTGGAGTCGTGTTTCGTCTGTGCCGTGCAGGTGGTCGGGCAGACCAGGTGCGTGCCGTCCTGCGCGATGCCCGTCCAGGACGGCATGGAGGTGATCACCGGCTCGCCCGAGGCGGCCGCCGCCCGCCGGACGGCGGTGGAGCTGCTGCTGTCGGACCACCTGGGCGAGTGCCTGGCCCCGTGCGAACTGGCGTGCCCGGCGACGTGGGACATCCCCGGCTTCATGGCGGCGGCCGCCGCCGGCGACGTCGGCCGCGCCGCGGCGATCGCCCGCGCGGGGCTGGTCCTGCCGACGGTGCTGGGGTACCTCTGCCCGGCCGGCTGCCAGAAGGCCTGCCGCCGAGGCCGGCGCGACGAGCCCGTGACGATACGCGATCTGCACCGTTTCATCGGCGCCGCCGGCGGCGAGGCGTGGGAGCTGTCCGACGAGCTGGCCGGCAGGCGCGTCGCCGTCGTCGGCGCCGGCCCGGCAGGCCTGGCGGCGGCGGTGCAGTTCTGGCGTCAGGGGGCCGCCTGCACGCTGTTCGACCGCCGCGGCGCCCTGGGCGGCTCCCTGCTGGAGGAGGATCCCGCCGGCCTGCCCCGCGAGGCGCTGGCTGCGGACACGGCGGCGATCGAGGTCCTGGCAAGGGCGGCCGGCGGGACGATCGAGTTGGGTACGCCGGTCGACAACGTGCCGGCGCTGCGGGAACATTTCGAGGCGGTCATTCTGGCCGTCGGGGATGCGTCGCCCGTCGCCGACGCGCCGGGCGTGTTCCCCGCCGGTGCGTGCCGCGGGAAGACCGGGACGGCCGTGCGCGTGATCGCCGACGGGCTGGCCGCGGCGCGGGCGGCGGCGGACTACCTTCGGACGGGGCGCGTCCAGGCCGAACCGGCGCCCGTCAACGTCCGCTACGGGCCGCTAACGGACGAGGAGCAGGCGATCGTGGAGTCGCGCGGGTCGGCCGCGGCGGCCGGGCCGGTCGCCTCGGTCGCCGGCGCGCGCCGCCAGGCGGGCCGCTGCCTGCTGTGCGGCTGCCGCGAGCACGATCGCTGCCGCCTGCGCGCCGTCGCGGCGGAGGTGGGCGCCAAGCCGGACCGCTACACCGGCCGGCGGCGGCCGCTGCAGCGCGACGACTCGCACCCGACCGTCGCGTACGAGCCCCACAAGTGCATCCTCTGCGGCGCCTGCGTCGCCCACGGCGGCACGGCGCGGCTCAGCATCGTCGGCCGCGGCTTCACCGCCCGCATCGCCGGACCCTACGAAGCCCCGATGGCCGAGGCCCTCGGCGCCGACGCCGAGGCCATCGCCGACCTGTGCCCCACCAGCGCCTTCCACCGCAGACTCCCCAGGCCAAGGATGGCTTATGACGCGATTCGCGGTCTACTACTTCGTCTTCTTCACGTCCTGGGCGGTCATCACGCCGTTCTTCCAGACGTTCCTCGATGCCCGCGGATTCGACAAGCCGCAGGTCGGACTGCTGCTGGGCGCCTTCGCGCTGGCGGGCGTGATCGGCGTCATCGGCATCGGCCACCTGGCCGACCACTGGGGCCGCCGGCGGGCGGCGCTGCTGGCGGCGGTGGCGGCGTCCATGGTGGCGCTGGTGCCCCTTAACGCGGTTGGCGGCTTCGCCCTGGCCCTGCCGCTGGTGTTCCTGTTCGGCCTGGCCTACAAGTCGATCATCCCGCTGGCCGACGCGCTGGCGGCGACGGAACTGCCCGACCCCGCCACGCAGTACGGCCGCGCGCGGGCGTTGGGAACCCTGGGCTACATCGTCATGCTGTGGGCCATCACGCTGGGCGGGTGGATCGACAAGGCGTCCTCCACGTCGGTCCTGGTCTGCTTCCTGGCCACCGCGGTGGTGTGCCTGCCGATGATCGGACGGCTTCCCGACCATCACCGCCGCGCCGCCACGGCAGCGGCCAGGACGGCCAGCGGCGGCGGCTTCGACCGGATCTTCTTCCTGTTCATCGCCATCACCTTCCTGGGCCAGTGGGGCATGACGGCGCACTACTCCTTCTTCACGCTGTACCTGGATGAGGCGCTCCACGCGAAGAAACTGGCATGGATCTGGTCGATCGGCGCGACCGTGGAGATGCCCATCATCTTCTGCGGCGGGTGGTTCCTCCGCCGGTTCGGCATCGTGCCCATGATGATCGGCTCGCTGACGGCCATGGCCGCGCGGCTGGCAGTCTACGCCCTGGCGCCCGGCCTGGGGCCCGTCGTCGCGGTGCAGCTTCTCCACGCCGGCACGTTCGGCCTGTGGCACCCGGCGGCCATCGAGTTCATCCGCCGCAAGATCGCCCCCGCCCGGCAGGGCCTGGCCATGAGCCTCTACATGGCCATCGGCCTGGGGGCCGCCCAGATGGTCGGCTCGGCCGACGGCGGGTACCTCATCGAGGCGGGTGGCTACAGCCTCATGTACGCGCTGCACACCCTCCCCCCGCTGCTGGGGATCGTCCTGCTGGTGCTGGGGCGCAGGGGGATCGGCCATCCGCAACCGGCGGCCGGCGACGCCGAGGGCACGGCGCGGTAGAATACCCGCCACTAAACGCCACGCCATGGGACGCCACCGACAACCTTCCGCCGACAGCGCAATCCGCGCGGCGCTGCTGCGCCTGCGGCGGCGCCGCCGACGCGTGGCCGTGGCGGCGGGGATGTGCGCCGCCGTCGCGACGGCCTGCGGGGCCGTCGTGCTGGTGACGCTGCTGATCGGCTACTGGCCCGACCAGCCGCCGGCGGCAGTGCGGCGGGCGGCCGGACTGGCGGCGGGCGCGGCCGTCCTGGCCGCCTTCGTGGCCGGTCCCGCCCGCGGCCTGATGCGGCGCGAGACGCCGGCCCAGACGGCACGACTGGCCGAGCAGGCCTGCCCCGCGCTGGGCAACGCGCTGATCAACGCCGTCCAGCTCGACGCGCGCGGCGAGGCGCGCACCCCGTGGGTGATCGCCGCGGTCGCCGAGTCGGCGGCACGGCTCGATGCCGTCGGCCTGGCCGGCGCGGTCAGTCTGCGCCCGCTGAAACGGGCGGCGGCGGGCGCGGCCGGGACGGCGGCCCTCCTGGCGGTGCTGTGTGCCCTGCAGGGACCCCGCGTGGCACGCGCCGTGACGGCCGTGCTGCGGCCGGACCGGTACGTCGGCGCGCTCGGAACCCTCGGCGCGCTGGACGTCCGGCCCGGCGACGCGACGCTCTACCAGGGGCAGACCGCCACCGTCACGGCCGCGATCGCCCCCGCCGGCGGGCGCCCCCGCGAGGCGCACCTGCTCCTGGACCGCGGCGGCGGCCCGCCCGAGCGACTGGCCATGCTCGCCGACGCCGAGGGCTCGACGTTCACGCTGCCGCTGGGGGCGATCCACCAGACGACGCGCTACGCCGTGCGCGTCGGCGACGCCCGCGCCCCGGCCGACCGCCCGTGGTACACCCTCGCCGTGACCGACCCGCCCGGCCTGGAACGCCTGGCGGTGCGGCTGGCCTATCCCGCGTACACGGGCCTGGCCCCCCAGACGCGCGAGTCCATCGACGGCCCCCTGGAAGCCCCGACGGGCACGACGGCGACCCTGACGGCGCACCTCGGCCAGCCGGCGGCGCGGATGATCCTCCACCGCGACGGCCAGGCCGACACGGCGATGGCGGTCGCCGCACACAATCGCCGGTTCGCCGCCGCGCTGGTCGTCGACGCCCCCGGCACCTACGCCCTGTACGCCTTCGACGCCTCCGGCCGCCTGCTGCTGCGCGTGCCGCAGGAGGGCGGCTTCGCCGTCACGCCCGTCGCCGACAGCCCCCCCGCCGTCGCCTTCGTCAGCCCGGCCGGCCAGATCGACGCATCACCCGGCGATCGCGTGCCGCTGAGGATCCGCGCCGCCGATGACTACGGCCTGACGGCCGTCCGCGTGCACGTGGAGGCTTCGACGACCGACCTCCTGGCGGCCCGCCCGCCGGGCGAGACGCCGCGCCGCGCGGACCTCGCGCACACGGTCGACATCCCGCTCACCGCCCCCGCCGGCGCCGTGTGGCGCTGCCGCACCTCCGCGACCGACAACCGCCGCCTGCCGGGCCTGGAGCCCCAGCAGGCCGACGGGGCCGGCGAGGTCCTGATCCGCATCCGCCCGCGGGCGGCGGTCGAGGCGGACCGGCTGGACGCCCAGCGCCACTGGGCCGACGCGCTGCGCGCCCTGCTGGCGGCCCAGGTCCGCGCGAAGCTGGCGGCGTGCCTGGCCCGTGACGCCGCCGGCCGGGACGCTCCCTTCCTCCAGGCCGCCCAGGCCGTCCGCCGCGCTCAACAGGCCGTCGGCGCCGACGCCCGCAGCCTGCTCGACGGCGAAGACGGGTCGCTCGCGGCGATGGTCCGCCGGGCTCTGGCGTCGCTGGTCGCCGGCGACCTGGCCCTCGCCGACGCGCAGGCGGCGGCCCTCGCCGACGCGGCCGACGCGCCCGGGCGCGCCGGCGCGGCAGCCGCGGTGATCGCGACGCAGGACCGCATCCTCGATGCCCTCCAGACCCTCCTGGCCGTCCTGCCGAGCGTGCGGCCCGACGCCATCGCCCGCCCGGCGGGCGACGGGGAGGACCTCCCGCCGGCGGCGGCGGCCCGCCTGGCCGACCTGGCCCCGGCGCTGCGGGAGTTGGCCCAGGCCCAGCACCGGATGATCGATGCGGCCGAACGGCTGACCAAGACGCCCGCCGACGCGTTCACCGGCGACGACCTGCGGCTGGTGGAGGAACTGCGGGCCGCGGAGGATCAGTGGGAACTGTTCCTCAACGAGGCCGTCACCGACTTCAGCCGCCTGTTCCGCCAGGACTTCTCCAACCCGACGCTGCTGGCCGAGCTGGTGAGCATCCACACCGACGTCACCCTGGCCCGCGGGGCCCTGGAGGCGCCGGCGGTGCAGATCGCCACGGCCGCCGACGCGATGAGCGGCGCCGCCGAGAATGCCGCCGAACTGACGGCCAATATCGAGAAGTGGCTGCCCGATCAACCCGACCGCACGCAGTGGGTCATGGAAGACCCCGGCGGGCACGACCTCATGGAGATGCCCGAGCTTCCCAGCGAACTGGAGGACCTGGTCGGCGACCTGCTCGAGGACCAGGCCGACCTCTTCCAGGCCGTGCAGGACTTCACGGCGCAGGCGGCCGCGAGCCTCGACGAAGGCGCCGGCTGGTCCGCCACCGGCGGGCCGATCAGCAGCCTCAACGCCCAGGGCGTCACCGGCAACGTCCTGCCCGACAGCAGCGAGGTCGCCGGGCGCAGCGGCGAGGGCCGCCAGGGGCGAAGCCGCGGGGAGTTCGTGCAGGACACCTTCACCGGCAAGGGCGGGCGCCAGACGCCGACGCGGCTGACGGGCGATCCGTTCTCCTCCGCCCAGGTGCGCGACGCCTCCGCCCTGCCGCCCGGCGGGGCGACCGGCGGCGGGAAAATCGGCGGGGCGGCGGGCGAAGGCCTCGAAGGCCCCGTGCCCCCGCAGGTTCTCGACGGCCTGGGCCGCCTGGCCGGCCGCCAGGCGCACCTGGTCAACCGGGCCGAGCGGCTCGCGGCGCAGGCGGGCGCAAGCGATTACGGCGGTTTCCGCCTCCAGCAGGCGGTGGTTCTGATGAATCGCGTTCGCGCCGACCTCCGGCAGGGGCACTACCGTAATGCCCTGAGGCGGCGAGAGGTCCTGCTCGGTGCGCTGGACGAATCCCGGCGCGTCGCAAGTGCCGCGGTCCGCGTCGTCCACGACCCCACGGCGGCGGTTCCCACGCACATCCGCGAGGACCTGGACCGTGCGGGCGAGCGGCCCCTGCCGGTCCGCTATCGCACGGCATTGCAGAGCTATCTGCACAAACTTGCCGGCCGGCGGTAGAATGGTGCGTTCGGTATCAAGGCTATTAAGGATCATGCGTATGGCGTGGATCAAGTCGAAGCGGGCGTGGTATGCGGATGGACTGGCGTTCGAGTGCACCGGGTGCGGCGGCTGCTGCAGCGGTCCGGGGGAAGGCCGCGTCTGGGCCAAGCCCGAGGAGATCGCCGCGATGGCCGAACACCTGGGGATGGAGGTCGAGGCCTTCAAGGAGGCCTACACCCGCCGGTTCGGCAGCCGGGTCAGCCTGACCGAAGCGCCGAACCGCGACTGCATCTTCCTCGAGCCCCGCAACGAGCAGGGCCAGCGCCGCTGCCGGATCTACCCCGTCCGCCCCACCCAGTGCCGGACGTGGCCCTTCTGGCCCAGCAACCTGCGCACGGCGACAAGCTGGGCGATGACGCAGACCCACTGCCCGGGGATCAACCGCGGCTCGCTGCATCCCCTGGAAGAAATCGAGGATGAGAAGTCCCATACCTGGGGATAGGCCGCTCATCGACGCCGTCCGCGCCGCCCGGGCCGCGCCCGCGGCGATGGTTGCGCTGCGCGAGTTCTACGCCGACGTCGCGGCGGCCGTGGCGGCCGTCGGCCAGACCTGCCGCGCGTGCGGCGCGTGCTGCGACTTCGACGCGTACGGCCACCGGCTCTACGTGACCACGCTGGAACTGGCCCTGCTGACGGCCGAGCCCCCGGCGGCGCCCGCCGGCCCCGGACGCTGCCCCTACCAGCACGGCGCCGCCTGCGCCGCCCGCGACCGCCGCGCCCTGGGCTGCCGCGTGTTCTCGTGCAGCCAGGCGGCCGCCGACGCCGAGCAGGCGATCTACGCCCGCTTCCACGAGCGCCTCGGACGCCTCCACGCCGAGCACGGCATCCCCTACCTCTACCTGGACCTGCCCGCCGCCGCGGCGGCGCTGGCCGGCGGGGATTCCTCTTCCCGAACCGCCGGCCGACACACCGGAGGGCGCGACATGCCGCCGCGGACCGGAACGCTTACCGTCGTCGCATTCGGCGATTCGATCACCCAGGCCTCCCACCAGGAGGCCCCGTACCGGTGGGTCACCCTCGTGCAGGACCAGTTGAACCGGCGGCTGAGCGACACGGCCGCCGCCGTCCTGAACGCCGGCGCCGGCGGAGAGACCTCGCGGGAAGGACTGCGACGGCTTCAAAGGGATGTCCTGGATGTCCGCCCCGACATCGTCCTGGTCGAGTTCGGCGGCAACGACGCGACCCCCGACGACGGCCGCCAGGTCGGACTGGAGGAGTTCGGCGACAACCTGCACCTCATCTCGACCGAATGCCGGAAGATCCACGCGCAGGTGATGATCCTCACCTTCCCCCCCATCATCGACGCGTGGCACTGCTGGGGCCGCCACGACAGATACGCCGAGACGAACGGCCCGAACGCCCACGTCGAACGCTACCGCCAGGCCGCCCGCCGGTACGCCTGCGACCATCGGCTGGCCCTCATCGACATCGCCCGCCTGCTGGAGGAGGCCGCCCGGAAGGATTCACCCCAGAGCATCATCCTCCCCGACGGCGTCCACCTGACCCAGGCCGGAAACCGCATCGTCGCCCAGGCCGTCGCCGACGCCATCGTCGCTCGCCAACGCCCCCTTTCGGATGTATAGAAGACCCCCCCGGCCACAGAAGCGCCGCCGGGGAGGAATGAACCGCCGGACAGGGGCACATCCGCAAGCATCCCCAGGCCGCCGGAAGGAACCCCGCGATGTTCCTGCTCGACAGGGGCGATTGCAATTCCCGGGACACGTACGAATTACGCCGCTCCATTGGGAGCGTTGGCTCTCCTGTTGGGCTTACGCCCACGCTTCTTCGGCATCAGGTCGCGGCCAAGGAGCCGGCCGATCGACGCCAGGAAACCGGCATCGCCGATCCGACGGCCGGTCGTTTCGCCACGGCGCAGCAGCGGGGCCACCGACTCGCAGTCCTCGCGGGCGAGGTACTCGCCCCATGTGCAGATCCAGCCGGCCGCACGCTCGCTGAGCCAAGTGGTCCGGGCGATCTCGTCCGGCTCACCCATCACGTGGGCCGCGGCACTGCTCCACGGCCAGTGCTCCGCCCGGTCGACCAGCTCGGCCTTGATGGGGTTGCGTTCCGTATAGGCTTTTGTATTCAAGAGATACGTTTCGTCCAGC
>JAAYZK010000096.1 GCA_012514895.1 Planctomycetota bacterium | reverse complement strand
GCTGGAGGGCGTCGCAAAGCGCTGGACTTCCGGCGGCCTCCGTGCCGATAATGCCGGTACGCATAGCGGTCTCCTTACCGAGAGTGTTTGTGACAAAACCTTCATCGGTAACCGGAGACCGTTTTGCCTAAGGGCCGTTAAGGAAGTGGCATTCGCGCCGACACGTTCCGCATCGGCACCGATGCCGGAGGCGAACCCGCCACAGTCAACGAGATCTATGGCCAGCAACGGCATGGGCCGCTCGTCGTTCTCGGCGGAGAGCCCGAACTCGGCGACGATGCCGGGGCCGCCGGCGATGCGCTGTACGTGTTCGATGCGGCAGATGCGGATGACAACGAGGGGGCGCTCACCGACACCACGCTGACCGGTCTGGGCATCGCGATCGGCATCGCGTACGAAGGCGTGGAGGACGTGACAATCACACTCGGCGGGGGCGACGACCGCATGGACGTTCAGGGCGGGGCCGGCCGAAGCAACCAACTGAACGGCGGAGGGGGCGAAGACCTGTTCCACATCCATGCCTCGTTTGCGTCGGCGGCCTTCACCGATCGGACGCTGGCCGTGGGCGGCGGGGGCGGCGATGACGCGACGGTGATCAATCTGGCGGCGGCCGGAGACGAGGCGGGCTACGTTCAGTCCCGTATCTCCGTCGAAGACACCGGGGGAGCCGCCGGCAGCGGGCAGGGCGACACGTTGACCCTCATCGGCGGCGACCAGGCCGACACGCTCCTGCTGCGGCAGACCTATGTGGCCACCGGCGTCGTGAACGACGGCAGCGTCGCCGGCACACCGTTGTACCAGAAGATCACCTACGCCTCGACCGACGGCCAGGGCCAGGGCGTCTGCTCCATCGAACGGCTCATCATCGAGAGCGGCGGCGGGGACGACCACCTCGCGCTCGACGACAACGCGACGGAAACGCTGATCGACGCCGGGACCGGACAGGACAGGGTCCAGATCGGCCAGATGTACGGCCAGGTCCCGACGGGCGTGCGGACGGTCGCCATCGATCTGAACAATCCCGACGCCCAGCAGTTCGAGAACACCGGGTATCTCAGCTTCGGCGCCAGTTGCGGCACGACGATCAGCGGCGGCGATGACGGCGACCTCATCCAGGTGTACGCCAACCAGGCCGCCCTGCAGCTCAACGGCGACGCCGGCGACGACACGTTCGTGATCCGAGCCTTCCTGCTGGCCGGCGGCGGGTCCTCCAGCACGGACACCGCGAATGTCGACGGCCAGGAGGGGTCGGATACCATCCTGTACAACGAGAACGCCCCGGTCAACATCGACGGCGGCGACGGGCTGGACAAGGTCGTGATCCTGGGCACCCAGGGCGATGACGAGTTCATCATCGTGGCCGACGGCGTGTACGGGGCCGGGCTCAACGTGAGCTTCCTGCGCGTCGAACGGCTGCTGGTGGACGCCTACCTCGGCGATGATACGATCTGGATCCTCGGCACGAATCCCTTCCTGGCCACCACCGTGGCCGGCGGCGGCGGCAACGACGTGATCCACGTCGGGTCCGACGTGATCGCCGACGTGGTCAGCGACGATCTGCTGGGCCTGTCCGAACACCTCACCGCCGTTATCGACACGGCCGACGCCCAGCGCGATCCGGCCTACGACGCCGTTCTCATCGCCTCCGAGACGGTCCGCATCGCCGACGCCCGGACGCCCGGCGTCGCGGTGCTCCCGCCCGACGACCTGCGCCTGCTCGAAGGCGGCGCGGGGCAGTACCGCGTGGTCCTGACGCACCGGCCCGCCGAGAACGAGACCGTCTACGTGGAAGTCAAGGCCGACCAGCCGACCATGACCCAGAGCGATGCCGGCGAGGCCACCATCGTGCTGGGCACCACCAGCGATGAGATCGACGACCTGATCGTGACGCTCGCGTTCACCGCCGACAACTGGTCTACCCCCCAGGCCGTCCACTATGCCGCCGTCGACGACGCGGCTGTCGAAGGATTCAGGCAGATTCCCGTGCGGCACTCGGTCCGCGGCGACAGCGATCCGGCCTACGACCCGCACCTGCAGATCGCCCCGTTGGCCCTGCTGGTCGTGGACAACGACACGCCCGGGATCCTGGTGACGCCTACCAACGGCGCTACCCGGGTGTTCGAGAACGGCCCGGCCGACACGCTGGAGGTGCGGCTGACACGGGCGCCGGCCGGAACGGTCACCGTCGCCTTGACCTGCGATGCCGACCAGGTCTCCCTCGATCGGACGGAACTGACCTTCACCCCCGCCGACTGGCATCAGGGCCAGACGGTCGTCGTTCAGGCCGTCGATACCGCCGGCCGCGACGGAAATCGACCCACGGTCATCCGGGCCGAGGTGATCGGTTCGGCCGGCGACTATGAAGGCGTGTCGGCCGACCTGATCAGCGCGGAGGTGATAGACGATGATACGCCGGGCGTGCGGATCACCCCCCTGGGTTCGACGCGCCTGGTCGAACCGGCCGACCCCGTTTCGATGGACGACCTTCCGGCGATTCCCGCGTGGCAGCGGGTAACCTATCATGTGCGGCTCACCTGCCAGCCCGAAGCGCCCGTGACGGTCACGCTGGGCACGACGCACGCGGCGGATGCGGCCATCCAGGTGAGCCGGGCGGCGGTGACCTTCGTCCCGACCGGCTGGGCGACCAGCGAAGCGGACGGCATCTTCGCGTGGGACCAGGGCGCCGAGGTCGTCGTGGTCGCCCGCGCGACGGACGCCACCGGGTTTGGCGATCTGCTCGCCCTGGGCGCCTTGGCCGAACTGGACGGGATCCGCGGGCCCCTGGAGGTCGTCGGCGGCCCCAGCGGAGACGCCGACGCCGACCCCGCCCTGGCGCCGCTGGTCCTGGTGCCCGGCGAGCAGTACGCCAACGCCCAGGCCCCGGCCGAGGGCGGCGGCGACTCATCCGGGAGCGATACGCTGAACCTCTGGAACATTGCCAGCGGCGCCGATGACACGGGCGTTCTGGATACCGCGGCATGGCCCGGCGGCCCGGATGGCCGGACACCTCTGGCGAGATACCATGTCGGCGGGTTGGGGATGGGGGCGCAGGTGGTTCTGGATGGCCGAACCTTCCCTGGTGGCGTGTCCTACGAGGGTTTTGAGACCCTCAACATCCATCTCGGCTGGGGCGACGATACGCTCGATCTGCTCGCGACGGACGCCGGCACGGTCAGCAATATCTTTGCCGGCGCCGGCGACGACCAGGTGACCCTCGCCGAGTCGGTTCTGACCCGGGGCGTGTACGACGGCGGGACCGGCCGCGATACGATCGACTACTCCCGCTGGTCGGTCGGCATCGAGGCCAACCTGACCGCCGGCCGGGCGACCGGGTTCAACGAAGGCTACGACTGGGGCCTGGCCTGCCTGGAGATCGTCCTGGGCAGCCAGGGCGCCGACCTGATCACCGGCAGCGGGGACGACAACGTCCTGGTCGGCAACGCCGGCGATGATCGTATCGTCACCGGCAACGGGAACAACGTCGTGATCGACGGCCCCGGCAGCGACACGGTCTTCGGCGGCGCCGGCCACGATACGTACCTGCTGACCCCCGGGCCCGATGCCCGCGCCGCCTCGGCCCTGGATATTCGCCGGTTCCTGCTGGAGATCGCCGACGGCGCCACCATCGTGGACGTGCCCCCGGCCGCGGAGGTGGACGTGCCCGCGGTCGACCGGGTGATTGACGCCGAGGGCGACAATGTGCTGGACTTCTCGCTGTCGGCGGTCGGAATCGTCCTGGACATGAGCCTCTGGGGCGGGCAGCCCCAGCGGATCGATCCGGATGAGCCGTCGAGCACCCTCGCGCTGGACGGCCGGTTCACGGGCCTGTACGGCAGCCTCCACGACGACATCATCCTCGGCGGCCCTCTCGGCGAGGACCTCCGCGGCCGAGCCGGCAATGACACGCTGCTGGGCCGCGGCGGCGACGATTACCTCTCCGGCGACGCCGGCGACGATACGCTGGTCGGCGGCGAGGGCAACGATACGCTCGACTGCCGCCGGGAGGCCGCCGGCGTGTGGGTCAGCCTGGCTGAACGGGCCGCGATTGACGGGGCCGGTCACCGCGACACGATCGATGTCTTCGAGTGCGTGTACGGCGGCGCGTGGGATGACGTTCTCGTCGCCGCCCGTCGCCCGGCGGCCCTGTACGGATTCGCCGGCGACGACGTGCTGACCGGCGGGTCGCAGGCCGACCTGCTCGTCGGCGGTCCTGGCGCGGACACCGTGCGAGGCGGCCCGGGCGCGGACACCGCCCGGTGGGCCGTCGGCGACGGTGCCGACGACCTCGACCTGGGCGGCCAGCCGATCGACACGGCCGCCCTCGTGCTGACCGACCAGGACGACGACGTGACGATCGAATCGGCCGCGGGTCTGTCGCAGGTCTTCCTGGCGGGCCAGCCGGTGCTCGGCATCGCCGGTGCGGCCGTGATCCAGTTGGATCTCGGCGCCGGCGATGACGTCGTCGACGCCACGGCCGCGGATGTGGCTGTCTGGGCCGACGGAGGCGCGGGCGACGACCGGTTCGCCGGCGGGGCGGGCAACGACCGCTTCGACGGCGCCGATGGCGAGGATACCGCCGACTACGCCGACGCGCCGGCGGGAATCGCGATGGCCAGGTTCAGGGCCCGCGACGGCCGGGGGGCGACCGATGGCGTGAGCGGCGTCGAAATCATCGTGGGCAGTGCGTTCGACGACCTCATCGGCGCCACTCCGGGCGGCCAGACGGTGTTCGGCGGCGCCGGCAACGACCGGCTCCTCGGCGGCGCCGGCCACGACGCGCTGTACGGCGAGGACGGCGAGGATGTGCTGGTCGCCGGCGGGGCCGACGACATCCTGTCCGGCGGACTCGGCGACGATACCCTCATCGGGAGCAGGGGCCGCAACCTGCTGGCGTGGGAACCCGGCAACGACATCTACCGCCTCGGCCGCCTCGACCAGTTGAGCTACGCCGCGGCCCCGGCGGCGGGGATCACGGTCGACCGGACGACCGGCGAGGCGAGGATCGGACTGGAAGTCGATCGCCTCTTCGGCAGTGGGATCATCATCGGCTCCGAGGGCGATGACACCCTGGTCGGTTCTCGAGGCTACGATGTGTTCCACGGCGGCGGGGGGGACGATACGCTCATCGGCGCCGGCGGCAACGACACACTGGTCGGCGGCGCGGGCGACGATACGCTCGACGGTGGCGGCGGCCGCAACACGTTGGTCTACCATGTCGGCGACGGGCAGGACGTTCAGGTCGCCCCTCCGCGGGGCGGGGCGGCCAATACGCTGCAGGTGTGGCTCAGCCCCTCGGGCGTGGCCTTCGCCTTCACCGATGGGGCCGCCGACGGCACCTTCAGCCTGGTCGAGGGCACCGCCGCCCCGGTGACCTTGGGGCCGGCCGGCCGTCTGGAGGTCTTGGGCACCGACGTCGACGACGACGTGATCATCGGCACGCTGCCGCGGGACATCCGGTCCGTCCGCGCCGATCTGGGCGGCGGCGACGATGTGCTGAACACGGCCGATTCGGCGACCCTCGTGATGGCCGCCGGCGGCGCCGGGGACGATCGGTTCGTCGCCGGGGATGGGCGCGAGATCCTCAATGGCGGCGACGGCAGCGACGCCGTCACCTACGAGCAGGCCTCCGAAGGGCTGTACGGCTCGATCAGCGGGGCGATGCGCGACGGGGGCGGCTCGGTGGATCGCCTGGCGACGATCGAATCGCTGACCGGCACCGCCGGCGCCGACCGGCTCTTCGGCGCCGGGCCGGAATCCTGGATCTACGGCGGCGAGGGCAACGACGTGCTCGTCGGCCGCGGCGGGACGAGCCACCTGTTCGGCCAGGGCGGCGATGATACCCTCATCGGCGGCGGCTGGGCCGCCCGGCTGGCTGGCGGGACGGGCAACGACGTCCTGCACGGCCTGGGGCGCAGCGCCTATTGGGCCGACTACAGCGAGGCGGACGGCGCCATCGACGCCGCGCTCGCCGCAGGCTACGCCGGCCAGGTTACCGATCGGGTCGGCGGCGTCGGCAACGCCGGGACCGATACCCTCCAGAACGTCGTCGCCATCCGGGGCAGCCTGTTCGACGACCGGATCGCCGCGGCCAACAGGGCGATGACGATCGAGGGCTCCGGCGGCGACGACATGATCACCGGCTCGACGCAGTCCGACCTGTTCATCTGGCGCAGCGGCGACGGCGAGGACGCCCTCGTCGGCGGCGACGGCAACGACACCGTCGAGTTCGTCGACCGGCAGAACGCCGATGCCGCGTGGACGCTGACCGCCCTCACCGCCGATTCGGCCCAGCTGGAGGACGGCACGCATGCCACGTCCTTCGCCGGCGTCGAGTTCGTCAGGCTGATGACCGCCGACGGGTCGGACCGGGTCACGATCGACGGGGTGGACGGCGCGTCGGAGATCCGTTGGATCCACGTCGCCCTGGGCGACGGCGACGACACGCTGACGGCGGCAACGTCGGCTGTGCCCATCGAGGCCTTCGGCGGGGCCGGGGCGGACGACCTTATCGGGGGCGCCGGCCATGACCGCCTGTTCGGGCAGGCCGGCGACGACCTGATCGACGGGGGCGGCGGCAACGACGAGCTGGGCGGCGGGGAAGGCTGTGACGTCTACCTGCTCGGCGCCGGCAGCGGCGCCGATCGGATCGTCGATGAATCCCAGACCAACGCCCTGTCGTTCGCCAACTCGACCTCCGCGGTCAGCATCGCGCTTCCGAACATCGGCGCGGCCACGCCCGAGACCGCCTTCGCGGCCGGGCCGGGCGCCTTCTTCGGCGAGGGCGAAGGACCCGCCGAGGACGCCGCGGCCCCGAAGTGGCAGACGTACACCCTGGGCGGGGACAGGGTGTGGCTGGACGGCTTCTTCACCGACGTGCTTGGGAGCCTCCACGACGACAGGATCGTGGGAAACGACCTCGACAACACCTTGGCCGGCTACGGCGGGATCGACGTGCTTGTCGGCCTGGCCGGCCGCGATGCCCTGCACGGCGACCGCGTCCCGTTCACGGGCATCCCCCTGCCGCCCGGCATCCCGGTCGCCGGGGACGATCTGATCTACGCCGGCGACGGCGACGATACGGTCTTCGGCGACGCCGGCGGCGATCTGATCTTCGGCGGCGAGGGCAACGACGTCCTCGTTGGCGGCAGCCTGCATACCGTCAGAGACGCGGCCGGTGCCCAGGACGACCGGTTCGACGGGGCGGACACCATCGAGGCCGGCGGCGGCCGCGACCTGCTGGTGGGCGGAGCCGCGGGAGACACGCTGATCGCCCACCAGGGCTCCAACCGTGTCTACGGCGGCTACCACGGGGGTGATCTGTCGGTGACGGCGCCCCTGGAGAGCTGGTTCGCCAACCGGTACTCGGCCCTGTTCGACGGGGACGACACGATCCGCGCCGGCGGCGCGGGGACGATGGTCTTCGCCGGCGCCGGCGACGATGAGATCACCCTGGCCGGCCCGGCCATCGCGACCGCCGACGGCGGCGTCGGCGACGATACGATCATCGGCCTGGCCGATCGCGTCCGCGGCTGGTACGGCCACGACACGTTCGCCGTGCCGCCGGCCGGGCGCGCCGCCGGGTTCCTGTGGGGCTGCGTCGGGGACGATGCCTTTGAGCTCAGCCTGGCTTATGGGACCGTCGACGTCGGGTCCGGTGCGGACGCCGTCCACGTGGCCGGCGGCGAGTACTGGTTCTACACCAGCTTCGGCTCCCTGCGCCTTGTCGGCGATAACGGGGCCACCGCCGATCTGGGCGCGCCGGCCGTCGTGTTTGTCGGCCTGATCGTGCCCTGACCCCACCCTGGCAGTCCGCCAACCGGAGGATCGGCGGGCGGGCATCCCCGGGGTGTTGCCGCCCTTGGTGGAGGACCTCGCCGGCGAAGACTGCGGGTCGGTCGCGCCGCTGCTGCGTCGCGGTGAGACCCCCGGCCGTCCGATCGGTGACGACGGCCTGGGCCTGTAAGCATCCCTGCTCCCTCTATTCGTTCTGGCCCAGTGCCTCGGAAACCGTGTGGCATGCGTCGTCGCCACGGGCGATCAGCGTTTCCTGACAGTCCAGGATTCTCAAGATGATGTCTTCGGTGATCTCGGGTCTTCTCGCTTCAATCCGCTGGAGGGCGTCGTCAAAGCGGCCGGCCCGGCGGAGCAGATCTACCTGGACGGCCGTCTCCGCTCCCTCTTGCCCTGCGACCTCCTGCCCGTTCTCGAGTGCGCGGTCAATCATGTCTGCCGCCCTGCGGCGAGAGGTCCGGGCCGAGTCGGAGCTCTCGGCGTCGTCGCAGACCCATGCAGCATGGATCATCGCCCAAGCCGCCGCGGCGTAGTCTCCCGACCGCTCGTCGATGAGTGCTTTGCAGAGGAAGCTGTTAGCCAATTCCGGGATCGCCGGTTCGCTGAGCTGCCGGGTGTATTCCTGGCTGTGAACCACGGAGGCCGCATCAGGCGCGGTCTCGCTGATATCCGAGGCGCAGTAGCCGCACTTGGGGCAGCGATGAATCCAGGCGAAGATCGTTGAGCGTTTCATTTCCGCTGGCCGCGTGTCCAGATCGGGTGCGCCAAATGTGTTCGTGCTGCTGATGCGAACGTATTCGGCTTCGTGCCCACATACGGCACATCGGAGTGTTTCCTGGTAGTGCGTAGTCATGGCTTCTCTTCTGACTCCATCCCTCGTTGAGGCGGCGGGTCGCTGAGCGGCCGCCCTCAGTTTCCCTGTGGTTCGGGGACCGGTTATGCTCAACTCCCCGCCCTCCTGGGCGGGGGCCGGGCTTCTTCGGCACCAGATCTCGCCCCGGCAGGCTGCCCAGGCGTTCAATGGACGTGCCGTCGTCCAACGGACGGCCCGTATTCTCCAGCTTCCGCATCCGGGCTGCAAGCCCTCTTCGTCCGGGCCTTCCAGATACTCCGCCCAGGAACAGATCCAGCCGTCGATCCGTTCGGCGAGCCGGCCGCCTGCGCGGGTCGTGACGAACTGGCCGCGTCGTCGCCGTTGCTGTACGGCCTGCTGACCAACCCGAAGTACATCGGCCAGGTGGTCCACAAGGGGCACGTCTACCCCGGCGAGCACGACGCGATCCTCTCGGTCGAGCAGTTCGAGCGGGTCCAGGCCCTGCTG